>NZ_AP018440.1 GCF_009937955.1 Undibacterium sp. KW1 | reverse complement strand
AGCCTGTAGTAGATATCGAGATACGGGGATGTCATGCAGGCAACAAGTTTATTCTAAATGAGAATCACTATCATTGCCAAGTGTTTTTATTGTCTTTTTGCGTATTCCGGGAGAACAGTCGCAAGTGTAATCAAGGTCATGAATAGATCTTCGTGAAGTTCAGCATACCCGGCGATGATAATGCGTATGCGGCATTTTCCCATGTGCAACCAGGCTTTGATGGCTTCTGAATCGTTACTTGCCGTAATCCATGGAGTCAACGTTGCACGGTTGATGCCTGATGTTCCGTCGAGACTGGACGCGGGGGCATTGTCCAGTTTGCTTAGGGCAAAGAAGGGTGCTGGTGCAGCTGTTTCGTCTATCTCTGGCATGGGTTCAGTCAATTCGTCTGCTCGTCGTAAAGTGGCTGTCAATCACGTCGCACCGCCATGTTTCTCCTGCCAGGCAGCAAACTCCAGAGGTCTGAGACCAAAACGAACAGCATTGCCGGCATGCAGGGTTTTGAATTCGGCCAATGCTAATTCGGTGAAATGATCCTTGTCCGCTTCGGCAACCTGAGCAGGTATTTTTGCACGTACGACGGTTTCTGTGGCAAATGCATCGCTGCGAACAATGGTCGCCACCAGCTCTGCCAACGCCTGGCGGTAGCGCAGACGAAAGATATCTGGTGGAATCAGGTTTTGTTTCACGGCGGCATATTGCTGACAAGAACGTTCATACGCCCACACAAAAACATCGAGCAAAAGGTCGACGCGATTTAGTTCATACACTCCAAGCATGGCATCGACATAGGCTTGCTGCGGCACATCGATAAAGGACAGGGGACACAGATTGTGGCGTATGAAAGGAATATTGGCTGCCAGCCTTGAGACTCGTTTATTGACGTCTTCAAAGGGCTGCAGATAGGGTAGGTGGACCATCAGGAAAAAAGCTTGCTCGAACGGATCCTGTATCTCTGCAGCCATCTTGATGACAATGCCAAATAGTTCTTCCAGGCGCTGGGGCAGGGCGACAGGCAAATACACGCTGCCGCCTATTTCCACGGCACGGCTACGGATACGGCCACAAGCCGAAGGATCGGCCATTAGTCCATCGGACAGGAAGGCATGCAAGGCAATAATCGTGTCCGTATTGAGTTGTGCATGCTCTGGATTGCACACCAGATATTCGATGGCCTCTTTGTGGTTCAGGATCATCTGCGTTTCGAATGCATTCTTACCTTCGGCGGCCTGGCCGAATTCGATCAGCCGCTCTGTATCGAGACGACTGTAGGTGTTCCCTTCAAGTTGTGAAGAGGCCCATGACAGATCGATTAGCAGGCGATTCAGCACGTCGCGGGCGAAAGTGCCAGCGGGGGCCTGGTCAGCTGGTGAGCGGCCCAGCTTGTGTAGTTGCTCGCGTAGGTCCAGTGGGACGTAAGCTGTTAGGTTGGGGTGGTACTGTTCAAGAAATTCAAGTTTGTAGCCAACCGGCGTACGTAACTGACGTGGCTGACGCACGTAGGCTTTAATTTTCTCGCTTTCCGGTGAAGTGGGTACATACATTTCGGAAGATAGGGTGCCTGCCGTCGTGAGCTGATCGTCATTTGATGCATCTGGACCTGTTTGGCGGCGCATATAGCGCAATGCACGGCTTCCACCGCTAGATTGGATGCGGCCTTGCTCGATGAGGAGGGCCAGTCGACGCTGTAAGGTGCGGCGTGGAATTTGATCACTGAGGGCTTGTAAGAGGGAGTCCATGCCAATACCGTTGTCGTGCAAGGAAATCAGCTCAACCAGGTGGTCTAGCTCTTGGGGAGGGTGGGTTTTGGCATGTTTTGGTCTGCATAGTGCTGTTCATGCCATTATCGCGCCAAATAAAGTGGCGCGTAAATGAATTCGTGCCATTTTATGTGCCAGATTGTTGGCGCGAAATGTCAAAGTAATATTTTGCTTAATTTGAAGCTGACTTAGGGTAGTTCACGCGCCTGCCTCAAAATGTCAGATTTTCAGAGGCGCGTGGGACTGCCATTCTATTTGGGACGGCTCGGATGTGGCGATCGATCCCCACCACCTGAAGCGTGCCTTGCGTGGCATCTCTAAGGGCAAATAGAATTGCCTGTTAGCAGGACTGAGCTGAATGCTAAGTCGTTCGCCGTCCAGCAGAACCACCTGCGAGCTGCGCAACTTAATTCGCTCGACTACTTTGATGATGTGTGGACACCTGACGGCACGCACTCGGCGAAGCTGCTGGGCAAGATCAAGCAGTGTATTTGAGAGTAGCTTTTCCCCGCCAAACGTGGCTGTTCGATTTATATGATCTTGCCTGGCGCCGTACAATCGCCGGCTGATGACTAGTAATCGTAAAAGCAAATTCCATTGTTTGTTGCGTACAACAACTTAGCAATTGAAAGGTTCAGAACCAACTATCGGTACCAATATAAATATACAAATAATAAATTTTGCTTAATAATTAGACATGATTATCGGCCGGAGACACTCATGCTACTTAAAGGTCTACACGCTACGTTCTTCTTCGTCCCAATTTTAGCCACCGCCGGCCCTCACAAGGAACTAGATTTACGGGAGCAAAGTGATGCTGATGGCGAATACACGGTATCTCCCTGCGCCCGCCCATCTCCTGGGGCTTCAAGCCTTCCCGGGCATGCCTTCGTCATGTATAGCTATCGATCGCTCGCAGGGGACAGGCGCATCCTCTCTTTAGGTTTCATGACGAACTCAGCGGTCAAGGGCGTATTGTCCTACATCGCACTCTTGGCGACACCCGTTGGGTACCCCGGCGAAGAGCACTACACGGCCGCAAAAGAAGAGTGTCTTGTGCTAATGGTGAACAAAGCAGACTTTATGACGGCAATGGCCATTGCGAAACCTTTTTACAATATTCCGACCCTAGAGAAACTCACTTACAGTGGTATCTATTCATTGACACAAAATGATTGCATCACATTTATGTTTAATGTTGCGAATCGGTTTGCAAGCCAGGGTGTTGTTATTCCCAAAAGGGACACAAGGGATTTGCCTTTGGTTTACCTTCGAAAATTGATCGACGCAAACTAAGATAAGAAACAATAACTAAATCCTGATTTAGCAATACAGCTGTCTGTCCGCCGCAATTAATTGGTTTTTTCAAATTCAATAGCACTTCAACCTCGATTTTGTTTTGAATAGAAATGGGAAACATCATGTTGATGCGAAATCGCCTTTTAGCCGTCACTTTTGCAACAATTTGCTTCCCACATCAATTTGTATCGGCCCAGACACTAACGGAGCTCGTTAAGTTGAGAGTGAACGGCATCGCCGATGCCTCCCCCAACTGAACTCTATTATTGGAAGTGAAATTGGAGGGCAAGACATCGCGGCCGAAGTAGCAGCAGCTCGGCTAAAATCGATGGAGTCTAAGCCGTTGGTAGCAACGGAAAAAGCGCTCATGAATAATGCCAACGCACTCCAGTCGGCAGTAAATTTGCGCTTACAATCCTATGTAGTCACGACGTTAGGCTCGATCACGAGGACATCTAACGCAGTTACTCAGACCAGTTCGCTAGCGCTCGAAACATTCCAAAGCGCACAACTTCAAGTCGAAGACAAGTTACGCGAGGCCGTGTTTCAACAAGCTACTCAACGAAATACGGAAACGCTAAAAGCGGTATTAACTTTAGAGCTGGCCAAAAATACCAAGACCACGCTTAAGGATTGGCAGAATCGATTAACCCAAGGAGATAAGACCCTTTGGGATGCTGTCCTTACATCTAGCCCGACCATTCTGAAAGCACAAGTCATCGATGCTGCTGGTGGCCAGGCAGCAGTCTTATTACGAGGGCAGTTGCAGAGTCAACTGGCAGACGCCCTTAGCCGTGCCCAGGCTATTAATTCAATGGAGAGTACCGAATTGCAAAACGCGATTGGCGATTTGCAAAAAGTAGTTCACGATGGCATGTCCATCGTGAGTCAAACAGCCCTCGTCGTCAACGCATTAGGAAATTCAAAACCCATACTTGCTCAAACCAAGGAATATCTCACATCATATAGAGCCGCCGCGGAAGGCCTGCAGACAGTGGGCGACCTTGTCGCCCGACGCGTATTAAATTCGTCTAACTTTAAACCTCTGGAGCAGGCTGCGTTGAAGTCGGCCATTCAAATCGGGCAGCAATTCTTGCAAGGTGAAGCAGTCTCAAGTAGTGATGTCATTTCCGCTCTGGACCGAGCCGGCATTCCTTTTCCTACGAAGGACGAGTTAAGAAATACGTTAGACCGTCTTTCCGACCTGAGAAAACCGGATGTATTGTCCAAGGGACTCAACGACGTGCAGGGCTATCTCGCGCTCGCGTCTTCGCTCGGCGTTAAGATTGATCCGAGCATAACTCAATCCATCGGTACTGCTCAAGCAGCAACAAACATCGCAGCAGCTTATTTCAGTGGAAACTTTTTAGGAGCCGCCTCAGGCGCAATGGGCTTGTTTGGTGGAGGTGGTGGAGGTGTACTAGGTGGCTTTGCTGGAGACCCGATGCTGGAAAAACGCTTCGAGGAAATCAAGGCAGCTCTTGGTGAAATCCAGCACCTTCAATTAAAGACTCTGGAAGCACTCGATAATCTCTCGAAGCAACTTGCGACTTCAACGGGAGCGATCATGACAAAACTCGACGGTATACAAGACTCAGTGGAGTTCCTAACGGCGATGGCTCAATTTTCCAACGTCAATCTCCCTTTGAGTAAATGCCACCGATTTGTGGAGTCGGCACAGCTGGCGGGAATGAAGAACGGCTATTTCGAATCGTACATAACGCGCAAGACGCATTTTGAAAACTACGCCCAGGATGTTAATCGTAGCTATCCCGAATGCCAAAAAATGCTCAATGATAATCTCTTCATCACCCGTAGCGGAAACACGATGGCCCCCATGTTACCTCCAACATTATGGGACGTAGCACAGGTGCGCTCTGCTCGAAAAACGCCGGATAATGCATCCGCGATGTGGCGTAATGATCGGGAAATGTACTTTCCCATGGTTGCTTATACAGTCAACGCGTTGCAGCTAGGAAAACCCAATAATCCCGAAAAGACTGAATTTACATTCAGGGAACCATGCTCTACGCGATTTATCGGCGCGCTGGCTACAGCACCACGATCTATTCATGATGTGCACTATGCGCGACTTACCTGTAAGACGGATGATAATTCTCCGGCAAATGAAGGATTACGCCTCAGCGACACAAATTTTTTGCCCGCTGGTCCTCTTTTGGAAATCCCAGTCAATGCCCCCCTCGTAGCAGAGCTTGCGCATTATTCAGTTTTGTTTCAAACATACAATGCTCTGATCGACGAGTCCGGTCCAGGCCTCAAACTGTGGGATGAAGCAACTTTAACTAAAGGTGGCAAGTTGAATGAGGTGAGAGAGCGTGGTGGGCGAGCAAATTTGTTGGCAGCGATCGATACGGTTAACGTAGCGATCTCGCAGCAAACTCTTATGTCTGGACTCTATATAATCGATTTCGCTGCTGATCAACTGCGCAATGGTAAATTTGGCGATGGTCAACCAAATGCTTCGAATGAACTAATTGCAGCAACATCGAAGGAAGGCTGCGCTCCCCATAAATACTTAGCAAGTGAGCCGTACCACGTAACAGCTTGCATGTTGCTTCGCCATCCGGAATTTGCTCGAAACGTCGCACTCCACCTCGTGTTGGCGGATACTGGTGCGGCGGCACTGAGCTTGCAAGAATACGCGAGTTTGTTTGATTCTGGAGAAGCGAGTGCCAGCGATGTCTTTTTCGCCTTTCCCACTTTAAGCCCATACATCGTCAAGCGTGGCCGATCTTGGTTCATAGAAATTAAGAGCCCGGTCATGTTTAACGAATCCCTACTACTCGCTCTGCCTTCGGCAGCAGTACTCAAAGATGGTACTGTAGCCTATCCCGAAATCATGCGATCGCTATTGGTGGCGAGGGGCGCCATCTTGCAGGAATTAGGAGATGAAATGCGCACAGCAAGCGATGCGAAATTATGGTCCAGAGCTATAGCGCCCAAGGCCGTTTTCTTGCCACCTGCCCCAGGACTTACTCATTAGGCCAATAGAGTTATCGCAGAGGACAGTTATCTTGCAGAAAGTGAGAGTTGTCGAAGTCGCGCATCTCAGCCCTTGCGCCATAGCTACCCCTCCGATTGACCAACCGCTAAACCAGATTTATCTATTCAATTCTTACTTAAGGAGGCCGTATGAATATGCAAAAAAAATGTATTTCTGCTACGGTAATTGGACTTTGTTTCTTAATGTGCATGGCTAGTCAAGCACAAACACCAACACGCAACGTTATTGATTTCCAATGCATTGTCCAGAAAGGAACACTACCGTGCGGATTTAAAATCCCAGTCCCCGACCCGTTTGGAAATGGCGGGGGCATACAAATCGAAGCTAGTCACGCCCTTGGTAGTAGCACTTCTGGAGGGACGCCAGACGTGGGTCTATGTTTGTCGAAACTCCTTGCTTCACCGCCATCTGATTGCGTGATTGCCGTTCGTGTTGCAAGTGATATCGATGCCCAATTGGCACGGCAGGAGGAATTTCTGAAAGGATATGCGATCGCAACGCGTAAGCGGGAAGTCGCAATGTGCCAAAAATTTGCCCCGAAACCATCAGAATGCGACGAAGGAGTTCCGCCTGTAGATACCAAATAAGCCCAGTGTACTGTCAATTATTACGAACGAAAATGTTGCTAGGCTGGTTTTATAGATGGTATTGGAGTGCTGCAACAGTCAACTGTAATTAATGTGATATGCCAGAAAATGAATGTGAGCTTCAGCTCCATGCAGTTAGGAGTTCACGAGTCCTGATTGAGAACCTTACTTGAGAGATTGAAAATGGAAGACCTATATGAGCGGTATTTGAACAGCACTTCGAAATTTCCCTTTGTGTCGTTTCAGGGCCGCAAGGCAGCAATTGACAGCGTAGGTCATGCTTTTGTGGGAGTTGGGGTCCAAATTGAAGAAGGATTACGCGTCTATTTGCACCTATTTGGACTTTACCCCGATGGAGGAACGTTAACGGCAGTTAAGAGTGTCTTCACGTCGGTCAGTGGTAAGCTAGATGAAAAATGGACAGACTTGGTTTGGGACACGGATCTCATCGTAACGGTTGACGAAGATCAATTTAAGCTCGTGCTAAAGGAGTTCGATATCTGGAGCGAGTCGGGCCCAGACTATTCTCTGCTAAACAATGATGGAATAAATTGCAGCGCGCTCGCAGCAGCAGTGGCCGGGAGTATCAATATGAAGGTGCCAGACGGTGCCGGATCCACAAGACCTTGGAAATTTATTGAAGCTTTAAAGGCGTTACAATAGTCTTTCTCTAAAAGGATGACTGTGCTGATGGGGTACTTATGGACAAGAGAGCAATTTGTATCCACCAGTTGGACTGGGTGAGGAAATGGTTTGTAGTGGTCAAGTATTTTCGGACACTGAGATAGGTTCTTTGTAGTCTGCAATGTCACGTAACATAACATGACCTCCTTCCTCCTCGATAAAGTTCCGATTCGTACCGTGACTTCATTCCTCGGCTAGGCCGAAGGGAGGACGGCTAGATGATTATCAAATTCCGTTGCAAATTCGTGCGGACGGTGGGTCAGTTTTCAGTGCAACTTAACGGCTTTGGCTCTAGCAGCACGCTTTTGCTAGAATTTGGTTTGCTTGGGAACCTTCATCAGAGTTCTGGTTTCTTCGATACGTACAGTGGTTGCATAATCGATTAGCGCTTCAAAACCGCATTATTCAGTATCTCGTACCATGCGCCTTTCTTGGCAATCGTGCCTTTCTCGATCAGTTTCTCAAACACAGGATAGTTCTGCACTTGCTTGATGACAAGGTCTCATAACTCAGTTGCCGATATTTGCATTTACCCAATCCTTCCATCTGTTGCTACACATGGGACATCGATATTAAGTCGATACCACATCGTCCTCATCGAACGGTACTACTCGGAAGACCATGTAATTGAATGGAAAGTCATCTGATTTATCCTTTATTTTTATGGTGTTCGTATCGCGGTTCCACTCGTAATTACTCCAGTCCCAACTGCCGGTGTCATCACACTGAACAACGACATAAGATCCATATTGCAACTTGGCGGATGTACCGCTCGCTTCGAAATCAAGCCCCAGAACAAAATTGTGAACCTGTGTGTTTCGATTTTTGCTTGCAATCGATTTGACTACTGCCGTTGCCAGGCTAGTGAACGGCTTAAGTGCGGGCTGAGCGGACACTAACAAACCAAGACCGTTTTGAAACGCGGATGCACCAAGCGTATCAAGGATAGTCTCATCGCCATTACTTTTGACGTTGATCGAGCGGCCCTCGAATGAGATGCCGTTATTGCCGACCGTAACCCCATGAAAATAGGAACTCCGCTCACACTTGCGCTGGTCTTATCGCCAGCTTTGAAACGCAGCGCAAAACGAAGCTCTTCAGTCTCATTCGACACCTGGTTCTTTCCGGTGAATTCGCACAGGATTTGATGTGTGCCTAAGCCGGGATACTCGGCGACGTAGAACTTATCGAGCGAGATTTTCACTCGCTTTCCTACAATTTTGACGTCGCCAGTAAGCTTGCTGATACCTTGGATGGGCATGTTAACCTCGCCCCTCTTAGGTACTGGCAAATACCCTAAAATCGCGCCGATATGTTTGTAGGCTTTCACTTGCCCCAACAGGCCTTGCCCCGAGACCTGCCCATTCTGGAATTCCACAGCAGCATCGGTATCACCGATCAAACTGAGATATTCTGCGATGTCACCTGGCGAACGTGCGCCGAGTGAGTCACCAATACTAAATTTACTCATGTCCTTGCTCCAACCCTAGTAGTAGCACGCGCTGCATTGCGCGCTCTAATTTCTTGTTGTACTTCGTTATAGATGCCCGTCTGAAGCGATTGCCCCATTTCCAGCGTGATGGCAAGCGCATACGGAATTGGCTGACCATGCTGCGACACATGCCGCGCCATCGCCTGGACACCGATGAAGATACCATCTGCCTGTGCGGTCTTAATGAGTTTTCCCCCTTCTAGCTTGATATGCAACAGAGTACCTCGTTCGCTCGTTGTATGCACTGGCTGAAGCTGCCTTGCAACGCCCTTCCAGAAACCGCTTTTTCCATCGGGATTTACCAGCTTCAATGCGACGCCGCGGTAGTCAACTGAATGCGTCACCACTGGTGTCGACCAGCTCAAAGTCAAAGTAATCGAACGGACATCCCGTGTATTGAGCATCGCGGTAGGAAGCGGTACGCGATACTCATGCAGTTGGTCATGTTGAATCTCATCATCTGCTAACAATGTAATCCGATTGTCGGTGCCGCTGATGATACGCTCCAGGTTAGGGCGGCCATACCCGATAAATTTGGCAATGCTGTCTTTACGCTTTGCATGCTTGGTAGATTCGTGAGGCGGATATGCATCGTAGAGAATATCCCCGATATCTCCCCACGACGTACCATGAGCGAGCAGCGCTTTCAGTATTACCGCCCGTGTTGGCAAATCTATCCAGTTGGTACCATCTGTGTTGAAAGCGTCTTCCACCGCATCAGCGATTTGATTGCAGGCGCGTGAAACGAGCGCTGCGGCATTGCTGGTCCCGGCAGTACGCGTCACGTGGGTCAGATCACCGCTCACCGACGGGCTCGCTACTTGATGCCCCATCCCGGCGGCAGTCTGGGCATGAACTTTGACGCCACCGCCGCCCTGGATGTTAGAGCAGCCTGCGGCAAATCGCCCGCCTTGCTCTACTAGATCCGGCTTCAAGCTGCGATTGACACCAAATCCGGTCGCAGATGCCAGGTTGGTCATCCTTACACTCGGATACGGATCGATCCCCGAGGCCTGCGGGCCCGCGCCATCAATATGTAGTGCCCCCACTGTCACGCCATTTATCGCCTCGGCCGGACTCAAAATCCCGCGCGTAGCCTTCGCTTCATTAATTGCAAGCAGCAGTGCAGCTTCCCGTTCTTCGGGCAGTGCGATGTTGAATTCGTTCAGATCCGCGTACACATCGCCCAACGGGAACGATTCCGCAATATTGCCGGCACTGACAATAAAGAGCAGGCGGTGTTTGTGGCTGAAATAGTCGAGTAATGTCGCCCACGGCGATGGTCGCCGCACAAACGGTGCATAAGTGTCGCAAATGGAATGATTGACGACCGTGACCCCAGCTAACTCCGGATTGCCGCGGCTGGCAACCAATGCTTGCAGCGCACGGTAAATTACCCCGATCGGCAACTTTCCTTTCGGCGTTGTCTCTCGGCTGCCGGCCTTGCCCGAATCGGTCAAAACGGGAATGATCGCGACTGGACGGCTGATGGCGCCCGTTGATGCTTGAAGATCTCCGTGGACAATGAGCGATGCCATGGCGGTCCCGTGGTTACGGGATAAAGCCGGAACATTCCCTCCACGCACGTCCACTTCGTGAACGGTGACCCGGTTGACGAGCGCAGCATGTCCACTCACCGGGTAGCCGTCAAGCAGCGCCGTAATGCACTGGCGAGTTGGTTCTTGGGTTGGGAAAGCAGGGCCAGTAGCTGGCTCTTCTGAGGGTATCTCTGCAGAATAAAGAGATTGTGGGCGGATCGTCATGATGTCGTCGAACCGCGCCAGTTTGTTGCCTTTGGAAAGCTCTTGAGCCACCGCAACAGGTAAGCTTACCAAGGCGCCCTGGTATTTAATCTCGCTAATGTCGACCTGGTCGAGCATTTCTCCACCTGCCTCATCAAGAAGGCGATGAAGCGTTTCGATTGAGTTATCTCGGCGTTCTTTCTCGCTTCGGTACCAGAAATCGAGCTCCACGAGCACCTGGCGATCCGGGTGAGCTGCGACTAATGCGCCGATATGGCGTGCAAGGGCAGGGTCGATTCGGTCTTTTTCAGACCAGACACGCAGATCTGCAAGGTAGCTGAACATCGCCCACAGTGCCCGCTTGTCATAAGCCGGGGGCTCATCGCGTTTATAACGATTCCATTGAGCCAGTAGACCTTTGAGCCCGTTTAAGCTCGGCATCGTCAGATAAAGAACTCCACCGTCTCCCCCGGCTTCAGCCTCGGCGTCGTCCTCTTCCTCTTCGACATCGTCATCCTGGGAGATCCGTTCGTATTTCCCAGGATCTTGGCTGCCGAGCCACTCCAGGCCAAGAGCCTGTGCGGCGACTTCGAAATCAGCTACTTTCCCGATAAGCTCAAACACCAAAGCACGTTCAGGGACGACATTTCGGGGATCAATGGAGACGTCTACGCCTTGTTCATACTGCTCGATGTTGCGAAAAGCAGAGTCGAATTTATTTCCCAGGCGTTCTATCTGCTTTTGATACGGGAATTTTCTTGGGAGGTGCGCCTTTCGTCCCTTTATTCGAGGCGCGTCTTTTTGGACGCGCTTCAGCCTGGTTATCGGATATTCGTTCGCCATGATCCCCTGGGAGAGTAATATTGTTTGTCGGGCGCTTCTTCAGGCGAGTTAATACATGCTGCATAGCATCTGCAGGGGTTACACTGCCCTTCGACAATATTATCTTCCTTCTAACGTCCAAGGTAAAGGCCTCAACCTCGGACATATTTTCACCGGCCATATACTCCGCGAATTCATCAGGTGTTAAACCCAAGTCTACGCTATTTAACGATTGGCTAAATCGGGTAAACCATCTTTTTAATTGAGAGCTATCAGGGCGTTCAATATCGAGTTTTAATTCAAACCGACGCCATACTGCGCGATCCAATAACTCCGGATGATTGGTCGCGCATACGACCAATGTGTGGCTCGGCAAATGGTCCATCTGAACTAGCAAGGAGCTCACCACACGCTTGATTTCGCCGGTTTCCTGCGGATCGTTGCGCTCTTTCCCGACAGCATCAAATTCGTCGAAGAATAAAACACATGGATTGAGTGTTGCATAGTCAATGAGCTTGCGCAGGCGATTCGAAGTCTCCCCCAAAAAGCTATCTACAATAGCGTCGTAGCGAATCGAGAGCAGAGGAAGGGACAATTCTGTAGCAAGTGCCTCTGCCAAACTGGTTTTCCCATTGCCTGGAGGACCTACCAGCAATACTGTATGCCGCGGCTCCAGCGAGTTGGCACGCAGCAGTGCTGAGTGCGAATACTCGTAGATAAATTCCGTGACTTCTTCGACTACCTCCGGCTGGAGGAATAAATCATCGAATCGACGTTTGGCAGGAATGTTGTAGACAAGCTCGGCGATACGCTCGGGCAGCACTTTTGTTAAATTTTCGCCACCGCTTTGTGTTTGCCCATTCAGCCCTGGCAGTTCAGGTTGTCTTGTCGCATTTCGCTGCGACTTGGCAATGATGGCCTCCATTGTCCGCTGTAGAGCTTGGCGATCACCTTTTAAACTTGCCGACATTTAATTACCTCTTTCTGGAATGATGGTGTCAGAGACTGCAGACAACCCCTGGGCGACGCACTGATCAGCTCCGCTCCGTCATTCGAACTTCCCCAACAAAAGCTGCATCAAACAGCTCGGGCATTACACTTCCCGTATCAGATTGGGCATTGCCTGCAGCGCTTGGCGACCAATGCCGCTTAACACCTAGCCTTCTAGTGTACCAGTTCTAACTCAATTTAGCTCACTACTTCTAGCGGTAAAATACACTGGAGGGCTTACTCCATGGGTGTACTAACCGATACCGGCTATCTGACGAGCCGAGGCAACACTAGTGTTGTAATACAGTAACTTAATGTGAGGCAAGAGCGACCAAAATCGATACTAAGTTAATTGTATGGTAATACTACAATGTTATTAAGTCATTATTTATTATTGATCAGGTGCCAGATCGAGACCGCTAAGAGGCTGTTCGAGATCTTATTGTAAACAAAAGGAATATTGCGTAAACTTAGGTGATGAGAAAAGCCTACCCAAGCGACATCAGTAGAGAACAGTTTGCGAAGATAGAAGATATTCTGCTGAGCGCACGCAAGAAAACCAAGCCGCGCCAAGTGGATTTATATGATGTTTTTTGCGCGGTATTGTACGTGTTAAAAAGCGGCTGCCAGTGGGACATGATACCGAGCGACTTTCCTCCTAAAAGTACGGTGTACACGTACTTTAAGCAATGGAAAGAGAAGCCGTTGGGAAGTGAGTTAAGCCTGCTGGAGCAGGCTTTAAAAAAATCAGGTTGGCGCGGCCCGTACCAAACATGGTCGGAACGTACACAGCACCTTTTTGATCGTTGACGCCCAGAGTGTCAAAAACACGGATACGGCAAAACACAAAGGCTACGATGCAGGGAAGAAAATATCAGGAATCAAGCGCCATATTGCCGTTGACACAGAGGGGCTACCTCATGCCATTGCCGTGACAACAGCCGACATCACGGATAGAAAGGGAGCACTGGAAGCGTTTGAGCGGCACAAGCATTCCTTGGGCAAGGTTGCCAGCGTGCTTGTCGATGGTGGTTATACGGGGCGCCCTTTTGCTGAGGGTGTCCATCAAATTCTGGGGGCGTCCGTACAAGTTGCCAAGCGCAATGAACTCCACACCTTTAGTGTCATGCCTCAGCGGTGGGTGGTGGAACGCTCTTTTGCCTGGCTTGAGAAATGCCATCGCCTTTGGAAAAACTGTGAGCGACAATTGAATACCAGCTTGCAATTCGTTAATTTGGCATTCCTCACTTTGCTCTTGCGGCGCGGGTGATCAAAAAAGATCTCGAACAGGTTCTTAGGAGCGAAGCGACGCAACAAACGCTTCACTCACGCCAGCACCTGTTAGTCACCACGGTCACCTTGTTCGCCTTACGCCTTGCTTCAAGTCCACCATAAAAAAATGCTTAAATACCACCAAACAGTGAATTGCCGATGCTTTCTATGCATTACTGCCCCATTTTTCTTTAAATCTAGCGCCGAATGATATTCTTAGATTTTGATGTTATTAATTAACGAATGGAATGTGTTTAGCTGATTTTAAGAATTAAAAACGGAAGTTAAAATTATTTCCGATTTCACCTAAACAAATTCTGGAATGTTCGGACTATTCCCCAAGAAGTGATGCGTGTGGCAGAGGAGCTGCCCCGTTTCAAATTAACCATTGGTCATAGTCAGAATTGAGCGCCAGCCAAAGCCTGAGCCAGGCCCAACTGGAAACCTGGGCCGCTGCCCAGAACCCGGCCCAGACCAGCCGTACTGACTACCAGTACAATAGCCGCGGCCAGCTCACCAGCATGACAAGCTATAACGCCGTTGACGCCAACGGCAATGGTATTGTCGATGGCAAAGAGTCCGTCAGCAGCTATAGTTATGATGCCGCAGGCAATCTGCTGCTCAAGGTCGATGCCGACCATAACCAGACCAGCTATGTCTATGATGGCCTGGGCCGCGTGCTCTCGACCACTGACGCCCTCGGCCACAACACTGTCAATCACTATGATGACGCCGGCCACACCATCACCCAGACCCAGGCCAATGGCCGCATTGATACCGCCGTGTATGATGTGGCTGGTCAACTGATTTCCACCATCGCTGGTGGCCAGGCGCAAAGCAGCTACCGCTATGATGCCCTGGGCCGTCTCAGCGTCAGTACCGACGCGACCGGCGTCAAACAACTGTACATCTACGACGCCGCAGGCAACCTGCAAGGCATGGTCGATGGAGATGGCAAGGTCACCCAGTATGTCTACAATGCCCTGGGCCAGCGCATCCAGACCATACAGCACAGTGTGCCTTTGACTGCCACACAGATCGCGCAACTGATCAGCAATACCGATACCGTCGCTGTGCCTGCGACAACAACCCCGTCAACCACTCCGGTTACGCCGCCGGTATCGTCAGCACCTCCGACAAATTCTGGAGGAACGACATCGTCTGCTCCAGGCCCGATAACGGTCAGCACGCCTGAATGGAATACGGATACAGCCTACTTGATGGGTGAGCAGGTGACCCACAATGGCAAGGTGTACCAGGCACGGGTTGATACCCAGGGCAGTGAGCCGAACGCCACTTCCGTCAAATGGCTGGAAGTCGTCTCCCCCGACAGCGTCGCTGCCTGGTCCGCCAGCCAGTATTACATGGAAGGCCAGACTGTCAGCTTCAACGGCCAAGTCTATATGGCCCGCTGGGATACCGGCCTGGGTGATGAACCCGGTGTCAATAAGGTATGGACGCAAGTACCGGCACCAGGCACGATACGTCCGTGGATGGCAGGTGTTGAATATGTCGTCAACCAGATAGTGACTCACGACGGCCAGATATGGAAAGCCAACTGGACAACCACGCCTGGCTTTGCCCCTGGTGTCGAACATGTCTGGAGTCAGGTGGTTCCTGCAGGTACCAATCCTCCCTGGTCCGCTGGCCCTGAATATGTCGAGGGTCAGATCGTCATTCATGATGGGCAGCGCTGGACACCGCGCTGGCCAACACACGGTGATGTACCCGGTGAAACCCAGGTCTGGGCCCAGGCTCCCGAAGCAGGCACCTATGCCCCATGGGGTGCTGGTGTTACCTATATCGGCGGCGAAGTCATCAAATACAACGGCCACCTGTGGCTGGCCCAATGGTTCAACAAAGGCGAAACTCCAGGTGCAGAAGGCACCTCCGTCTGGGCAGAACAGGGCGTCGCCCCTGCTGAGACACCCGTTACTCCACCAGCCCGCGTCTTCTACGACCTGCTGCCCATGTTGACCAGCTCAGCGAACGACCTGATCAGCCGCAGCTTCTATGATGCAGCAGGCCACCTGAGTAAAACCGTCAGCGCTGCCGGTGCTGTCACCGAATACCAGTACGACGGTGCGGGCAACCTGCTCGCCACAGTCCAAAGGGCCACGCTCATCAACACTGCAGCACTGACAGTTAACACCCGTGCACAGGATGTTGTGGTAGCAGCGCATGCTGACTGTTGCGCACGCCGCTTCCATCGTACTTCCTCCCAAATTGTCATCGCACGATTTTGGCAAGATTGAGCCGGGATTACCCCATTCCGGTCATACGATTTTGCATGTCCAGCTTCACTTAAATCATAACGACAACCAAATTGCCGTCATATCGAATGTCGTGTAAAAGGGGGCATGTCGCCCCCCGAAAGATATGATGATATCGGCTACCCGCTAAAACGACTCATCATCATCCGACTCCCTCTGTATTGGATTGTGCTGTGACGCTTCTTGCAGCATGATTTTTATATCATCGCCGTAAGCCTGCATCAACATGTCACGCACCTGATCAAGAAACTCAACGATGGTGTACGCGTCCTCTGGCCGAAGGTAAGTGTTGAGCTTGTGGATACGCATGCTCATGATGGCACCCGCTGCGGTTTGACCTGTTGCTTAAGCAAAGCATCGTGTGAACGCCAGTGCGGCTGCAGAAGCGCGGCATTGACATGCGACACCGTGCAAATGCGTTGATGATCGAGGCAAGCAGCAATCAGACTAGCGTAACAAAGGTTACGACATAGCCGCAAATTACCCTGCACCGCCCGCAATACGACCTGCAAGGCTGCCTCATCGAAAGTGTTGGCACCCAAACCAACAGCAGCCAGCTCGGTGACGACAAATTTGGTCAAGTCATCGTCATGCAACGGCAACACCTGCCTGGAATAACTGATCCGGCTCTTGATGTCTTCATTACACGTCATTGACAAACGAAACATCAACTCAGGATGCCCCAGCAACACCAGATTGTGCTTTTTAGGGAAACGCTCAAACAACAAGCGCAATTTACGTAAAATGCCCACATCCAGCAAGTGCGCCTCATCGATCACGATATACAGCGTTTTTTGCGATTGTACATGACGGTAAGCCGCTTGTATCAGCTCTTTTTCAATGTCTTTCATTGGCGCATTCACCTGCAACGACTCCGCCAATTGCTTCAAGATAGGCTGATAAGTATGCATCGTCTGGCTAAAAGACACCACCACCGTATCGCGCTCCTTACCCAAGTGTTCCAGATGTTCGCGAATGACAGATTTGCCGACGCCAGGATGACCCACAATCACCGAGAAGCCCCCGTGCTGCGCATGAACCCTGATCATCTCCACGGCTTCGGCCTGCTGCGGCAACAACGCCACCTCACTGCGGTAAAACGGCTCTTTAGTTAAACCGAAGGTGGCCTTAATCATCATGCCCCCAACCGTTGCCGGCAGACGCAAGCGCGCATTGGCGTATAAATCCAGCACCGTTGCTTCCCCCATGCGGTGGCCGTTGAAATACACCACAAAACGGTCACGGCGCATGCGGTCATAGCGCACCTGAATGGATTTGTCGCGTAAATCGACCGGGCATTCATAGCGCTGCGAATGGATCGAGAATACGTTGGTCTTACTCACCTTACGCGTCTCCTCCATAAAAAACACTTCTGCAGAAAACGCATCGTCAGTCAAAAACTTCACCCGGTTACGGTCCAGATTGAAACGATCAACCGGCGTCATCCCTATGGCACTATGAGACTTCGAATTGTATTCCCCCTCCACCCATTCATGCGTCAGGCGATTCAATTCTTCCAGAGACGTGAAGCTGGGATGCAAGGTCAGAAAGCGATCCCGGAACCCCCTGAAGAAACGCTCGATCTTGCCCTTGGCCGCACCGTCACGAATCGGCGCATGAGAGAGATGAATATCCAGCCGCACACAAGCCTGCAGAATTTCCTTGGCGGAATAATTCGCGCCATTGTCGAAATAGAGCCGCTCCGGCTTACCGCGCTTGTATAAAGCCGATCGGAAGGCCAACACCATGTTCTCGGTATTGTCGCGGTAGAAAAACTCGGCATGTGTCACCACCCTGGACGCATCATCGATGAAGGCGATCAGGAAAGTCTTTCTCCAATGACCATCCGCCTGTTTGATGGTCGGGCCATACAAGGTGTCAGCTTGCCACAATTGATTGGCGAACTGCATGGCAAACGACAAGCGTTGCTTTTGCACAGCCTTGTCATCCAGTAACTGGTGGGTGCGTATCATCCTATAAAACGTGGTCGGTGCTAATTGCGAGCGGGTGAACAAACCGCGCTGCAAAAGTACCCGGTATAGAACGCTTTTGGGGATCACGCCGACCTTATTGTGTGTCAGCGTCGGCAGCACTTCATGGATTGCCTCGGCCAACTGATTCACCTGCACCTTGCGATAAGCATCTTTATCGGAACGGGTCTTGTTTTGCAGGGTGGTCATGCCATGGCTTTTATGACGATACAGCCATGTACTGATGGTGCGCCAGGTGAACTGGTGCAGGTGACCTGACAAGCCATCGATAAAGGTTTTATCGGCGACGAACTTGATGCGCTCGCGCATGCTATTGCCGGGGGCATCATGCACGGCATTCAACACCCGTAGTCGTAATTCAAATGAAGGTTTAGCAGCCATGCGTTCTCCTGTTGAGTCAAAAAAGAAGGCAAAGCCTATCTGCGTCATCCAAAATGATCGAGAGTCAAAACCTGTTGCACGGGCAAGGAAAGAGAAATCAATGGAGCTGAATCTACAGAAACGATGGGAATGTGGAAAAAAGTCTGACGACCGGCGAACACGCATCACAGAAATGATCGTTGCAATTGCGACTGATAGGCCGTGCAAAGGTGCTGTCCAAAGCGCTGCAATAAGGTTTGGAATGTTGACATCAATGACCCCAGACGCGCAGAACGATGTGTTGTCATGAACGGATTGGCATCCTGTAGTGGTGGTCGGTGCGGTAAGCTACGGTAGACACTCGCCTGCATGTGTAAGCGATGCAACCATCGATACGCATTGCGCGGCATGCTGACACCGGTCGCCTGGTGATAAGCGTGCTGGACGGTCATGCCCGCCATCAGCAAGAGCACCAACGCCACCACACAGCAGCCAGCATGATGTAAATAGCGGATGGTCGAGTCCAGATAAAGCTGCATGGTACGCCCGCAACCGGTGCGATGATGGCGGTTGGAGCAGTAGACGCGTTTGCCAACTGCTTGCGGTTCGGCACCCAAGCGTTTCTTGCGGATGAAGCCGTGCGAAACCAAGTGCTGTGTTTGCTGACAATGCTTGCATTGCGCGTACTCCAGCTGCATGGTCTGTTGGTGAATGGCTTGAAGGTTGGGATAGTAGCGTTGCATGACGGCACCTGAATCGGAAAAGATGCCTATTTTGCAGTATTCAATTTGGTACAGGAAAATTCGCTTGGGCGAATTGGCGTTATAACTGACAGGTTCTTTGATGATGGGAAATCGGTACAGATAGGCTGATTTGTACGGTGGGAGCTGGGGAAATTACCTGGCGGGCAGCGATCTGTTCGAGTCGGTACAGCGGCAAATGATCGGCAAACTTGCTGACCGCCACCCAGGCCAGCAAACCAGGAGCGGCCAGGCCGCCGTCGATCACTGCTGGCGGGATCGCTGCCACAGTGACTGTATCGCAGCCGCGGCAGGCATAGTGAGGGCGAATGTGGTATGCCTCGTCAAAAAGATGTATAGCAAAAAGGGAATCAAGATTCAGAGTTGATTGAATCCTGACGATCGTGAAACATTTATATCTAATATTTTCTCTTCCAAAGTAGCTGAAAAGCTTTATCACATAAGGCTTTCAGCTAAATCCCGCGTCGAATTTCCTTAAATGTTTCACGCAGTTGCTTGAATCAAGTAGATGCAGGAATTCTCACCTTGGGGGCATCACCTAAATAATACATGATAAGTAAGATAATCATGCAATTATTAGATTAAACGTCTGAATATTGACGAAATAAAATAATATATTTATTATTAGGTCGTTCCCAATAAGAAAATTCCCTTCTTTTGCGGGTTGTCGCCGATTTCATTGAGCTAATGGCAATTTTTTAGCTTTTCTTCCTTCAGGAAATACGTATGTCTACTTCTGTTCTTTCAGACCGTTCTTACACCAGGCGTGAAGCTGTCTGGGCTGCGTGTAATACCCTGGCTGCCGCATCAGAAAAACCGTCGGTCTCCAAAGTGCGCGGTTATTACAAGGGCGGATCGGACACGGACGTTCAGGCCGATATCCATGCCTGGTATGAGCGCTTGTTCAGTCATCACTGTGCGCAAGCGGCTGGCCAGGGGATGCCAGACGAAGTGGCGGAACTCATGCGGCAGTTGTGGGCGACAGCCACCGCTGCAGCCCAGGGTCATCTCGCCCACGAAAAGTCCCTTCTGACCCAGGAGCGTGCGCAGCTTACTCAGGAGCATGCCCAAATGGCTTCACTTGTTGAGGAGAAACAAAAGCTTCTGGAGCAAGTGCAAGGTGAATTGGCTGGTCAGACGACGAGCCTGGCGGTTTCTCAGGAGCGCTTGCAGCAGGCCTTGCAAATGAATGATGGCCTGAAAGCAGAACAAGGTGTGCTGTTACAAAGGCTGGAGGCTATGCAGCAGGCGATTGACGAGCGCGACAGGCGGCATGTGGAAGCGATGCAGCAACTGTCATCCCAATACCAGGACAGCCTGGCTAATCTGAATGCGGATCATAAGAGCCGGTTGGCGGAGTTTGAAGCGGCTGGTATCCAGAATGAGCAGCGTTATCGCGGGATGGAGCGGCATATGCTGCAGCAGATTGAGGAGGCTCGGGCCAAGTCGTTGCATTGGGAGGGGGAAGCACTTTCTCTGCGTTCCAGAAATCAGACCGAGGTGGATCTTGTGAAAAGCCAGTTGCAAAATGCCCGTTCGACGATCGATGCTTCCAGAGGGGAAATTAATGCGCTGAAGGGTCAGTTGACTGCCTTGAATTTGCAGAGGGATGCGATGATTAAGGAATTGGCTCTGGCGTCCGTTGCTCTCTCCCCTGCCCTGGCCGTTGAAGAAGATGGTCGGCAGTTGGATTTGTTGGATGCGGGTGGTCTTGAAGATGGTTTGAAAACGACTGGCAATGGGAGTATTGCACAAATAAGAGAGCGGGAGACCGATCCAGATGGTGATGGAGAATAGCGTTTTCGAAATTGATCTTTGTCTATACACGATTCATTGACTTTTTGATATTCTTGGTCGATGATCGCTTACATTAAAATGAATGGAGCACGAAATTGCGCTGGATCACTGCACTGCATTTACAGACTTGGGCAGACACGCTTCGTGCGCGGACTGTTTTTCCGGCCTTGGTCGCAGACCTCATACGTGCGTCGGCGCAAGAAATTTCAGCGATTCGCTTTCCTAACGGTGACATGGGAATGGTTAGGGGATTCGATGGTGTTCTCGAGGCGCGCGGAGTCCTTAACATTTGTAGGGCATTCTGCCTTTTAAACGTTTCATTCCGCCCATTTGCACAAACTGGACACCAGGATTGACGGTGCAAAATATTACACGGTTGGGCTCGCCATTCATGCCCTTGATCACATACAAATTGCAGGTGTTTGCGAATTCCTGCGTATTCAATCGATAAACATCTCCCGCCCCTCTTTTCAGCTATCAACTGAAATGTTTTCAAATCATGTTTGTTGTAATGCTGTCCACGGCATTGAGGACACCAGCTTTTCCTATAAACAATATGTTTCGCGGTGGCAATCCATTCATGTCCTAAACTGCACCGAAATCTAAGAACCTGTTCGAGATCTTTTTTGATCACCCGCGCCGCAAGAGCAAAGTGAGGAATGCCAAATTAACGAATTGCAAGCTGGTATTCAATTGTCGCTCACAGTTTTTCCAAAGGCGATGGCATTTCTCAAGCCAGGCAAAAGAGCGTTCCACCACCCACCGCTGAGGCATGACACTAAAGGTGTGGAGTTCATTGCGCTTGGCAACTTGTACGGACGCCCCCAGAATTTGATGGACACCCTCAGCAAAAGGGCGCCCCGTATAACCACCATCGACAAGCACGCTGGCAACCTTGCCCAAGGAATGCTTGTGCCGCTCAAACGCTTCCAGTGCTCCCTTTCTATCCGTGATGTCGGCTGTTGTCACGGCAATGGCATGAGGTAGCCCCTCTGTGTCAACGGCAATATGGCGCTTGATTCCTGATATTTTCTTCCCTGCATCGTAGCCTTTGTGTTTTGCCGTATCCGTGTTTTTGACACTCTGGGCGTCAACGATCAAAAAGGTGCTGTGTACGTTCCGACCATGTTTGGTACGGGCCGCGCCAACCTGATTTTTTTAAAGCCTGCTCCAGCAGGCTTAACTCACTTCCCAACGGCTTCTCTTTCCATTGCTTAAAGTACGTGTACACCGTACTTTTAGGAGGAAAGTCGCTCGGTATCATGTCCCACTGGCAGCCGCTTTTTAACACGTACAATACCGCGCAAAAAACATCATATAAATCCACTTGGCGCGGCTTGGTTTTCTTGCGTGCGCTCAGCAGAATATCTTCTATCTTCGCAAACTGTTCTCTACTGATGTCGCTTGGGTAGGCTTTTCTCATCACCTAAGTTTACGCAATATTCCTTTTGTTTACAATAAGATCTCGAACAGCCTCTTAGAAATTGCTAGCAAATATCACATCGGAATCACTAGCATAGAGCTCTGAGGTATCCTGACTTTTACGGACATTCCTGTTTGTTAAAATAAACGATCAGGAGAAATAATGAAACAGAAAAAGAGATACACGCCAGAGTTACGGGAAGAAGCAGTGAAACTTGTGTTGGCACAAGGGTTGACACTAGAGGAAGCTGCATCACGCCTTGCCATTCCGAAAGGGACTTTGGTTGGCTGGGTAAATGCGGCCAAGAATGGCCAGACGCAGAAGACAGCACCAGGAAGCCGTACCGTGCCGGAACTCGAAGCGGAGGTAGCCAAGCTGCGCAAGGAGCTGGCCCAGGCAAAGATGGAGCGTGATATCGTAAAAAAGGCGGCAGCGTACTTTGCGCAGGAGTCGCTGCCAAATACGCGTTCATGAAGACCATGCGACTCGATTATCCCATTGCCAGCTTGTGTCGCAGCTTTGGCGTCTCCCGTAGCGGCTTCTATGCCTGGCTAAACAGCATCCCGTCGGAACGTGCCAAGGTGGATGAACGTCTCAAGCTGGCCATCACAGCGGTTCACAAGCAAAGCCGGGAGACTTATGGTCCCCTGCGTATGCAACCGGAGCTGGCAGCGCAAGGGTTTAAAGCGGGTCGTGACCGTATTATTCGATTGCGCCGGGTGCTAGCACTACGTTGCAAGCAAAAACGGAAATTTAAGGCGACAACCAACTCGAATCATCAATTTCCTGTTGCAGAAAATCTGCTGAACCAAACATTTACTCCACGCAGTCCAAATGAAGTATGGGTGACCGATATCACCGTGGTAGCCAATACTGCGCACTGGGCTACAGAGAATTGCTAGAACAATTTGGCATGCAGGCATCCATGTCACGCAAAGGAAACTGCTATGACAATGCGCCTATGGAGAGTTTCTGGGGAAGCCTGAAAAATGAACTCATACATCACCAGCACTATGCAACACGTGCTGATGCACAGGCTGCTATCCAGGAATACATCGAAAGCTTTTATAACCGCCAGCGACGTCACTCGCGTCTAGGCAATATGTCGCCTGCCTTGTTTGCTGAAAATTTTTATCGGCAATCGCAGGCAGCTTAGAACATGAGTGTCCGTTATTGACAGTACACCTCACTCATCCTGCTTTGGGCATAGCTTTGGAGGTCCAGTTCCAATCTTTGGTGCAATAATTCAATCGATATCATTGTATTTTCCTATTCTTCGAACTCAAGCATAAATGCGCTATGAACTTCTGGCGATGTGGCAGCATATCGGTCTTGAATATTTCAAACGTTCGACCTTTTCCGTCTGCAAATGCCGACGTCGGGAAAGTCCCTGCATCAATCATAGTAACCAGGCTGTAGGCATCTTGAACTGTCATGCCTATTTTCGATTTGTTCAAGCTCACAATTATTGCTTTACTGTCGGATCAATTTTCGTCCAGCACGCAACCAATGCACTGCCTTTTCGCAATCACCTTCATCCACAGCACCGATGACGTTTTCTATGGCCGTGGTAACTTGTGTAGCATCAATTGCGCCCAATTTGAAATCGTTGAGAATTGACCCGACAAAATTCGACACATCTTCTTTCAATTGTTCGGCATTCAAAACGGGGGAGCGATAACCAGACGGCCCAACATGCTGGATGTCCATGCTGTAACTCAGCGCCTCTGATTCCAGCTTGCTTGCCAACATTTCGTCGATACCGGCGGTAAGTATCTTCTCTTTCAGTTGGTCGATGCGTTCAATCGACACTCTTTCGCCTTGATAGCAAATGTCGAATTTGACTCTCAGCACGCTTTTATTTTCATCCATTCTGTATTCCTTGGACAGTTATCCCAGTTGTCTGGGTTATCTTCATGTGGTTTGAAGTCTTGAAACACTATCTCATTATTTTTCCAAGCAAGGGTTTCCCGGCTATTTCCTGGATAACCCTCTGCGCACGCCAATACTTCAATCGATCCAATAACTTGTTCACCCATCTCTGGTGACAGTTTTGAGGTGATCCAGTCGCAAAACTTTTCAATTTCATTATCGTAATGCTTGAATTTAGCGGACACATTCAGGGTAACGTCGTCATTGATTACTTCTACACTGCATCTATACAAGAGCAATTGCCACCTCTCAGCAGAAAAAAATTCGTGCTCTGGCAGAATGAAATCTTTATCAGCATAGTTGCTGATAATATCCATCATGTCACTTGCACTATTGCAATCAAGTTTTGCGCAGAGAATAAATTTTGTAAGATCACCCATCTATTACCTTGTTTCCTTTCCACGGCCTGGCGGGGTGCCGGCCTTCTCAGTGGTACTGCCAACTCGTGGCTGGCAATGGTGTTACCTGGTGCGTTTTCCTTTGGTCATTGCAAGCGCTCTCAGGTAAGCGGTCCACTGCGTATTTCACAGCAGCTTTCGGCGTGCGAAAATCAGTAAATTCCTTCACTGCCGTCTCTTTCTCCGCAATCAGTTCGGCCACCGATCCCACTAGCGGCTTACTCCACATCAAACCGCTGAAGTGACCATTGAAACCCGTCACATACGCATGCTTGCGGATCGTTGCAACCTGCTTGCCTGCGGTAGTGGCAATATGAATTTGAAGGCCACCCGTGTCTGGCGAGAGCCAGACAAGCTCCCCAACCGGGATACCTTGCGGTTCAGTCCAGCGTCCGTCGACCTCGCTCTCGTCCATACTGCTTTTTGCCTTTCACAGCAAAGCGCAGTACTTGGTTCACTAGCTAACCAAAGCGCTAGTTAATATAGGATAAAAATTCTTTAGCTAATTCAGGCGTAGATGAGAGGACATACTTCATTCTTGTACCTGGTTGCAATAGCTTTTCAGCCAACATTGTATAGGTGATAGGAGTTCCATCGAGCAAATAAGCATGTGCCCCAGCTTTCATGGCAATAAACATGCCTGGAACAACATCATGAAGAAATTGGTCCCGAAGAGAAAAGAGGAGATCGATACCCTTACAAGTGTTCTTTCCATCCTTCATTTTTGCACGATCGGCTAGTCGAACCATCATAGGGTTACCACTTAGGGTATGCAAACGGAAGTTTGGAGGAGGTGCCTTCTCCATTTGAGTAAATTTTTCTTCGAGCTTTGGAAACTTGGATAGTGACCTAAAAGCGTTGATTTTTTGGCCGTAGAATGAGATAACAGATTCATTGAATTCCTTGCACGTACCAGGGCCACGCATTTTTCGACTTATTATCGTTTCATTCGAATCGCCTGCTTTCGTGGCCCAAACTTTCGCATCGGGATCAGAGGTACTAGCAAAAAATATATCGCCGTTCGCCTGAGCAATAACAGAACCTAGAATCGCTGGAACGTGGGGATCAAACAATATTCCAGCACAACACCAATTTTCTATTCCCAGCTCAAGTAAGTCAGTGCCATCGATCGGATCGATAAGGGCTGCAATGCTACCGTGTGGAACAAGATTAGTCATAATGGTATCCGTGCTGACCAAACTTTCTTCACCAATAATTACTATTTTATTTCCAAGTTTTAATTCAAGAACACTTCGAATTTCATCTTCTGCTCCGTTGTCAATACGTAATCCGCTCTTACCTGTCCTTTTATTTGTCATCTCAGCCAAACAAATTTCCGGACCACTCTGCCGCTGTCTTAATGCCTCATACAAAGCATTTTTTGCGGCCATGACTAAAGTGCGTGTGGCTTCTATTGAGTCTATTGAACTTTCATCAATCATAATCTTCTCCCAAGAATTTAGCTTCAAATGAATTTATCTACGTACTAAACAGTTGCCCTCAAATAGTTTCAATGATGGAACGATTTTCCTCGATCCGAAGTCATTTTTCTCTGCTTTTAGCGCGCACTTGCGCTGTGAACTAATATCTCCGATGGCGGCAGCCATTCGTGCCAGGCAGCGAGTTCACGCGATTCTTCAAATGTCGGTAGTGTTCCCGACCGGCCATCCCTGTAGAGCACATAGTGGCAAGCGCCCTGGTAGCACGCTTGAATGGCAAAAAAATATGCTATCCACGATAGCGCAATTACCGCGCCAACTTGGACAGGCTTCTCAAACAGCCGAGGGGCAGGATTGCCGCTGCGACGGGCTTTAACCCTACACGCAGAAAGATATACAATCGGCGAGATGACGGTTAGCAAACCAATCATAAGGTAAAAGTACATGCGTTTTCCTCGTTTTCTTTTACTTCCAGACCCAGCCTGAACCCTTACGGCCTGGATTCTCAACTTCTTTCGAATATGGTGGTCCCCACAAATATGACTTCGTTTTCGTCGTAGCTTGGCCGTCACCGCCACAGTTTCGACAATTCACGTCGAAACCGCCCTGCGGGTATTCATTGCTGTAATCTCTTGGAATGTGCTTCACCCCCTTACCACCACATTCCGGACAACGAACCTGGAATGGCCGAAAAACTCGATTGAGAATGTAGATGATGATGACAATTGCAATTATTGCTTCCATAGCTTAGCCTTAAATTTGCTTCCAGGTGGTTAGCTAGAACGTTTTCCCTCCGTCGCTGCGCTCTTGAGCGCATTCCCTACAATTCCAAAAGGCAATGGCTCCGCTGATGGCATCAGCTTCATTTTCCCTTGATTCCGCATCCGACCAGCCAATTTGAGCGCAGCACATAGAGCACATGCAGGAGTGCTTGTTTAGTCCGTTTTGTCCAGTGCCAGATATCAGCCTACCAGCACCGCCGCAAAATGGACAGGGCTTTAATGCCTCTATGACGTCCCCAATTCATATTCATGCATCGCTTTTTTCCTGTTCCAACGATCTTCTATCAAGACAACTTTTGCAGAGTTATTTTGGCCTCACTTGCATTAGCAGACTCCATTGCCAGCATCAAGTCAGCAATTGCCTCCTTGTCACCCTGCATCGCGTAAGTGGTGCTTCCGCACGCACAAACGCCAGCAAACACTCCGGCAATGCCAGGCATACCACGCGTGTTCATTGTCTGAATCTCAAGTATATCTGCTTTGCATTCATTACAGACAATTCCAGCCGGTTTTATAGAGTCTAGCTTCGCCTTCGCATCAGCTGCCCGCTGTTCCAATGTTCCACGATTTTTTGCTTGTCCCATTATTATTTCCTCAGTCAATTTCAAAGCCAAACAAAAGTTATAGTCCAGCACCTTGTAGAATCAATCTACCTAGTGGTTCTTCAAATGAATAGGTGCCATAATGTGCATTGCAATCCCATACACTAATCCCCACTCCGACCTCCATTTCAATCCAAACTGTCGCAATATCGGAATCATTCACATCGGTTCCTTTGAATAGATCACGTATTTCCTTACTGAGAAATTTGACGGGGACAGTTTTCAAAAATTCTTGCGCGCTCCCGTCCGAACTGGCCCTTTTTTTGAAACCGGCTGCAATAAGTCTTTCGGGAGCAATCATTCTGTTTTCCTTTGGTTAACTGTTAATTACAGCACGTCGTCTAAATGTATCGGGCTGTCGAACCATTGGAAAGTAAATTCATCATCCACGCGATCAACGACAACGAACCATTCCCCAGTATCATACAAACCTGTTTCCGCTTCATCAGCTTCTATCTTGGTCTTCAGGAATGCTTCGATTTCGTCACGGGCTATCGGTTCCCCCGCCTCTCTTTCTTCCGTCGTATCAACGTGCTCGTGTACTACGACCAACTTCTTGCCCTCTAGCTGAGCAAATCGCTAATATTGAAACACCGGAACCATGTTCGCTTGTAATGAGCATGTGTGATGTGGTTTTGTCGTTCAATTTTTTTCCTTTATTGTCTATCCGACTTGCAGCCGTCCAACACTGGTGAAATTAGAGCAGTATGATCGGCAGCCGTGACTTCTACTTTGACAGTCTGAGTGCATTTCCGCTTAACACCGTAACGATCTTCATTCTCCATTTTGACTGTCACAAGTCGAGAAACGTCGGGGCCGGACATTGAAACGACAGTAAACTTGGCTGTCTGCACTCCGAATGATTGGTAAGCCATCACACTTGGGATAGCAATCAGTACTGTAATCAGAACCGACCCAATCCAGTCGCGGTTGTTACGTTCATTTTCCAAAACATTTTCCTTCTTCGAATTAAACTGGAGACTTGGTTTTCTTTGACCGTTTTGTAGCTGATTGGCCTACAATTTTTTGTATTTTCCAAGGATGATTATCTGGTAAAGACGCAAGTGCCTGTTTACATTCTTCGATATATTCGGGATATTCGAAAGAAGTCAGTACACTGCGATAACCAACATCATCAAGTTCCTCTGGTGTGCCCGAGCCAGGCAACTTTTCTGCCCAAAGCAGCAAATCATTACAGACTTCGTCATCGTCTGACAACGGGGGCGTCATAAGATTTTCTAACGGATGCTCAATAAGTGGCTGAAGAATAGCAGGGATGTTCTCTTCTGAACGGGCAGCTTTTAACCACATATTGGCCAAATCAGGAAAATCACGAACGAAAGTGTAATCAAAACCTATCGGGAGTGGTTCCGATTTTTTTCTTTGCGCTGCTGCTGGCTTTATTCTTTTGTCTTCAACCCACGCGAGACACCAGTCCCTGTTGGAAGTCTTCGGCCAGCCATTCATAAATGGCGGATTGACCCGACACTGGCCTTTGCCACCAACCATTCCGCTTTGCTGACTGGCAGATGGCTCCCACGCTTGGCACGAATCACAAAATTTATGCATGACTACTATATTTTCCTCGGTCAGTAGGTCGATGGTTGCGCAATGAAAACAGCATCCTCAAGCGCCGCTACTGCGGATTCTTGGGTGCCAGTCAGCGCAGCAGCCAGGTGGAAGAGAGCAGTGGCGCGATTACCTTGGTCTAGCTGGCCTGAAGCCCTGTTGATTGCAGCAATTGCAGCGATGACCGCATTGACTTGACCAGCAGCGCCAGAGTCCCCAAGCCGCTTCTTCATTTCCTGCATAGATTCAATGTTATCAAACATTCTATTATTTCCCTTTCGTTAGCAGTTAACCGGCTGCGGGGCGCTAACGCCAGTATTCGTTGGCAATTCACCAGAATACATGTACAGATCCCACGTCCCCAAAGACAATGCACGGACACCTTTCGCCATCGTCGAAATAGCCTAAAACTCAGCGGATGCTAAAAATCCCTTTCCTTCCACACCTCCCAGGGATCTCCAACTTCGATTACCTATCATTTCCGACCAGGTGGGCCTACCTACCACAAGAATTGGATCTAAAGGCCGCAATGCTGCCCGACTCAACAATTCAACACCAGGTTTTTTCTTAACAACAGCATCGTAGATAATGAAATGGTGGGACAAGAAGACAGGGCACTTTGTCATCAACTTACATACCCAAAGCACTTACAAAGACACTTAGATTCTTGCTTGCCTTGAGTTTGACCATTAGCTTTAGAAGTTATTTCAAGTTTTGTTCATTTGACTGCCCAATTAAAAAGTAAGTAATAGACAACAATTTATCATGTATAATTGCTAATTAAGAATTATATTTTGATAATGATTGTTAATTTAATTTGCTTCACTCATATATATTTCTTCAAATCTTGCTCATGAAAGAATGGGTAAAAAAGAGCGTGATAGCCTGGCAAAATTGAATCGCGCCATTGCGCGAAGGGTTAGTCACGCAATTTGCGCTAATCCCCTCCGTCGGCAATTCATTCAAGTGATTGTGCGATAACCTATTGGGAACTATTAAGACTTCCCTAATTGATGGCATCACCAACGATTAGTCTGTTTTCAACAGGTGGCGATGATCGATAGGCGCTCTTGAGCATGCTACGTGCATCCAGATGGAAGGAGCCATTACCCCAGTGCTACATACTATATCTATGCGCTTTGCGTGAGTTCTGTAAATGTCAGTCGCGTGCGCTTTCTAAACGTCGCTGTTCTTCATTCTCAAGATCTGCGATAGGAAGATGAGAGTAGTGATCAGGAAAAGGGAAATGCTGTTGCAAGATGCTGGGTCGGGAAAATAGGCACTTATGCAAATAATTGCGAATTTTTTCACTCTATATAACTGAAAGTGTTATGTGATAATTTTGCCATTATCTCGGCACGACCCCAGCTTGACTGCACCGGCAATTCCAGCCCGCCGGGTGATACCAGGAAATCAAATAATAGTTATTTATTTGAAATCTTCCTTGCTGCCTCAAGGTCTAATATTTATAATTAATCTAGCCTATTAGATAATTGTTGTTGCTAAAAAGAACACCGTTATCCAACCAGGCAGCACATGCGGTGCCGGCAGCAAGAGTACGTTGTATGAATTTTTGCCGCGCAACACATGAATCGTTGTTCAACAAGATCAAACAGCCCGGCAAGCATGTTGCGTCCTTGTGCCCTCCCCTCCCTGGCAGCCTGCCCGGCGGGTGTCCGGTACGATCAGGCATGACCACAATTCGTGGCCTACTCGTGACCTGTACCCATGCATCATGACTGACCGGCAATACACAAGGAAGACATGATGACTACCTCCAGCTTTGTCTTGGGATTTTCCACCAACCTCACCATCGGCCTCAATCCAGACTGGGATCCGGCACGAAACAAACTCAATATTCTCTACCCGACCACGGACGAAGCCATGACGCCCGCCGCGCCCGCCGTATCGATGGAACGCGGTACCTGGACTTATCCCGACATCAGCCTGCACAACAATGCACTGAGCCTGCTTGATGCGCTTATCCCTTACCAGATACTGACCCCGGCTGCTGACATTGACGCGGTACAGATCGGCGCCGGCGCCCTGCTTGGCGGCGCCTATCAGAGCACCGCTTCGCTACAACAGTTGTCCGGCGCAATCGGCGTTGACCTGACCAAGGCAGACTATCGCTATGCATTGGTGAAATTGCGTCGTGTTGACAGTGAAGTCACTCATGCGTCACAGACTGGCGGCATTCTGGTGCATGCGCGGCCACGTCAGCCCGATGCAGCCTATCACCTGACAGAGAGCTTCATGTCTGACATCACCAAGCTGCCCCATGCAGGCCGCAGTCGTCAGCAAGACTATGGTGATCAATTGGTGCAAAGCGATGCAGAACGGGTTCTGGCGTCCTTTAAGCAATACGGCACGCACTATGTGTCGGCACTGGAATTTGGCGACACCATCCTGCAGGTATTTGCCTACATGCCAGAAAAATTTACCCGCATCGAAGAAGCCTATGCCAATGGCAATAACATCCTGTCCGGCCCGGGTTCACAGGATTTTGTGCAGTTCACCACTGACAGCAAGACAGGCGTATTTGGCCTGGTGGCTGAATATGGCAAGGTCTTGTGCCTCAGCAATAGCGCGGCATTTACTAACAGCCTGCAAAACCAGTCCTGGCTGGACAAAATCTGGTCGCAAAAGAACAGTATCTTTGCCTTGTTCAACCCCAATGCCAGCTTTAGCCTGTTTACCCTGCAAGAACAGTTTACCGAACAGACCGTCAGCAAGGTAACGCTCGCCAGCATGGGGGTGATGATAGAACAGAAGCGGCTCTTGCTCTGGCAGCGGGTATTCAAGGGGGCGATGGTGCAGAAATATCGCGACAATGTGCAAGCCAACTTCATGGTCTATGACGACCGCGATTTTGAACGCATGCTGCCAGCCGATTTCAATGATGTAACATCCTTCATCGCTACGCCAAACATCAATGTCTACAAGGCCCGCCTTGACATAGGCGAGATGCAGTTCGTCGCCGCCTCCGAGGTCATCAATTTCACCCTGTTTGCCAATGTGCTGGCCCTGAAGACCAATGCCGCCTTTGCTGTGCCTGGCAAGAACCTGAGCCTGTATGCCCAAGTGTTTGACATGCGCAGCAAGGGGCAGCCGCGCCAGCTGGAATTGAGTGACGCCGGTTACGACCAGCTCAAGCTGGCCTGCGACGAATTTCTCGGGGCACTGGTAGTGCGCAACCGGGCAGGTGACCGCTATAGCGTGATTGTGGACGGCCTGCGCTTTGGTCTGCAAGGCAGCGGCGCCGGCGCAGTACCCATACTGGCTGGAGATGTGCGCCTGTCGCCTGATCAGGAAGCTGTACCGAAGCTGATCAACAGTCTGCAATATTCAATGAGCTTTGCCGAAGCCGTGCTGAGCGACCAGTCAGCCTGCGCAAACGATGGCCTGCAATTACTGATGCGCCGTTACCTGAACTGGATAGCCAGCTGGATACCTGTCCTGCCCGACGACCCCGAAGTGATCGTCCTGCGCGTGCGCGCCATGGACCTGGCGAATTTTGTCAACGACCCGGAATCAGGCGCCTTCGTACCGATTCTGCCATTCGACGATTACCAGCAATATGTACAGAAAATTCTCGGCTACCTTGACCGTATCCAGCTGCAACTGGTGCAGAATGAACAGCGCATGGCTAACCGCCGCCTGCAGGAACTGGTCATCGATGTCGGCAAGACCCTCAATGAAAACATCATCGAATCAGGCAAGCTGGTCAGTGGCATTGTCGATGCTAATATCGCTCAGCAAAAAGACATGCAGGGCTTTTACCAGTCAATGATAGACCAGGGCAAGGCTGAAGCTGCACAACAGCAGACAAAACTCAATGAACTCAACAAGCAACTGTTGCATGCCAGAGGGGATGTGGATGTCGCCACGCAACAGTACAAGTCCGCGGTCGAAAAATGGGAAACCATGGAGATCATCAAGTTTGGTCTGGATGTGGCGACCAACCTGTTCAGCCTGGGTACGTCCTTCTTGATTCCGGCCTCGTCCATTTCTGCTGTCAAGGACCTGGGGCTGATGGCGCAACGCATACAGAAAACCCTGAATGTACTCAACGCCACGCAAAAACTGTATACCGGCATCAGCACCGGCCTGACAGGACTCAATGGTGCACAAGCCGCACTTGACGGCCTCGATGCCGGGCAGTTTGGCAATCCCTCAAGCCAGTCATGGGATGAGATGTCGCTTTATTTTGACCAGGTGATGGCAACCGGCCCCGATGTCAAGGCAGAAAAGGCTGCATTGCAGACCGCCTTCAAGATCATGGTATTGCGCGGCAAGGCTGTCGCCGGTGCAGAATCTTCATTGCACACCATACAGCGCAACATCTATACCAATCAATTGCAGCAAGAACTCAATGCCCGTCAGGCAGCCCGACTGGCCGAGCTGCAAAATAAACTCAATCCTGCCAATGTCAAGGACCTTGACCGTTCTGCCATCGATCTGATGGGCCTGACTGGCCAGCTGACCTATATGCAGAACCAGATGCTGACCATACTGGCCAGGGCTTTCCTGACGCAGGACCAGGCATTGCAATATGCCTACCTGCAGGCAGCTACACCAATTACGTCTTTCAGTCTGCTCAAGTTCAGCGCCGCCATCGTGCAGCAACACGGCCGCACCCTGGCGGCAAAGAGTGCGCTGGCACCTTACCAGCCGGTGCGCACCAAACCCATAGAATTCGTGATCGAGGGCGTCAATCCGCAAGAGCTGACCAACGGCAATATCTACAGCCAGACCATCTTCCTGGACAATGCTGTCTTCTATAAGTATGCCAATGCCCGCATCATTGCCGTGCTGGCCACTGTCGAAGGTGTCGCGGGTACCGACAGCGGGCAATACCTGCTGCGGCTTGCCTATAACGGCAACCCTTTCAATGACCGCGACATGAACCGTGACCGGTTGAGCTTCCGCACACCATGGCGCGAACGCATCTATGGCTATCAGTGTGAAGATAACAGCCCGACCTTCTCTGATCATGGTGAATCCTGGTCAGAAGGTGTCAGCCGGGTGACACCGTTCTCTACCTGGGAAATTTCTTTCCCAGCAACCCAGACCAATCGCGGCTTGCGTTTTACCTCAGGCACAGTCACCCTGCGTCTATCCTTTGTACTGGAAGCGCGTATCGTCGACCCGGCCATGCTGGCCAGGCTGCGCATGGTCACACCTGCTGTCAGTGCACTGGCAGGCCCGGTAGCACGCAGGGCAATTGCGCCAGAAGCGGATCATGCCGCCCTCAAGGCATTCGCCCTGCCATCCAAAGAAAACCTGCTGACAGCGCTATATCAGCAAGGCAGCTGCACCAATGGCTGGGACGTCGTGTTCAACATGGGCTTGTCAGAAATCAACCGCGTCCTTGCCATCCAGTATGAAGAGTTAAAGACATCGACCACTTACAAGAACAGGATCGTCGTCTCTACTTCAGAAAAATATCCGGGCAATGTCACCATCAACACCTATTTTGAAGTCGAGTATGGTTACCCCAAACTGGAATTCAGCGTCAACAGCAACAATACAGCCAGGCTGGACATGGAAATTCTCAAGGGTACGATGAAGGTATGTACCAAGATAGGTTCTGCTCCGGAGGTATGTGATCCGCCGCAAAACATCACCGGCGAAACCATGACGGCCTACGTACCCTTGGGCAAGGTCAACGGCCAGGTCAAGGTTGGCAACCAGAACCATGACGTACTCAGGGTAGAACTGAATATGCTGCAAGGTGCATTTTCGATAGGCAATATCCGGCTCAGTGACGCCACCAAGGTCGAATTCAACAAGGCTGTACAGGCTTACTTCACGCAGAACCCGGTGGTCTACCTGATCAACCAGCTGGACCTGACGGAGATCCCCACCCTGCCCGCCTTAAAACCCAGCAACTTCCTGTTCAAGCCCCTGCAGACCGCCAGCGGCAACCAGATGTTGCAGCTCTACATTATGACTGGAGGGCGTGACCTGCTCAATTACTCGCTGGCTTCACTCAACAACGTGCCTGAACCGCTGCCACAGGGTCAGAACACCAGCATGATCGTCAGCTCTCAACTGGTGTTCCGCGACATACTGCCGCAAAGCCTGCGCAATAATGGCTGGACACTGCAAGGCCAGAACCCCGGCAGCAGCGCCAAGGCCTGGACAGCCACCTTCACCAGCGCCAGCGTGACTGCCACCGTCGACCTGAGCCCGCTCAACCATAGCAGCAGTGTTTCCGGTCAGGGCGGCGGATCAACGACGCGCTATACCTACTCCATCCCCGGCGGTAATGACATCGCCTGGAGTCTGAACGGCACCACCCTGAAAGTCCAGTCGAATGGACAGCTTGTTTATGGCGGCACCCAAAATCAGGTCATGAATTATAAAGAGCATTCGTCAACCACGTTCTATCCCTGCTTCTTCAATTGCACCAGCACCTCAGACAAAGACCTCAGCACCGAAGTCAGTCTGAATGTACAAGCCTTCATGCCTTTGTCAGTGGGCGGTGACGGCCGCAACCAGAAGATCAACATCGCCATGCAAAGCACAGGGGTCAAGGTGGAAGGCCATATGTCAGGCGGCGGACCCAGCGGATCAGATGACCTCAAGAGCCAGGTCAACCAGCGTATCAATAGCCAGATCCCACCACAGATAGAGAAAAAACTGTCCATCAATTTTGAAGCGGTTTCTGTCTTTGCGCTGAAAAACCTGCTATTCCCTTCAGGCAATTACATCAGCTTCAGCAGTTGTGATGTACCAGGTGATTTGCTCCTGCTGGGGAATATACAGGCGAAATAAAAACAAGCCAGACGTTCTCGTAAAAACCGCATGACCAAAACAGACAAGGCGTCAATTCAATATTGAATTGACGCCTTGTTCATTGACCTGTGTATATCATAACCCTACCGCGACCTTTGGATTTACCAAAGTCAGATATCGTGGTTTGCAAAAGAATGCGCATCGCTTGTTTGTGACCTGTGCACTGGCGAACTTGTCTAGGGTTCGCAGGCGCTTGATGCGCATGCAAGGGTCATAGTGTGCCCAAGGTGCGAGACATCGCACGAAAAGTGAAAAAATTGGCGAGTTACCTCCCCAAATCTCTGAAGATAATCATGTTATGAAGACGCTTTTATTCTCTGTTCGTCACATGATTGAAAATCAAAGAAAATTAGGGGCTGTTAACATTCAATAAATCCAAAGGTAAGCAAATACAAGATTGATGAAGGAAAGGAAGTTTCTATCCAATTTTTCATACCGTGTTGCAAGCCTACGGAATTGCTTTATGCGATTGAAAAAACGTTCAACAACATTTCTATCTTTGTATAAGTGGCGGTCATATTCACGCTGCACCAATCTGTTTTTCTTTGGCGGAATAACGGCCAGCATCCCGTTGGCATGAATGTAATCCACAAAAACATTCGAGTCATAACCTTTGTCGGCCAATATCGCCTTCGCCTGAAACCCTTTAATCAATGGCAAACCTTGATTCATATCGGATTGCTCTCCCCCTGTCAGTAACCAGCGCACAGGATTGCCAAGCGCATCCACCGCGACGTGTATTTTGCTGGTCAGGCCGCCGCGTGAACGTCCTATCGCTTGACGCCCTTCTTTTTTGCAGCACCTGAGGCATGTTGATGTGCTCTCACCACCGTGCTATCAATCATCAGCGCTTCCATATCCCGATCGCCGCTCACTGCTTCCACTATTTCTTGCCATACACCTGCTTCACCCCAGCGCTTAAAACGCGTATTGGTCGTATGCCAATTCCCTAATTCCGCTGGTAAATCACGCCAGGGTGAACTGGTTCGCACTATCCATAAAACAGCTTCAACAAATTGACGATTATTCTCTCCTGACCGCCCCGGATCACCCACTTTCCCAGGTAACAAGGCTTCTATCTTCTTCCATTGATCATCTCTTAACATCTTGCGGTCGCTTTGCATTTCGGTATCCTATTTGTCGAATACCGAATGTAAACACATTTTATTGAATGTTAACAGCCCCTAGAACTTAATCAGATATTCCTTAGAACTAAATCTGACGTTCCCTAGAGCATTCGATGGCTCCGTACTTGCACACGGTAGGTAGGTTGTGAGCTTACCGTCAAGCCAACCCCGGAGGCAACTGAACGCGCCAATAACTGGCTCAAGCGCCATTTGCGTTTTGGCGATGAGTGGCGAAGTGGCTATTTAGAAACTGGCGATCTGCGCGTTGGGGGGTATTGCGTCGTGCCAGGAAATATCCTGGAGCCCCGCGTGGTAGTTGATGTATCTAGTAGCACTGTTGGTTTCTGGGACTATGACAGGGTCAGAACGTTTGAGAAACGTCGAGTTATAGCTACAATCCCAAACTTAGTAAATTAATATTTAACTGCAGCTAGTCCTGAAAATAGAGAACTAATGTGACGTATAATCAAAGATCGCCATCCAGAAAGTCAAAGCCACCAAAAGGTGGCTTTTAGACTCTTTTACCAATATGGCATCACCGGCTTAGTTTTCTTATAAAAGGAGCGGGGGGCACATTGGGCTAGCCAACGGCGGCGAAGACCGACCTGTCGTTTAGTCTTATCGTGGCACCCACTATCGTTGGCCTTGGTGGCTCTCAAGGATACACAACGCAAAGCTGTTCGTTCGATGATGCGCAAAGGATGCTTACCCGACAATGCCGCCTGCGAGGGCTTCTTCGGACGGTTGAAGACAGAGTTGCTCTACCCTCGGGACTGGCAGACTACGACCGTTGAGCAATTCATTCAGGTAGTTGATTCTTATATTCGCTGGTATAACGAAAAGCGCATTAAAATATCCCTTGGCTCACTCAGTCCCCTAGAATACCGAGAAAGCTTCGGATTCACGGCATAAACCAGTCCAAGTTTTACGCTGCACTTCCTAGGGGCAATTTTCAGTGTAAATCAACATGTAGTGACCTATGAACTTCCTGACTCAGCAAATTTATAAATTGAGCTTGATTTGTAATTGTTAAAAGAATAATATTAATCCCTATCAAGTTTTTGTTTTTTTTCAACCCCTCGTTCTAAATAAACGGATTATGCTAACTCGCTCATTTCAAGATTTCGCCACTGCGATTAAGAAAATACTTTTCCTTGGTATCGCGTTGTGTTTTCATAATTCGGGAATTGCATCTCAATTACCAGATTATCCGTTTATTCATAGTACAGGTATCGCCTATATACAGGTAAATCCAGACTTTGGAGAAATCAATTTTGACGTAAACGTTAGCGATATTGATTCAGAAAAGGCGCTTTCCATCGCGATGGCGCGAGTGTCGGAAATTAAGTCTATAGTTGCAATGCAAGGTATACAGGAAGAAGACATGATTATTCGCGACGCGAGAAAAGAGATGAAAAAAGATGTTGCCAACCCAAATACGGCTGAGCCAATTTATCAACTGAGTTATAGAGTTGTTCTCAAAATACGTGACTTGAAAAATTGGCAAGCCATTATGTTTTCCCTTCTCAAGTTGAGTAACATCGATAAAGTTGAAACCTCTTTCGATTCCACTTTACGAGACCAAATTGAATTGGATTTGTCTATTGAGGCGGCCAAAGACGCTCAAAGAAAAGCCAGTGGATTGTTGAGCGCCTATGGCAAGCGCTTGGGTGCCGTAACGGCAATCACTGAAGGAAAGCTTAAAAATCTAAGTACCGCAATTGGATTGGTGAGTGAGAAATCAACTTCTTATTCAGAAGTTGAGCGCCGCAAAGCAATTGGGGAAGACTTATTTTCTATTCCCCCTTTAAAGTTGAGGTCGGCCGTTGATGTCATATTTCGAATCAAATAGCCTAATTGTGTTGATTTGCATCTAAAACTATTCCAAGTTATTGTCCGCACCCCACAGTTTCATTTAGCCTGAGGTGTACTGTCAATAACGGACACTCATGTTCTAAGCTGCCTGTGAGTGCCGATTAAAATTTTCAGCAAACAAGGCTGGCGGTATATTGCCAAGACGCGAGTGACGTCGCTGGCGGTTATAAAAGCTTTCGATGTATTCCTGGATAGCCGCCTGTGCATCAGCACGTGTTGCATAGTGCTGGTGATGTATGAGTTCATTTTTCAGGCTTCCCCAGAAACTCTCCATAGGCGCATTGTCATAGCAGTTTCCTTTGCGTGACATGGATGCCTGCATGCCAAATTGCTCTAGCAATTCTCTGTAGCCCAGTGCGCAGTATTGGCTACCACGGTCTGAGTGATGAATCAGACCAGGTGGTGGTCGTTTATTGCTGACTGCCTTCCACAGTGCCTTTGCTGTCAAGGCCTGCGTCATGCGTTCTCCCATGGCATAGCCAACAATCTCGCAGGTATAAACATCCTTGATTCCTGCTAGATAAAGCCAGCCTTCTCCAGTGCTGATATAGGGGTGAGTAGACCGCGGGAATTGCACCCGCGGCCCCTCTCAGAACCGGACGTGAACCTCTCAGCTCATCCGGCTCCCATCATCCAGCATTAGGCAAACATCCCAGTTTCCAATGCCAGAAGGCCTCGGGATACTTGCGCGCAAGCTGCCCAAGGGCGTGACGTGCCCGGGTCTTATGCCGGACCACGTGCTTGTACTTGCGCATCATCCAACGCGTCAGGTAGTCATTCAAGTGTTTCCACACGGCAGACATGGCCGATTCATAGAACCGACCGTAATATTGATGCCAGCCACGAAGTATCGGATTGAACATGGCCGACAGATCGGCCACATTCTTGTCACATTTCAGCTGCAGGTGCCACCCTCGTATCGTCTGCCGCATTGTCTTGAGGGCATTACGGCTAACGGCGGGAGCGAAGTTCACATAAGCGCGACCATACTTATCCATCGCTTTACGCGGTCGAAACGTGTAGCCAAGGAAGGTGAATTGCACGCACGGGAATTCTCCCTGCCGATTGATGTCTTTGCAGTATACGATTCGTGTTTTCTCTGGATGCAGCTCAAGCCCGCATTCTCGGAAGCGGGCGTCAATTTTTGCCAATGCAAACTCGGCCTGCGCTAGACTTCGACAGTGGACGACGCCGTCATCGGCGTATCGGCAGAACCGCACGCTTGGGAGATGGCGGCCTACCCATTTGTCAAACGCATAGTGCATAAACAAGTTGGCTAGCAAAGGACTGACGACACCACCTTGAGGCGCGCCCCGAGTCCTCTCCACAAGAGTGCCATCTGGCGCTTGCATTGGCGCTTTAAGCCAACGCTCGACATACAGCAGTACCCATGGAATCTGGCAGTGTTTTCTAACTGCTCGCATGAGCAGTTCATGATCGATGTTATCAAAGAGTCCCTTGATATCGAACTCGATCACCCAGTCATATTCCCAGCTTCGCCGCCTCACCATGGCAATCGCGTCGTGCGCCGAGCGCCCGGGACGATAGCCATAGGAATTAGTGTGGAACATGGGATCAATGACTGGCTCCAGCAGCCGCTTGACTACCGTTTGCGCCACTCTATCCGCCACGGTCGGTACACCTAGCATGCGCACTCCGCCAGACTTCTTCGGAATGGGCACACCTTTGACCGGAGGTGGCAAATAACTTCCCGAACACATACGGTTCCAGAGCTTATACAGGTTGCCACTGAGATGGCTCTCGAATTGTTCCAGTGATTCACTGTCTATACCTGCTGATCCTCCGTTCGCTTTCACACATTGATAAGCTTCCCAGACAAGCGCCTTGGGAATGTCATAAGGCTTGGTCATTAGGCTACGCTCCTCCCGCTTACGCGGTTGACGCAACACAATGCCGGGATAACGCAGCTCCTTCGCTCCACCGTCATTACAGCGGTTTCGACGCTACTACGAGCTGCTCCGTCCCTTGGTGGCGCATCGCTACTATCGGCCTCGCCTTTCGGACTTGTGCCTTTCGCTTCGCATCGCCACCGAAGGTTCCCGCAGTTCAACGTAAGAGCCCGGAGCAGGATCACGCTGCCTCTATGCCGGACACCGCCTGGCCCGTAAGCAGGTAACGGCCAGACTGATCGCGGGGCAACATCACTCCCCGGTTTTGATGTCATCTGAGTACTTTCGACACTTGAACGGCAGTTCACGGTTGTTCGTCTTCCTGTTCCATACCTGACGCCTTGAGGCGCCTTTTCCATAACGCTCACGACAAAGGCTTTTGACCAGTGCCGCTTATGGTGGTTTGCAACTCGCTCCTGCAAGCCGATTGCGAGGGGCCATACCCTCATCTCTTACGCCGCTTGCTGCGGCACACTGATATCGGTCACCCATGCTTCATTTGGACTGCGTGGAGTAAATGTTTGGTTCAGCAGATTTTCTGCAACAGGAAATTGATGATTCGAGTTGGTTGTCGCCTTAAATTTCCGTTTTTGCTTGCAACGTAGTGCTAGCACCCGGCGCAATCGAATAATACGGTCACGACCCGCTTTAAACCCTTGCGCTGCCAGCTCCGGTTGCATACGCAGGGGACCATAAGTCTCCCGGCTTTGCTTGTGAACCGCTGTGATGGCCAGCTTGAGACGTTCATCCACCTTGGCACGTTCCGACGGGATACTGTTGAGCCAGGCATAGAAACCACTGCGTGAGACGCCAAAGCTGCGGCATAAGCTGGCAACGGGGTAGTCGAGTCGCATGGTCTTCATGAACGCGTATTTGGCAGCGACTCCTGCGCAAAGTACGCTGCCGCCTTTTTTACGATATCGCGCTCCATCTTTGCCTGGGCCAGCTCCTTGCGCAGTTTGGCGACTTCCGCTTCGAGCTCCGGCACCGTGCGACTTCCTGGGGCTGTCTTCTGTGTCTGTCCACTCTTGGCCGCATTCACCCAACCAACCAAAGTCCCTTTCGGAATGGCGATACGAGATGCCGCTTCCTCTAGTGTCAATCCTTGTGCCAACACAAGTTTCACTGCTTCTTCCCGCAATTCCGGTGTATATCTCTTTTTCTGTTTCATTATTTCTCCTGATCGTTTATTTTAACAAACAGGAATGTCCGAAAAAGTCAGGATACCTCATGGAATGAGGTCACCGACGTAGCAAAAAATGCCTAATCCGTGACACCGTTGTACCCGGGCAGACGCAAGTTCGCATGGAATGTAATTTCCCCAGCTCCCACCGTACAAATCAGCCTATCTGTACCGATTTCCCATCATCAAAGAACCTGTCAGTTATAACGCCAATTCGCCCAAGCGAATTTTCCTGTACCAAATTGAATACTGCAAAATAGGCATCTTTTCCGATTCAGGTGCCGTCATGCAACGCTACTATCCCAACCTTCAAGCCATTCACCAACAGACCATGCAGCTGGAGTACGCGCAATGCAAGCATTGTCAGCAAACACAGCACTTGGTTTCGCACGGCTTCATCCGCAAGAAACGCTTGGGTGCCGAACCGCAAGCAGTTGGCAAACGCGTCTACTGCTCCAACCGCCATCATCGCACCGGTTGCGGGCGTACCATGCAGCTTTATCTGGACTCGACCATCCGCTATTTACATCATGCTGGCTGCTGTGTGGTGGCGTTGGTGCTCTTGCTGATGGCGGGCATGACCGTCCAGCACGCTTATCACCAGGCGACCGGTGTCAGCATGCCGCGCAATGCGTATCGATGGTTGCATCGCTTACACATGCAGGCGAGTGTCTACCGTAGCTTACCGCACCGACCACCACTACAGGATGCCAATCCGTTCATGACAACACATCGTTCTGCGCGTCTGGGGTCATTGATGTCAACATTCCAAACCTTATTGCAGCGCTTTGGACAGCACCTTTGCACGGCCTATCAGTCGCAATTGCAACGATCATTTCTGTGATGCGTGTTCGCCGGTCGTCAGACTTTTTTCCACATTCCCATCGTTTCTGTAGATTCAGCTCCATTGATTTCTCTTTCCTTGCCCGTGCAACAGGTTTTGACTCTCGATCATTTTGGATGACGCAGATAGGCTTTGCCTTCTTTTTTGACTCAACAGGAGAACGCATGGCTGCTAAACCTTCATTTGAATTACGACTACGGGTGTTGAATGCCGTGCATGATGCCCCCGGCAATAGCATGCGCGAGCGCATCAAGTTCGTCGCCGATAAAACCTTTATCGATGGCTTGTCAGGTCACCTGCACCAGTTCACCTGGCGCACCATCAGTACATGGCTGTATCGTCATAAAAGCCATGGCATGACCACCCTGCAAAACAAGACCCGTTCCGATAAAGATGCTTATCGCAAGGTGCAGGTGAATCAGTTGGCCGAGGCAATCCATGAAGTGCTGCCGACGCTGACACACAATAAGGTCGGCGTGATCCCCAAAAGCGTTCTATACCGGGTACTTTTGCAGCGCGGTTTGTTCACCCGCTCGCAATTAGCACCGACCACGTTTTATAGGATGATACGCACCCACCAGTTACTGGATGACAAGGCTGTGCAAAAGCAACGCTTGTCGTTTGCCATGCAGTTCGCCAATCAATTGTGGCAAGCTGACACCTTGTATGGCCCGACCATCAAACAGGCGGATGGTCATTGGAGAAAGACTTTCCTGATCGCCTTCATCGATGATGCGTCCAGGGTGGTGACACATGCCGAGTTTTTCTACCGCGACAATACCGAGAACATGGTGTTGGCCTTCCGATCGGCTTTATACAAGCGCGGTAAGCCGGAGCGGCTCTATTTCGACAATGGCGCGAATTATTCCGCCAAGGAAATTCTGCAGGCTTGTGTGCGGCTGGATATTCATCTCTCTCATGCGCCGATTCGTGACGGTGCGGCCAAGGGCAAGATCGAGCGTTTCTTCAGGGGGTTCCGGGATCGCTTTCTGACCTTGCATCCCAGCTTCACGTCTCTGGAAGAATTGAATCGCCTGACGCATGAATGGGTGGAGGGGGAATACAATTCGAAGTCTCATAGTGCCATAGGGATGACGCCGGTTGATCGTTTCAATCTGGACCGTAACCGGGTGAAGTTTTTGACTGACGATGCGTTTTCTGCAGAAGTGTTTTTTATGGAGGAGACGCGTAAGGTGAGTAAGACCAACGTATTCTCGATCCATTCGCAGCGCTATGAATGCCCGGTCGATTTACGCGACAAATCCATTCAGGTGCGCTATGACCGCATGCGCCGTGACCGTTTTGTGGTGTATTTCAACGGCCACCGCATGGGGGAAGCAACGGTGCTGGATTTATACGCCAATGCGCGCTTGCGTCTGCCGGCAACGGTTGGGGGGCATGATGATTAAGGCCACCTTCGGTTTAACTAAAGAGCCGTTTTACCGCAGTGAGGTGGCGTTGTTGCCGCAGCAGGCCGAAGCCGTGGAGATGATCAGGGTTCATGCGCAGCACGGGGGCTTCTCGGTGATTGTGGGTCATCCTGGCGTCGGCAAATCTGTCATTCGCGAATGTAATTTCCCCAGCTCCCACCGTACAAATCAGCCTATCTGTACCGATTTCCCATCATCAAAGAACCTGTCAGCTATAACGCCAATTCGCCCAAGCGAATTTTCCTGTACCAAATTGAATACTGCAAAATAGGCATCTTTTCCGATTCAGGTGCCGTCATGCAACGCTACTATCCCAACCTTCAAGCCATTCACCAACAGACCATGCAGCTGGAGTACGCGCAATGCAAGCATTGTCAGCAAACACAGCACTTGGTTTCGCACGGCTTCATCCGCAAGAAACGCTTGGGTGCCGAACCGCAAGCAGTTGGCAAACGCGTCTACTGCTCCAACCGCCATCATCGCACCGGTTGCGGGCGTACCATGCAGCTTTATCTGGACTCGACCATCCGCTATTTACATCATGCTGGCTGCTGTGTGGTGGCGTTGGTGCTCTTGCTGATGGCGGGCATGACCGTCCAGCACGCTTATCACCAGGCGACCGGTGTCAGCATGCCGCGCAATGCGTATCGATGGTTGCATCGCTTACACATGCAGGCGAGTGTCTACCGTAGCTTACCGCACCGACCACCACTACAGGATGCCAATCCGTTCATGACAACACATCGTTCTGCGCGTCTGGGGTCATTGATGTCAACATTCCAAACCTTATTGCAGCGCTTTGGACAGCACCTTTGCACGGCCTATCAGTCGCAATTGCAACGATCATTTCTGTGATGCGTGTTCGCCGGTCGTCAGACTTTTTTCCACATTCCCATCGTTTCTGTAGATTCAGCTCCATTGATTTCTCTTTCCTTGCCCGTGCAACAGGTTTTGACTCTCGATCATTTTGGATGACGCAGATAGGCTTTGCCTTCTTTTTTGACTCAACAGGAGAACGCATGGCTGCTAAACCTTCATTTGAATTACGACTACGGGTGTTGAATGCCGTGCATGATGCCCCCGGCAATAGCATGCGCGAGCGCATCAAGTTCGTCGCCGATAAAACCTTTATCGATGGCTTGTCAGGTCACCTGCACCAGTTCACCTGGCGCACCATCAGTACATGGCTGTATCGTCATAAAAGCCATGGCATGACCACCCTGCAAAACAAGACCCGTTCCGATAAAGATGCTTATCGCAAGGTGCAGGTGAATCAGTTGGCCGAGGCAATCCATGAAGTGCTGCCGACGCTGACACACAATAAGGTCGGCGTGATCCCCAAAAGCGTTCTATACCGGGTACTTTTGCAGCGCGGTTTGTTCACCCGCTCGCAATTAGCACCGACCACGTTTTATAGGATGATACGCACCCACCAGTTACTGGATGACAAGGCTGTGCAAAAGCAACGCTTGTCGTTTGCCATGCAGTTCGCCAATCAATTGTGGCAAGCTGACACCTTGTATGGCCCGACCATCAAACAGGCGGATGGTCATTGGAGAAAGACTTTCCTGATCGCCTTCATCGATGATGCGTCCAGGGTGGTGACACATGCCGAGTTTTTCTACCGCGACAATACCGAGAACATGGTGTTGGCCTTCCGATCGGCTTTATACAAGCGCGGTAAGCCGGAGCGGCTCTATTTCGACAATGGCGCGAATTATTCCGCCAAGGAAATTCTGCAGGCTTGTGTGCGGCTGGATATTCATCTCTCTCATGCGCCGATTCGTGACGGTGCGGCCAAGGGCAAGATCGAGCGTTTCTTCAGGGGGTTCCGGGATCGCTTTCTGACCTTGCATCCCAGCTTCACGTCTCTGGAAGAATTGAATCGCCTGACGCATGAATGGGTGGAGGGGGAATACAATTCGAAGTCTCATAGTGCCATAGGGATGACGCCGGTTGATCGTTTCAATCTGGACCGTAACCGGGTGAAGTTTTTGACTGACGATGCGTTTTCTGCAGAAGTGTTTTTTATGGAGGAGACGCGTAAGGTGAGTAAGACCAACGTATTCTCGATCCATTCGCAGCGCTATGAATGCCCGGTCGATTTACGCGACAAATCCATTCAGGTGCGCTATGACCGCATGCGCCGTGACCGTTTTGTGGTGTATTTCAACGGCCACCGCATGGGGGAAGCAACGGTGCTGGATTTATACGCCAATGCGCGCTTGCGTCTGCCGGCAACGGTTGGGGGGCATGATGATTAAGGCCACCTTCGGTTTAACTAAAGAGCCGTTTTACCGCAGTGAGGTGGCGTTGTTGCCGCAGCAGGCCGAAGCCGTGGAGATGATCAGGGTTCATGCGCAGCACGGGGGCTTCTCGGTGATTGTGGGTCATCCTGGCGTCGGCAAATCTGTCATTCGCGAACATCTGGAACACTTGGGTAAGGAGCGCGATACGGTGGTGGTGTCTTTTAGCCAGACGATGCATACTTATCAGCCTATCTTGAAGCAATTGGCGGAGTCGTTGCAGGTGAATGCGCCAATGAAAGACATTGAAAAAGAGCTGATACAAGCGGCTTACCGTCATGTACAATCGCAAAAAACGCTGTATATCGTGATCGATGAGGCGCACTTGCTGGATGTGGGCATTTTACGTAAATTGCGCTTGTTGTTTGAGCGTTTCCCTAAAAAGCACAATCTGGTGTTGCTGGGGCATCCTGAGTTGATGTTTCGTTTGTCAATGACGTGTAATGAAGACATCAAGAGCCGGATCAGTTATTCCAGGCAGGTGTTGCCGTTGCATGACGATGACTTGACCAAATTTGTCGTCACCGAGCTGGCTGCTGTTGGTTTGGGTGCCAACACTTTCGATGAGGCAGCCTTGCAGGTCGTATTGCGGGCGGTGCAGGGTAATTTGCGGCTATGTCGTAACCTTTGTTACGCTAGTCTGATTGCTGCTTGCCTCGATCATCAACGCATTTGCACGGTGTCGCATGTCAATGCCGCGCTTCTGCAGCCGCACTGGCGTTCACACGATGCTTTGCTTAAGCAACAGGTCAAACCGCAGCGGGTGCCATCATGAGCATGCGTATCCACAAGCTCAACACTTACCTTCGGCCAGAGGACGCGTACACCATCGTTGAGTTTCTTGATCAGGTGCGTGACATGTTGATGCAGGCTTACGGCGATGATATAAAAATCATGCTGCAAGAAGCGTCACAGCACAATCCAATACAGAGGGAGTCGGATGATGATGAGTCGTTTTAGCGGGTAGCCGATATCATCATATCTTTCGGGGGGCGACATGCCCCCTTTTACACGACATTCGATATGACGGCAATTTGGTTGTCGTTATGATTTAAGTGAAGCTGGACATGCAAAATCGTATGACCGGAATGGGGTAATCCCGGCTCAATCTTGCCAAAATCGTGCGATGACAATTTGGGAGGAAGTACGATGGAAGCGGCGTGCGCAACAGCGAACATCTGGAACACTTGGGTAAGGAGCGCGATACGGTGGTGGTGTCTTTTAGCCAGACGATGCATACTTATCAGCCTATCTTGAAGCAATTGGCGGAGTCGTTGCAGGTGAATGCGCCAATGAAAGACATTGAAAAAGAGCTGATACAAGCGGCTTACCGTCATGTACAATCGCAAAAAACGCTGTATATCGTGATCGATGAGGCGCACTTGCTGGATGTGGGCATTTTACGTAAATTGCGCTTGTTGTTTGAGCGTTTCCCTAAAAAGCACAATCTGGTGTTGCTGGGGCATCCTGAGTTGATGTTTCGTTTGTCAATGACGTGTAATGAAGACATCAAGAGCCGGATCAGTTATTCCAGGCAGGTGTTGCCGTTGCATGACGATGACTTGACCAAATTTGTCGTCACCGAGCTGGCTGCTGTTGGTTTGGGTGCCAACACTTTCGATGAGGCAGCCTTGCAGGTCGTATTGCGGGCGGTGCAGGGTAATTTGCGGCTATGTCGTAACCTTTGTTACGCTAGTCTGATTGCTGCTTGCCTCGATCATCAACGCATTTGCACGGTGTCGCATGTCAATGCCGCGCTTCTGCAGCCGCACTGGCGTTCACACGATGCTTTGCTTAAGCAACAGGTCAAACCGCAGCGGGTGCCATCATGAGCATGCGTATCCACAAGCTCAACACTTACCTTCGGCCAGAGGACGCGTACACCATCGTTGAGTTTCTTGATCAGGTGCGTGACATGTTGATGCAGGCTTACGGCGATGATATAAAAATCATGCTGCAAGAAGCGTCACAGCACAATCCAATACAGAGGGAGTCGGATGATGATGAGTCGTTTTAGCGGGTAGCCGATATCATCATATCTTTCGGGGGGCGACATGCCCCCTTTTACACGACATTCGATATGACGGCAATTTGGTTGTCGTTATGATTTAAGTGAAGCTGGACATGCAAAATCGTATGACCGGAATGGGGTAATCCCGGCTCAATCTTGCCAAAATCGTGCGATGACAATTTGGGAGGAAGTACGATGGAAGCGGCGTGCGCAACATATGTCGTAACCTTTGTTACGCTAGTCTGATTGCTGCTTGCCTCGATCATCAACGCATTTGCACGGTGTCGCATGTCAATGCCGCGCTTCTGCAGCCGCACTGGCGTTCACACGATGCTTTGCTTAAGCAACAGGTCAAACCGCAGCGGGTGCCATCATGAGCATGCGTATCCACAAGCTCAACACTTACCTTCGGCCAGAGGACGCGTACACCATCGTTGAGTTTCTTGATCAGGTGCGTGACATGTTGATGCAGGCTTACGGCGATGATATAAAAATCATGCTGCAAGAAGCGTCACAGCACAATCCAATACAGAGGGAGTCGGATGATGATGAGTCGTTTTAGCGGGTAGCCGATATCATCATATCTTTCGGGGGGCGACATGCCCCCTTTTACACGACATTCGATATGACGGCAATTTGGTTGTCGTTATGATTTAAGTGAAGCTGGACATGCAAAATCGTATGACCGGAATGGGGTAATCCCGGCTCAATCTTGCCAAAATCGTGCGATGACAATTTGGGAGGAAGTACGATGGAAGCGGCGTGCGCAACAATTTGGTTTAACTGAACGGTGAACAGGGCAGCAGCAATCAAATTACTGTGCCAACTGAGACCAAAACTCAAGGTCTTCACTTTTTACATTCTCAAAAATGCCTTGAGCCAAACCTCTTCGATCATCTATCTCATTTCTCATAAGCATCGCCGTTCCAATCCCGCGAAAAAAATCCAAAAAATTTCCTGCGATTATTTTAGATTTTTCCCAACCAACCTCAGGGTCCATAGCAAATACGCATCCCGAATTCACATCAAGCAAGATAGTAAACGGATCTGAGTTTCCTATCATGATCATATTTTCGGGTCTTTGCCCCTCCCTCCACCAACAAACGCTTGTATTTAGATCAATCAGCTCTTGGATGTAATCACCTTTTGCGCAAAAAACAATAGGACCAATAGTAAGCATTCCAAAATCGAATTCTGAAATAATAGTTCGAAATTCATTTGGAAATTTAACCCCTAAAGTTGCCTCAGTCTTTGCAACCTTATCCTCGGGTAAAATTTTTCTTATTATTCGATAACCACTTAACATAGGCTCTAAAGGAAAAAATTCCTTATCAAGCCCAGCTTGAATTTTTTCGATAGATAGTAATTTCATATTAACTTCCATTTTTATAAATGCCAGGGACCACCAGATCCGACATGCGTTTTACCAGGAACAGGGATTGTGTATTTTCCGTGATCAACATGGTGATGAATAAGGACATCACTCAAATAATTACCATGTTCTGGAAATGATTGTATCCAAGTTTGATCGACCCTAGGAGAAACTTTTAGTCGATCATAATTTTCAATTAAATACCTATTATTCTTGCTAATTGATTCCGGATTCAATTCAATCCACTGTTTCCAGAACTTTCCAGCGTCCCTTGGGAAACCTTGAGCATTATGTCCGATTGGATTTTCAAAATTCATTGAGTCTAATGAAAATTTAGGATCTGGTCTGCCTGGTACTGTAGGATCAAATCTATGAACATATGGTGCATCAGCAGAAAAAGACCCTACATTACCTGTTTTACCGGTACTGCTTTGCATCCCAGACCTAGCCCTTGCCGCAGCCATCGTCTCCGCAGAAACAGAATGCGTCACCCCAGTCTCAGCATTAGCACCGTATCCAATTTTAACATTGCCACTAGGATCAAATTTGAACGATACAACATTACCCTTCGCTCTAGTATGGAGTACTTCTAGGATTTCACAATCATCATTGTGAACAAGAACCTGTGAATGCCCAACGAAGTAAGTATGGAAATCAGCCACTTCAATGTTATACACGGTCTCTGTAGCAGACTCGTTCTCAACAGCGACAACACCAACAACCTGGCCTTCTGGAGTGGTCAGTTTGTCGTCAGCTTGCAGATCGCCCGCCTGTACCCAACCCGTGCCTTCCAACCAGAACGGATGGTTTTCTGTGGCGCGAATTACTTCTATGTCATTGTTATTACCGCTTACTGAGATGCGGTAAATCTCCTTGTCAGGTATGCGCATGGTACGCACAACACCTTTGTAAGTGATCTCGCTTGTCTCTTCGCTCATGGAGAGTACACGTTCGCCAACCGTCAACTGGTCAATGGCTTTCAAGCCCGCGTTTGTTTGCACCAATGTGCCTGCAACAAAGCACGCTCGTCTTGTGACTTGTAGGTTGCCCGAGACTTTGGACGTTGAGGTACCTAAAATTTGCTGCAGATTTCCCCTGGTAGCTAAATTATCTGCGGCAGACGCCGCTTGTGTTTCTGCACGTGCAATTGCGCTATCACTCCTTAAAGCCTGAGCTGCGGCTGCATTTTCAACGCGCTCAGCTCCACTACCTATATTTGCTTGCCCTCCTCCGAGATTTCTTTCTGATTGCCCTATTTCCCTAGCTGGATTAGTAGCACCGGCTTCGTTTCTGGCAGCACTAGCTCCCACTTGTCTTTCCGAATTAGCCAGAGCTGCGTCATTTTTGATTGCCGAAGCTCCCCAATTACCTTCCTGGTTCAATGACTTTGCAGCGCCTGACTCTGTTGCAAGTTCCTGCTCTACTTTGGCGACTGAGGCTCCTCTTGACTCATTTCTCAAAGTGCTATTAGTCGCTTGCAACTCAGTTTGACTTGCTGAAGAACTTGGCGTCGCCACACTTCTATTACCAACATTTGACGCTTGAGATGTTATTTCCAGCTCAGTTTTTGCTGCTGGAGCTACACCGATCTCTTTTTCCAGACTTCGTGTTGAAGCTGCCAAGTCTTTTAATCTGGCATCATTTTTCAGCATGAGTGCAGCAAGCTCTTCCGATGTTCCTGCGAACGTCTTTTGGGCACTCAATACATTTTTTGCTCCTTTGAATTCCATAGCGAGCTCGCCAGCAAGACTAGGTATTACTGCACCTGTTCCCATTTGCAAGGTCAATTCAGCTCCAGTGATACTTGTTGCATAAAATGCAGCTGACTGGTCGGCAACCGCCACACCGAGACCGGCCTTCCACCAAGTGCCAACAAATCTGCTTGTCGCGGTCAATATTCCTCGTGCAACTGGTGGCGGGACAAAGACGCCCGCAACTGCGCTGATTGCAGAAATTTTTACAACATCCTTGAGTGCGCTTTTCATATCGACGACCTGCCCCGATTTATTTTCTGGATGCAAGGCGCGACCCAACATCATGAGCTCATCGTAATTTCGATAATCGCCACGTCTGGCTTCGGCAGAACGTGTCTCAAATACTGCCTCAATAGTCGCTCTGTCTCCAGATTGGATTTCAGCGTCTACTCGTTTCAAATAGTCGCCAATATACATTCGCTCGATCTCGTCAGGACTTTCCTTTAAGCGTATTTGCATCGCTTCGTATGCGCCCTCACGCAATGGAATCTCGGTACTCAATGGCACATTTTGGGATGAATACCCTCCGTCTTTATGCACTTGTACGACAGATTCAAGGTAATGGTAGCGCGTGTCTCCATTATCAAGTTCCTCTTTGGCAGAATATTCAATGTTCTCGACTCCTGCCCCCTTCTTAGTGAAGTATCCGCATCTGGTATTTTTGAAGGAACGGTTCGCAAATTTTCGTTATGCTCAACCACAGGACCATCGAAAGTTTTTTTGGCGTTTGTGTCGACAAAGATGATAGTGCCCATTTTCCCGTTAAAGGGTAAGTCATTGGTGCTAAGATTCTCTTCGTTAGAATAACCTATGCTCCTGTTTATTTTCATGTGGCCATCTGAAAATAGAACTCGATTACCAGGAAGTATTGCTACATCACCTCGCTTAGGCAGTATTTTTTCCAATTCATCAATCGATATGCCATCGCTACCCAGTGGCCCGCGTTTAGCTTCGCGTACAGTGTCATTGAACATATCGACACTACTATACGAGATTGATTTATTAACTTTGATACTGACACTACCACCACCAGCCACGTCAATGTCAGGCATTGAGTTCAATAAACTATCAATACTTGGCCCGCTATAGCCGCTGTTTTCAGAGGGCTTCTCCAAAACTGTATTATTTATGTACCCCTTATTTGGCGATGTATTTTTGCTCTGATTCGTCAACGCAGTCTGCCCCAACGCTTGGGCCATCGCGGCATCGCGCATGTCTTCATCGTGTTGAAGTTGAAGTTCTCTTTGTTCTGCCTCATCTTTCTTGCGCAATTCCTCCATCCCCGTCTCCACAATCCCATTGCCCAGCGAACTGGCAAAGGAATTCAAGACGATCTGGGTCAGATCGACACGGCCATTCTGGTAAGCATTGGCAGCGACACCAGAGGCGATGCTGCTGATGGTGGCGCGGGCAAGTTTGCCACCCCAGTCAGTGAAGGTGCTGTTAAAGAGTTTGTCGCCCATGATGCCATTGGCAGCAGAACTGGCTACGCTACCTATACCTGCGGCTGCCACACCTTTCCAGTCGAACTCTTGTTGCCAGTGGGCTACAACTGCAATTTTTTGGGTAATTGCATTACCAGCCATGGTGCGGCCCGCAACGTTGGCGGCGCGTGCGAATGCGTCTGTGTTGGAAACAGGACCTAATACACCACCCACACCTGCGGTGATGCCTGCTGCAAGCCCTGCCAAGCCAACCTGCTTCCAGCTAAACTCCATATCGGGATTGATGGCTCTACCTACGAGCTGGCTGGCCACTGAGCCTGCGGCTCCGGCAACGAAAGCGGTGCCTGCGGTGGTCAGGACTGCACCGAGAGAGCCAACAGTGGTGACTGCTGTCAGCCCAACGCCTCCAGCGACTGACGCTGCAACACTGCTTGCGCCAACCACGCCACCTGTCAAGACGCTGGCCCCTCCTGCCAGAACCTGCATGAAGTTGCCTGCGACTCCTGCCATTGTTCCGGCTGAATAGGCTGCCACAACAACGGCGACGACAATCATGATGATTTTGGTGACTGTCGCGCAATTCCCCTGCCCTGGCGCCGCCAGGTTAGGCATCTTGCTACCCTCAATCTCACTGGCGTTATAAACCTTGAAGCGGTTGCTGTCGATGCGCCCCGTCTGTGCAGTATTGGGGATGGTAATAACGCTGCCATCGACGAGGCTGCTGTCGGCAGTTAATCCATTGGCATCCGCAATGAGGTACCACAAGCTGCTGGTGCCATACACGGCGCTGGCGATGCCTTGCAGGGTGTCGCCTGTCCTGATGGTGTAGTGGCTGACGGCACCGGGGTGGGCGTCGTCAAGCATCTGGAACAGGGCGTAGTTGCCGGTGTCGATCTTGCTCTGGTTTTTGCCTTCGGCATCTGTCCCGGTCTGGGCCTGGATGTTGCCGTTGGTGTAGTGGTATTCCATCCGCTCTACACCGTGTTTGCCGTCATCGTGGATTTTGCTGATGATCTGGTTGTCGGCGTTATAGATGTAACTGGTAAGTTCTTGGCGGTCTTTGCCATCGCCTTTGCCCTGGTTGACGATGACGAGCTGGTGGTCGGCGTTATAGACCATGATGCTGCTGCCGTTGGCGTCGCCATAGGCGCGGATGCGGTTTTCTTGTCCGGTGGCGTCGATATCGTGCAGGTACTGGTAGGTTTTGTTGACCTTGTCGTCAATCATGTGGAGGCTGCTGGCTAACAGGTGGCCTGCGGCGTCGTATTGATTGGCGGTTTCTTGCATGCTGGCTTTGGGGGTGCCGGTGTTTTCATCAACGCGGGTCCAAAGGACCTGGCCGGTCTGGTCGTAGCGGCTGCGGGTGAGTTTGACGACCTGGCCGTTTTTGAATTCACCATGCATGGTGATGTTGCCTGCGTTGTCGTAGTCCCATTGCTGGCTGGTGCCATCGGTGCTGCTGGCACCGATGACGCGGTTGTGGTTGTCGTAGCCGTAGGTGGTGGTGACGCCGCCTACGGTGCTGGTCTTGCGGTTGCCCGCAGCGTCATAGGTGAGGCTGACTTCGCCATCGGCGGTGATGGTGCTGGTGAGGCGGTCGGCAGCATCATAGACGCTGATGTGGTCGGCGCTGGCACCACCACCGCTGCCATAGACGCGGGTGCGGTTGCCAACGGCGTCGTATTGCATGCTTTCTGTGACGCCGTTGATGACGTCGCTCCAGCCGGTGAGGCGGCCTAGGGCGTCGTAGTCGTTGCGCACATCGCGGTCATGGGCCTGGCCCTGGGCGTCGCGCTGGCTGTGGACTTTTTCCTGGGTCCGCTGGCCGTTGAGGTTGTAGCCGTAGTCAGTTTGCGTACCGGTGGCGTAGTCGGTGACCTGGATGAGGTGACCGGCGTTGTCATAGCGTTTTTCTATGTTCTGGCCTTCGCTACCTGTCTGTTTGATCTGGCGGCCTTGTTCGTCGTAGGTATAGACGGTGGTATGCCCTGCCTGGTCTGTACGGCGGATCAGGCGGGCAAAACCGTCGTACTCGTAGGTGGTGCCTTTGCCGTTACCATCGACCTCTGCTTTGAGGTTGCCGTAGGTGTCATAGCTGCGGTAGGTAGTGACTGCTTGTGGCAGTGCCTGGTCTTTGAGTTGTTTCCATTCTGTGACGCTGGTGACGCGGCCATATTCGTCATAGGTGGTTCGACGGCGGTGGCCGTTGGCGGCGGTGGCGTCGCCTACATCATGCTGGGCGATGCGCTGGCCCCAGGTGTCGAGTTCGAAGACGGTATCGCCTTGTTGCAGGACATGGTCACGCTGGTCGTAACGCAGGTCGGTGGTGTTGGCATTGCCATCGATCTGGCGGATGGTGCGGCCAAAGGCGTCGTGCTGGTATTGCTGGCTGAGGCCAGTGCCGTCGGTAGTTTTATCGACCTGACCACTTTGGTCGTAGTGACGGTAGCTGGTGTGGCCGTTTTCATCGGTGGTGGCAACCAGGCGGTTCTGGGCGTCGTAGTGGAAGGTCTTGGTGTGACCCAAGGCGTCGGTCTGGCTGGCGAGGCGGCCTGCTTCGTCGTATGTTGCAGTGCTGGTGTTGCCTGTGGCATCGGTCTGGCTGTTGACGTTGCCTGCGTAGTCGTAGCCTTGGCGGGTGACGCTGCGCTGGGTGGTCTGAACGGGGCTACCGCCGACGATGGTGGTGGCGGTGAAGACGTCGCTGTAGCTGGCGTCCTGGCGGCCAAGTGCATCGTAGTGGGCGTAGCTGGTGGAGACGGCATTGCCACCTTCTGTGACGGTGACGTCGGTTTCTACGGCATGGCCGTCGGCATCGACACCAAAGTTGCGCCAGACGTGGTCGTCGCTGCTGCTGCCGACCAAGGCGTTCATGGCGTTGTAGCGGTTATCGCGGTAGTAACCGGCAACACCGGGGACGATATCTTGTTTGCCGCTGCCCTGGCCGGTGGCGCTGGTGGCGACGACCATGGTGTCCATGAATTCTGCCGCTGGGCGCACGTTGAGGCTGCCGCCATTGAAACGGCCATTGCTCATGACGAGGCCGGTGATGGCGGCACCTGTCTCTACTGCGAGCACGGTTTCGCTATTGGCCTGGTGGTTGCTGGTGAGGTTGGTGTTGGCCTTGTACCAATCGACGATGACTTCATGGCCGAGCGCATCTCGGTACCAGACTTTGTAGTTGATGGCTTTGGCTGGTAATGGGATGTGTTCTATGAGGCCTTTGTAACCACCGCCATATTGTTCCATGACGATGTCGTTGGCAAAGGTAAGGCCACCGGTGGCGGCATCGTTCCAGGAGAAATGCAAACCTGTGGCCATGCGGCTGCTGTCGCTAGGCGGCAGGATGGTGTAGAGGTTGAGGTCGTAGCCTTTGTGGACGAAGTAGCCTTTGTCTTCGCCATTGACGAAGTTGGGAACCCATTCCATCCATTTGCTGCTGCTGATACCGGTCTGGTTCTGGTCTTCGTTGTGGTTGGTGTAGTAGATGCCTACACTGCTGCTGTTGACGGCCAGCGGCAGGTGGGCGATGACGCGGTCATCTACACCTGGGTTGCCCGGGTCGTTGGCGACGGGGGCACTGCCTTTGATGCGTTCTGTTGGTACTGGCTGGCCTTTGACGATGATGACTTGTGAATCGCCATCTGGTGGGGCTGACCAGGCAACGGTGTTGTACACAGTGGTATTGGCGGTGTTGCCTGTCATTTTGTAGATCATGTGATCGACGATGACTTCTTTGCCGTCTTTATCGACGCCTTCGATCACGATTTCATATTCAACACCGGCGTTCATGGCCTTGGTGTCACCTAATACGAGGTGGTACTGGCCATTGTCGAGGGTATTGCCGGTAGAGGCAAACGGGTCGGTATTGACGCCTTTTTTATAGACGCGCCATTTGGCTGTCAACAAACTGATGTTGGTGGCACCCAGCGGTTGCATCTGGCTGTCGAACTTGAGCAGCAGGCCTTTGTCGGTGACGACTTCTGAGAGCGTGTTGACGCTGCCCTGGCGTTTGGCCGGGGCTTCAAAGCTTTGTTCGGTACTGGCAAAGGCGACGCCGTTGGCATTGGCCCAACCGAGGCGGAATGCCAGGGTATTGGGGTCCAGCCCTGCTGGCAGTATGCCTTCGTAATAACCGTCGCCTGTGGCGTTCATGGTCACGCCGGTATTGGTTGCACCGTGCGGGCCGTAGATCAGGGTTGGGGTATTGATGCCGGGACCAAAGCGTGCCTTGACGTGAACCTGGCCATACAGATCGACACTGGCCTTGACGTCTTGTACTTCTGGCGGCATTTCCAGCTTGATTTCTTCGCTATAGGCGAGATTGCCTGCCTTGTCTTGTGTGACCACACGGTAGTAGGTGGTGCTGTTATAGGCTGGGCGTGGAACGCTGCTGTAGCCATCTTGCGAAGTGCCATTGACGGTGAGCCCGGACTTGCCGGTATAGCCATCCAGCGTGGCGTGCGAAACGCTGTCCCACACGACGTAGGATGGGATGCGCAAATCGCTCAGGTGGTAGCTGATATTGAGGGTGGTACTCAAGGCATCGCTGAGGCTGGCGTGGACATTGGTGGCGGCAATGGCTTCGCTGGCGCGCTCACCAGTGACACTATGGGTGACATTGCCAGCGGCATCATAGGCCTGGCGCGAGCCTGTGCCGTCAGGGCCGACGATATGGGTGACGCGATTGGCGGCATCATATTGTGAGCGGGTTACATGGCCATTGTCGTCAAGCAGAGTACGGTTGCCCATGGCATCGTACTGATAGTTCTTGGTATAGGCGCTGGTGAAGACGATATTAAAGCTCTCTGCGTCTTTGACAGAAGCACTGGCCTGGTTGATTGCTTCTGCCTCGCTAGTAACCTGACCACGCGCGTCATAGGTATAACGGGTAGCCTTGTCGCCAGGGTTGGAGGCGACGAGTGCCAGCAATGCAGTGGTGTTAGCTGCAACACTGGCCAGGTCTGCGCTGCGTGGTATGGCTGTGACGTAGCTGAGCTTGGCTTGCAGACGGTTTTGGTCGTCGTAGCTATACAGTGTCAGCGCGCGGCCCAGGCTGACGCTGGCGATGCGGCGGTTGCGGCTGTCATAGTAATTGTATTCACTCTGCTCTACGCTGCTGCCAGCACCAACGGTTTTTTGCACCAGGTTGCCGCTCTTGTCGTAACGGTAGCGGGTGATGGTGATGTCACTGGTTTCTGTATGGCTGTCCTGGTCCATCAGCAGGCTGGCTGGTGAACGTTGTTCTACCAGACGGTTGGCTGCATCATAGACATAGTTGCTGATGGCGACCTTGCCACCCACTGCCACAGGTATCTTGGCCGGGTCAAACTTGCTGAGGTCAATTGCTGCGGTATACATGCGTTTTTGCAGCAGGTTACCGCTCTTGTCATAGTCAAAGCGGGTCAGATAACCAAGGGCATCCACCTGGGCGATGAGGCGGCCAACGGCGTCGTAATAGCCATAGGTATGGCTGCCATTGACGGCGACGGATTCAATGACATTGCCTGCGGCGTCATAACGTGCTGTTTCTTCTGGCCTTTCCAGGTTCTGGCTGGCCGTGGGGTTGCTGGTGGCGCTATTGCCCAGATGGGTGATGATGACTTGCGGGTAGAGCTTGCGCACCTGTCTGCCCATCTGGTCAAACTCAAAACCATAGAGGCGCATTTCGCCTGCCGGTGCGACCGGGCGAGCTGCCGGGTCTTGTGCTGACTTGTCCAGGCGTGTCATGTACATGCGTTCGCCGATTTTGTCGCCAAAGGCGTCATAGTCAAACTCATGCAGGACATTGTCGGTATCAAGCTGGGCAATCAGGCGATTGTCGCGGTCATAGTAATTGGTGGTTTTAAAGCCAGCCGCATTGGTGACCTGGATGACATTGCCCACGGCATCGTATTGCATGGTGGTCAGGCCATTGCTGGTGCCGTAACCGCTTTCAAGTTCAAACTTGCCTACGCTGTCGTAAGTGACACTGGTGCGATGGTTATTGGCATCATAGGTATAGGTCTTGTGACCGTCCTTGCCGTATTCACTGGTGACGTTGCCGTTGATGTCGTAGTCAAAGGACTGCAAGATTGTGCCGGATGCATCCTTGACTTGCTTTAGCCTGCCCATGGCGTCATATTGCATGGTGGTCAGGCGGCCTTCGCCGTCACGACTTTCCAGGACATTGCCAAGATCATCGACTTTCTGGGTCTGGGTGATGGCTATGCCACTAGGGTCGAGCGTGGTGCTGACGAGGTGGCCATCAAGATCATAGGCATTGCGGCTGAGCTTGATGACTTCGCCTGCTTTCTGGAGTTGCTCTGTGATGACGCGCCCTGCCCCATCATAGGTGTAGGAAGCGGTCACGCCGTCTGCTGTGGTCTTGCTCAGCAGGCGGCCATTATTGTCATAGCTGTAGCTGGTGTTGCGCTTGACGGCGGTATCGACAAAGTTTTTATCAAGTACCTTGTTACCTGCGCCGTCATTGACGAACTCGCTGCGGACATGGTCTGCAGTGGTCTGGGCGATGACGTGGTTGTTTTTATCGTATTCAATAACAACGCTGCGGTCCATGGCTTGCTGGGCAGCCTGCGGCACCTGGCCAAGATTGATGCCACCAGTGTAGCGGGCGGCGTACTGGGTCATGCCGGTACGGTTATTCGCTGTGTCGTACTGGTAACTGGTCAGGTAGCCTTCGGCATCAAGGCTGGCGACCATGCGTTTATCGGCGTCATACCAGAAGTAGCTGGTGTTGCCTTTAACGTCTTTGACACTGTTGCGGTTACCGTTTTTGTCGTAGGTATATTCAGTGCGTTTGCCAGCATTGTCTATGCTGGCGATTTCCCTGCCATCGACATCGTATTCATGCTTGATGGTTTGTGTACCATTGGTGGTGCTGATTTCATTGCCGAGCACATCAAACTCGTGCTTGATGAGGCTGACACCAGCAATAGTTTGCTGTATCAATCGGCCATTGGCATCGTAATCATAGGTAGTAGTGACTGCCGGGCCAGTGCGGTTCTTGCGTGTTTCACTCGCTGGCTTGGTGGTGTGTTGTTCGCCATAGGTGTAGATGGTTTCTGCACCTTCTGGGCTGACGATCTTGATGACGCGGTCAGCACCGTCATAGGTATAGGTCGTAGTGGCGGGACGTGTATTGCTGGCTTCGGTAACGCTGGTGCGGTTGCCACGGGCGTCATAGCCATAGGTGGTGACATTGCCCTCACCATCTGTGCTGCTGATGAGACGGTTGAGCTTGTCATACACAGCTGTATGGGTAGATGGTTTGGACAGCGCTGATTTGTCGGCATCGCTGAGTGCTGGAACAGGCGCCGGAGTTGGGGCATTTGCAGGCGCTGCCGGAGTAGCAACAAAGTTGCCGCCTGTGATGCTGAGCTTGTTGTCGAACAGGTCATAGCCGATGACGGTCTGATAGCCTTCGCCATCTATCGTGGAAATGACACGGTCTTTTTTGTCATAGCCATAGCTTACCGTGCGGGCGTCGCTGCCATCTGCCTTGCCTGTAGTTGTACTGACCAGGTTGCCGGCAATATTGTAGTTGTTGCTGGTGAACTTGGCAGTTTCTGTTTGCACTGTCAGCAGGTGATTGCTGATGTCGAATGTCTGCTGCGTCAGGTGACCTTCGGCATCGCGAATCTGTACTCGGTTGCCACGGCCATCAACGACAAAGCTGGTGCTGAAGCCCATGGGGTCAGTAATGCTGGTGAGTTGCTTGTCGAGGTTATAGCTGTAGCTGGTGGTACGTTCTTTGCCTGCCGTGCCTTTTGCTTCGGTGCTGCTGATGAGGTTGCCGGCACCATCATAGACATAAGTGGTCTTGACGTGGGCATTGTCGGTACTGCTATCGACGTTATGATTGGCATCATAGTGGAAGGTCTGTTCACTGATAGTGCTGCCATTGACCTCGGCAATGCTGATACGGTTACCCAGCGCATCATAGGCAATGGCTGTCTTGCGGTTGCCTATGGTCAGGTTGGTGCTGAGGACGAGCTGGTTTTCTGCATCGTAGGAGTAGATGAATTTCTGCTCTTCTGCCAAGCCTGCAGCAACGGTTTGCCTGATCTTGTTGCCATTGGCGTCGTATTCAAACAGGCTGATGTGACCCAGTGGGTTAGTCGATTTAACCAGATTGTGGACAGCATCATAGACATTGGTGGTGACGCGGTCACCATCGGTTGTAACGAGCAGGTTGTCAACAGCGTCGTATTGATAGCTGGTGACTTTGCCGAGCACATCGATATCAGTGACTTTACGGTTCAGCAAGTCATAGCTGCTGCTGGAATGACGCTCTTGCGCGGTACCGATGAATTGGCCGACGCTGACGCGGTTACCAAGTTCGTCATAGCCAAAGCTGCTGATGGCGCCGTTGATGTCGGTCATGCCGGTCATCTGATAGACGGTGTCGTAGCGGTAGCTTTGGGTGTAAGCGACATCCCCTGCCCCACCGGCGGCAATACTGGTATGGCCGGTTTTGCTGGTGAGATTATTGACCAGATCGTAAGCGAAGGTGGTCAGGTAACCTTCAGCAGACTTTTCTGATGCACGGCGATTGACTGCATCGTAGGTGTAGGTAGTGGTGGCGTATTTGCCATTCTTGTCTATCTGCTGGCTGCTTTGCAAGACATTGCCAACGGCATCCAGAACGAAGTTTGTGGCATAGCCATTACCGTCGGTCAAGCCGGTGCGTTGGCCAGCGCGGTTGTAGCGGTATTCAACGGTGAATCCGCCACGGCTTTGACGCACTTCATTGCCGCTTTGGTCGTAAGCATGGGTAGTGGCATTGCTATTGCGGTCAGTTGCACTGATCAGTCTGTCATTCGCATCGTAGCTATTGCTTGCGACGCCATGACGCGCATCTGTCGTGCTGAGCAGATTGTCTTTGGCGTCGTAGGTATATTGGGTGACAAATTCAAGTGCATCTGTCTGTTTGATCAGACGGTTTTTAGCGTCATAGTCGTATACGATACTATTACCAAGTGCATCTGTCTTGGTGATGAGATTGCCAACTTTGTCATTGACATAGGTGGTGACGCCGCCCATGGCATCAGTCTCGCTGACTTTCTGGTTGGCGGCATTGTAAGCCCAACTGGTTTTGGCCGCTTTGCTACTGCCTGAGGCCTCGGTACGGCTGATCATGGTGCCTATGCCGTCGTAGGCAAAGGCGGTAATGATGCCGTTGGCTGCCGTAGAGCTGATCATGCGGTTATTGGCATCGTAGGCATAGCCGGTGGCATTGCCTAAAGCATCAGTGACTTTGCTGCGGTTGCCGACTGCATCGTATTCCAGTGTATTAGTGGCACCGACGGCATTGGTTTGAGTCGTCATGCGATTGACGGCATCATAAGCCATTGTAGTGGCGTGACCATTTGCGTCGGTGACACTGAGGACATTACCTACTGCATCATAGCTTTGGCTGCTGGTATGGCCCTCACCATCGGTGTGTTGAATCTGGCGGTTGACGGCGTCATAGGCATAGCCCTCGGACTGATCCAGGGCTGCATTGCCGGTAACGCTGATGACCGTTTTGCCATCCCAGTTGGCAACTGCAAACTTGTTGGCGAAATGTGTTAGCGATGCGAGGTTGCCTGCCTGGTCATAGTGACGGCTGACAACATAACCCTCGGCATCGACACTGGCAACCAGTTGATTGACGGCATCGTACTGGAAATAATTGCTGTGCTGATTGGCGTCGGTGACTTTAATGCGGTTACCTACGGCATCATAGCTGTATTGGGTCATGCCACTGAGGGCATCGGTGACTGTGAACAGGCGGTTATTACTATCGTAGCCGTATTTGGTGACATTACCGTTCTGGTCTGTCATCTTGCTGCGGTTACCTACGGCATCGTATTCAAATGCGACTACATAACCCAGCGCATCTGTCTGGGTAATGAGACGATTGACCTTGTCGTAAGCGTAACTGACGGTATGGCCGTTTTCATCTGTCGTGCTGACGCGGTTGCCTGCGGCATCGTAGGTGTAGCCTGCGGTCTTGCCCAGTGCATCTGTACGGCTGACGAGGCGGTCAACGGCATCATAGGTGAAGCTGGTGGCGTGACCGTTTGCATCAGTGATCTTGCTGCGGTTGCCGACGGCATCGTATTCGTAGGCGGTGATGTGGTTCAATGCATCTTTTTCGCTGGTCAGGCGATAAATAGCATCGTACACGTAGCTGGTGGCATGGCCATTGGCGTCTGTCAGTTTGATACGGTGGCCTTCGGCATCAAGCTCATACGAGGTGATATTGCCGAGTGCATCAGTCTGGCTGATGAGGCGGTCATCTGCATCATAAGCATAGCTGGTGGCATGGCCATTGCCATCAATAAATTTAGTGCGATTGCCGACGGCATCGTACTCCAGGCTGGTGACTTGACCGAGTGCATCTGTCTGACTGATGAGGCGGTCATTAGCATCGTATGCAAAAATGGTGGCATGCTTGTTGGCATCTGTGGTCTTGATACGGTTACCAACAGCATCGTAGGCATAGCTGGTGAGCTGGCCGACGCCATCGACCTGACCTGTCAGGCGGTTGGCGAGATCGTAGATGAAAGTAGTTTCATGACCATTCTTGTCGGTGATCTTGCTGCGATTGCCGACGGCATCGTAATTATAAGTTGTGAATTTACCTAATGCGTCAGTCTCTATTGCCAGACGGTTGAGTGCATCATAGGCATATTTGGTGACATTCAGATTAGGGTCAGTAACTTTGACGCGGTTGCCGACAGCGTCGTATTCAATACTGGTGACTTTACCAAGAGCGTCGGTTTCGCTGATGATGCGGTTATCGGCATCAAAGCCCCAAGTGGTGGTGTGACCATTTTTATCTGTGAGTGCAGTCCTGTTGCCAGCAGCATCATAGGCATAAGAGGTCAGCTTGTTCAGTGCATCTTTTTCACTGAGGACACGGTTGACTGCGTCATAGGTGTAAGTAAGGGCATTGCCGTTTTTATCCGTGATTTTGGTGCGATTACCGACGGCATCATAGGCGTAGACCGTGATGAAACCCATTGGGTCTGTTTCACTGGTGAGACGGTAGATGTCGTCATACTTGTAAGTGGTGACATGGCCATTGGCATCAGTGCGCTTGGTCAGCTTGCCTACTTTGTTGTATTCATAAGAAGTGACATGACCCAACGGGTCTGTATCACTGACCAGGCGGTCGTCAGCATCATAGACGTAGATAGTGAAATGACCATTGGCGTCAGTGATTTTGCTACGATTGCCGACTGCATCGTATTCAAGAGTACTGACATTGCCGAGCGCATCCGTCTGTGTGAGTAGGCGGTTATTAGCGTCGTAGCTGTAGCTTGTGATGCCACCATTGGCATCGGTAGCCTTGATGCGATTACCTACATCATCATAGGCATAGGTGCTTATTTCACCAAGGGCATTGGTGACTTTTGTGAGACGATTGAGTAAGTCGTAGCCATAGATGGTGACGTTATTGTTCCTGTCTGTGACTTTGCTGCGGTTACCGACAGCATCATAGTTATAGACGATGGTATTACCGTAGGCATCTTTTTCACCTGCAAGACGATTGTCTGCGTCGTAGCTGAAGGTGGTGACATTGAGATTGGGGTCAGTTACGGTGATGCGGTTACCGGCTGCGTCATAGCCATAGGAAGTGACATTGCCGAGTGCATCTGTTTGCGTGACCAGGCGGTTGGCGGCGTTGTAGCCATAGCTGGTAGCGTGGCCATTGGCGTCAGTGACTTTACTGCGGTTGCCAACTGCATCGTATTCTATGGTGGTGACATTGCCCAGCGCATCGGTCTGGCTGACCAGACGGTCATCGGCATCATACGCAAAAATGGTGACATTGCCATGAGCATCAGTGCGCTTGGTACGTTTGCCGACTGAATCATATTCATAGGCAGTAACATAGCCCAGCGGATCTGTTTCACTGGTGAGGCGGTCATCAGCGTCATAGATATAGGTTGTGGAGTGACCATTGGCATCTGTCGCTTTAGTGCGGTTGCCAACTGCATCATAGGCGTAGCTGGTGATTTTACCCAGCGCATCCGTTTCGCTGACAAGACGATTATCGGCGTCATAGGCATAGGTTGTGGCATGGCCATTGGCGTCTATGGCCTTTGTGCGTTTGCCGACGGCATCGTATTCAAATGTCGTGATTTTGCCCAGAGCATCTTGCTGGTTGACCATGCGGTTGGCAGCATCATATCCAAATGTCGTGACAGCGCCACGGGCATCGGTTTTGGTGATGAGGTTGCCTTGCTTATCATAAGCATAGGATGTTACAGCGCCAACGCCATCAGTTTCGCTGATGAGCTGGTTGGCTTTATCAAAGGAAAATTTGACTGCGTGTCCATTTGCGTCGGTGACCTTGACGCGATTGCCTACTTCGTCATAGGCATAACTGGTGACATTGCCCAGGGCATCTTTTGCAGTACTCAGGCGGTTATCTGCATCATAAGTATATGTCGTGACGTGCAGGTTGGCATCTGTCATGGTGATGCGGTTACCAACGGCGTCGTAGTCGTAGCTGGTGATATTACCCAGCGCGTCTTTTTCTGTCACCAGGCGATTATCGGCATCATAGGTAAAGCTGGTTTCATGGCCATTGGCGTCGGTGCGTTTGGTGAGTTTACCTACCGCATCATAGACGTAAGATGTCACGAAACCCATGGGATCAGTTTCACTCAACAGGCGGTTGACTGCGTCATAGACGTAGGTCGTGGCATGTCCGTTGGCGTCTGTGCGTTTAGTGAGTTTGCCTACGCCATCGTATTCATAAGCTGTGACCTGCCCCAGTGCATCGGTTTCACTGATGAGTCTGTCGTCAGCATCAAATACGTAGGTCGTGGCATGGCCATTGGCATCGGTGAACTTGGCGCGATTGCCAACGGCATCATAAATGTAACCGGTAATGTCACCCAGGGCATCTGTCTGACTGCTGAGGCGGTTGTCGGCATCATAGACGTAGGTAGTGACATTGCCGTTGGCATCGGTCATTTTGGTACGGTTACCAACAGCATCGTAGTCGAAGGTCTTGAAATTACCCAGGCCATCTGTCTGCTTAATCAGGTGGTTGGCGGCATCATAGGTGAAACCGGTGACGTGCCCTATTCCTTCATTACGGCTGATCAGCAAACCTATACCGTCATAAGTGAGGTAGCTACTGTTACCCAAGGCATCGGTGACACTGGCAAGACGATTGACACCATCATAGGTATAGCTGGTGCTGTGGCCGTTGGCGTCGGTCATCTTGATACGGTTGCCACCATCATTGTAGGCATAGGTCGTGATTTTGCCTAATGCATCGGTCTGGCTGATGAGTCGGTTTTCTGCATCATAGGCAAAGTTGGTGGCATGATTGTTAGCGTCTGTCACCTTGGTACAGTTGCCAACGGCGTCGTAGCCATAGGCTGTGATATTGCCTAGCGCATCTTTTTCTGATGTCAGGCGATTGTCGGCGTCGTAGGTATAGGTCGTTGCATGACCATTGGCATCTGTTACTTTGGTGCGGTTACCGACGGCATCGTAGGCAAAGGCAGTGACCAGAGCGAGCGGATCAGTCTTGCTGAGCAGGCGATAAATGGCATCGTAAGCATAAGTCGTTGCATGACCATTGGCGTCTGTGCGCTTGGTCAAAGTCCCTACTTTGTCGTATTCATAACTGGTGATATGGCCCAACGCATCAGTTTCGCTGACAAGGCGATCATCGGCATCGTAGATGTAAGTAGTGCTGTGCAAATTGGCGTCGGTGACCTTGGTCCGGTTGCCAACGGCATCATAGACATAGCTGGTGACCTTGCTCAGCGCGTCAGTCATGCTGGTGACGCGGTTATCAGCATCATAGACATAGGTAGTGGCATGGTTATTGCCATCCGTCACCTTGATGCGGTTACCTACATTGTCATAGACATAGCTGGTAGTAGCACCTGTACCATCTGTCTCGCTACTTACGCGGTTCAGCAAGTCGTAGGCAAAGCTGGTGACATGCAGATTCCTGTCGGTAATGGTGGCACGGTTGCCAACGGCATCATAAGTATAGGACGTGACTTTGCCGAAAGGATCTGTCTCACTAATCAGGCGGTCATTGGCGTCATAGGCATACGTGGTTGCATGCAAATTCGCATCTGTGCGCTTGATACGATTGCCGACCGCATCATATGCGTAGCTCGTGACATTGCCCAAAGCATCTGTCTCAGTGAGCAAACGGTTTTCAGCATCATAGGTGTAGCTGGTAGCGTGGCCATTGGCATCGGTGACTTTGCTACGGTTACCCAGAGCATCGTATTCTATGGTGGTAACGTGACCCAGCGCATTGGTCTGACTGATGACGCGATTATCGGCATCGTAGGCATAAGTGGTGGCATTACCATTGGCATCCGTCACCTTGGTGCGCTTGCCTACTGCATCGTACTCATAGGCTGTGACGAAGCCCATAGGGTCAGTTTCACTGACCAGGCGATCATCTGCGTCATAGACGAAGGTGGTGACATGGCCGTTGGCATCTGTGGTTTTGGTACGGTTACCTTCGGCATCATATTCATAGGCAGTGATCTTGCCTAGAGCATCAGTTTCGCTGGCAACACGGTTGTTCGCATCATAGACGTAAGTTATCGCATTGCCGTTCGCATCGGTCAATTTAACGCGGTTACCGGCTGCATCGTAATCTACACGGCTGATTTTACCCAATGCATCTGTCTGCGCGATAAGGCGATTGGCGGCATCGTAAGTGTAAGTGGTGGTAGCTAATCTGGCGTTGGTGCTGCTGATACGATTACCTACAGCGTCATAGATAAAACTGGTGACCTTACCCAAGGCATCGGTCTGGGTGACCATACGGTTGAGTTTGTCGTAGGTGGCAGTACGGACATGTGCGTTGGCGTCCGTACTGCTGAGTTGGTTACCGACTGCATCATAAGTGTAGCTGGTGACATTGCCAAGTGTGTCCGTCTGAGCAACGAGGCGATTGAGCTTGTCATAGGCAAAACTGCTGACATTGCCCTTGGCATCAGTGACTGTGCTGCGGTTACCGTTGGCATCATAGCTGATTGCAGTGACATTGCCGAGCGCATCAGTTTCCGAGCTGATGCGGTTATTGGCATCGTAAGTGTAAAGCGTGGCGTGACCGTTTTTGTCTGTCACCTTGCTGCGATTATTGACGGCGTCGTACTCATAGGCAGTAACAAAGCCCATAGGGTCAGTTTCGCTGACAAGACGGTCATCGGCATCATAGACATAAGTCGTGGTGTGGCCATTTCTGTCTGTATATGTAGTGCGGTTACCAACGGCGTCGTAGGCATAGGACGTGATTTGGCCCAGCGCATCTTTTTCACTAGCAAGGCGATTAGCTGCATCGTAGGTATAGCTTGTGACATGGCCGTTAGGGTCGGTCAGTTTTGTGAGCTTACCAATTGCGTCGTAGGCATAGGTAGTCACATTGCCATCTGCATCTGTCAGGCTGGTGAGCTGGTCATCAGCATCATAGACGTACAATGTGGCATGGCCATTTTTGTCGGTCACTTTGACGCGATTGCCCTTGGCGTCATAGGCGTAGCTGATTACCTTGTTGTAGGCATCGGTTTCACTGATGAGGTGGTTTGCAAGATCATAAGCATAGCTGGTAGTGACACCATTGGCATCAATGCTGCTGATACGGTTACCGACGGCATCATAGGTGAAGCTGGTGATTTTGCCGTATGCATCAGTGCTACTGATGAGGCGGTTGAGCTTGTCGTAACTGTAGCTGGTGGTGTTACCTCTGGCATCGGTACTGGTGATGCGGTTACCCATGGCATCATAGGTATACGTGCTGATCTTGCCGAGTGCATCTTTTTCAGTCAGGAGTTGGTTGTTGACATCATAGGTGTAGCTGACTGCATGGCCATTGGCATCCGTGACCTTGCTGCGATTACCGAAGGCATCATATTCGATAGTGGTGACATGGCCCAGTGCGTCTGTCTGACTGGTGACGCGATTCATGCCATCATAAGTGTAGCTGGTCGCATGAGCATTGGCATCAATGACTTTGCTGCGATTGCCTATGCTGTCGTATTCGTAGCTGGTGATGTGACCCAACGCGTCTTGTTCGCTGACCAGTCGATTGTCAGCGTCATAGCTGTAGGTGGTCGCGTGACCATTGCCATCGATGACTTTGCTGCTATTGCCAACTTTATCGTACTCGATGACTGTGGATTGATTCAGTGCGTCCCTGATACTCGTGAGACGATTGTCAGCATCATAGATGTAGGTGATAGCGTGTCCATTTGCGTCGGTCAGCAAGGTGCGGTTACCGGCAGCATCATAGGTGTAAGACGTAACGTTGTTTAGCGCATCAGTCTCTGCCACGACACGGTTGAGGCCATCATACGTATAAGTGGTGGCATTGCCATTCTTGTCGGTGATCTTGGTGCGATTGCCAGCAGCATCATAAGTAAAGACCGTTGTCTTTGACAATGCATCGGTCACGACCTTGATGCGATTGAGCGCATCATAGCTATAACTGGTGAGATTACCGTTGGCATTCGTCATCGTCAGGCGATTGCCAATATTATCGTAGGTGTATGACGTCGTATTGCCGAGCGCATCAACTGTCTTGGTCAAGCGATTGTGGTCATCGTAAGTATTACTGGTAATGACGATGCCGTTGGTGTTGATTTCCTTGAGCAGGTTACCCACATTGTCGTAGGTATAGCTGGTGGTGAAACCAAGTGCATCCGTTTTTTTGGTGATGCGGTTATCGGCATCGTATTCATACAGCGTCGTAAAGCCGTTTTTGTTGGTGACTGCGGTGAGGTTACCAACTTTGTCATAGGCATAGCTTTCGTTAAAACCAAGTGCAGACGTCAGCTTGCTGAGTTGATGCTTGCCGTTGTACTCGTAGCTGACGGTATTGCCATTGCGGTCTGTGACCGTTGCACGATTGCCCACGCTGTCATAGGTGTAGGTTTCTGCTACGCCCAAGGCGTCGACTGTTTTGTTCAGACGATTATCAGCATCGTAGTAATAGCTGGTGGTATTGCCATTACCGTCAGTTTTGCTACTGATATTGCCTACGGCATTGTAGTTCTGGCTTTGTACATTACCAAGCGCATCAGTGGTGCTGGTGAGCTGGTTGTTGGCGTCGTAGACGTAGGTGGTGACTTTGCCATTGGCATCTGTCATTTTAGTGAGATTGCCTACTCCGTCGTATTCGTAGCTGATTTTATTGCCAAGTGCATCCGTCTTGCTAGTCAAACGGTTTTTGTCATCGTAGGCATAGGTAGTGGCTTGATTTTTTTCATCATAGGATGCGATCTTATTGCCAGCAGCATCATATGTATTTTTTGCCCATACATAATCATGACCATGCATGGTCACCTTGCCAGAGGTATTGACAATATCGTCTACAATATTGCCATTGGCATCAGTGGTGCTTATTACGGTTTGGTCTCGTTCATAGCCATAATTCCTGTAGCTGTAGGTTGTTACCTTGCCGAGAGCATCCGTTTTGCTGACCAGACGGTGGCCAGTATCGTAGGTATAACTGGTCGTACCGCCGTTTGCATCGATTACTGAGGCAAGGCTTCCACCTGCATCATAGGCGTATGTCTCGATTCCACCAAGTTCATCGATATGGCTGGTAACACGATTAGCTGCATCATAGGTCGTTTTTTGGACAAAGCCCTTGGCATCCTTTATTTCTGTGCGATTGCCAACATTATCATAGGTATAGCTGGTCTTGTTACCCAGCGCATCGGTGACGGAAATGAGCCTGTGTTCTGCATCGTAGTCATACTTCGTGACCTGGTTCAACGCGTCGGTGACTAATGTACGATTACCTGCGGCATCATAGCTGTATTGCGTTACTTTCCCAAGTGCATCAGTTTGGCTGACAAGGCGGCTATCGCCATCGTAAGCAAACTGGGTCACATGGCCGTTCTCGTCCGTGATGCTGGTACGGTTACCCATGACATCGTAGGCGTACAGTCTGGTGTAACCCAGTGCATCTGTTTCTTTTGTCAGGTGATTCAGGGCATCATAGGTATAGGTCGTGACACGACCCATGGTATCTGTAGATTTGATCAGATTGCCGACGGCATCGTAAGAATATGTTTTTGCGACACCGTTATTGAGCTCATCCTTTTCTGTCAGTAACCGTCCATTTTTATCGTAAGTGTAGGAGATGCGAGAATTTCTTCTGGCTATGTAGACCGAGGTTCGGTTTCTGGCGTCATCCAGCGTGTATTGCAGATCACCTTCCCGGAGGGACGTATTGTCATAAATCCGAGTGAGTTGAGCTGGCGTATCGTAGTTGTATTCTCGCTGAACAGTTACCCCATTTTCACTTGAGCTAATGAGGTTATTCATTACATCGTAAGAAAACGATTTTATCTGCCCTAATGCATTGGTTTCTTTGATCAGACGATTTGCCTTGTCATACTCATAGAGCGTGACATTACCATTCTCATCCTTCTGCGAGGTCCTGTTTCCATTCAGATCGTAGACATAGACCTTGCTCTTGCCAAGAGCATTTATCTCGGCGGTCAGTCGGTTTGCCGCATCAAACTCGAAGCGTTTGATATTACCCAATCCATCAGTCACGCTTGTGCGGTTATGATTTGCGTCATAGCCATAGCGGGTGATATTACCAACAGCATCTGTAACCTGGACCAATTGGCTATCAGCATCATAGCCATAGAGAATTTTTGAGCCATTCGCCAACGTTGCACTGATGCGATTACCCGCCGCATCGTAAGCATATTGCGTTTTATTACCTAATGGATCCGTCTCTTGCACAAGCAGATTGGCCGCATTGTAAGCATAGCTCTTTGTATTACCTCGTGCGTCGGTTTCGGTCAGTCGATTGCCCACAGCATCATAGGTATAGCGGGTGACATTACCCTCTGGATCGATCTGTGAAGTAAGTCTGTTCGCGGAATCATATGTATACTTGGTAGTCAGATTACCTGGCTGCGTCGCACTCAGACGATTACCAGAGGCATCATATGTATAAATACGATTGCCAAAGGGAACAGACTCTGAAGTCATTCGCCCGGCTGCATCATAAGAATGATTTGTCAGGCCACCAGACCAATCTCTCTCAGTTGTTAAATGTCCATATGTATCCCAGAAATTGGTACGGACACGGCCCAGTGGGTCTGTTACTGTCTGTACGCGGTGCGCAACGTCGTAGGTGTATTTGGTAACCTGCCCATTTCCATCGGTTGCCGTAATACGGTTACCACCGACGTCGTAGGTGTACTTCAATACGACACCTAGCGGACTCGTTTGCTCAAGCAATCGGCTATCTTTGTCGTACTTATAGGTGGTCGTTTTTCCCAGCCCATCCGTACTACTGATTTTGTTGCCTATGCCATCGTAAACATTGCTACTGACGTTACCAAGAGCATCCGTGGTACTAAGCAAACGATTCGCTGCGTCATAGGAATACGTCGTGACGTGTCCATTGCCATCGGTAACGTGAATAACATTGCCGACACCGTCATACTCATAGGCTGTAGTTAATGCCAGACCATCAGGATCTTTGATTTCCTGTATGCGCTGTCCCTGATCGTTATACACATATTTTACGGAGGTAGCCAAAACACCTCCCTGGCTACGCTTGACTGTCAGTTCCCTGCCCTTAGCATCATGCGTGTATTCAGTCTGCAGATTCAAACCGGTTGGATCGACAGTTACTTTGGCAATGTTTCCATTGAGGTCGTATTCATTCTGCGTAACGACTCCGCTAGCATCGGTAGTAGTGCTGACGCGACCTTGCGCATCGTATGTATAACTGGTCTTGAGTTTGAGCCCGTTCGGATCAAAGATTTTTGTCAGGACACGGTTTTCTGTGTCATACGTAAACTGAGTGATCACACCGGCGTTGTCCGTCGTTTGTATGACGCGGTCAGCATTGTCGTAATAATTACGGACAAGTTTGTTAGCATGTTCAGTCAATGCATAATCTATGCTGCCGTCGTTTCTGTAGGTGTAATACTCTGCATTACCAACAGGATCGTCAACCATGAAAACCAGTCCAGATCCGTTGTAGGTGGTTTTCGTTGACAAGCCTTCAGGCGTAGTCATAATCATACTATGCTCAACATCGTTGTAGCGGTAGATAGTTGAATGACCTAAAGCATCTTTGACCTCCAGTGTGCGGCTAAAGGCATCATAAGACATGGTCTTTTGCGCATTGTTACCATCCGTCGTGACGATTAAGCGACCATCTCTGTCATATTGATTGGTAACTGTTTGGCCGTTTCCATCTGTCACTGCCGTAACGCGACCAAATGCATCAAATTGCGTGGATTGAGTTGATACTGTCGGGCCAGCACCTGCAGTATCGGCAATTTTAAAACCACGATGATCATATTGGTAGGCATGAGTCTCCAGCACCACATTGCCTGCAATGAGATTTTCGCGCGCGAGCTGACCAAATGCGTTGTAGACATAGGCTGTTTTGTTTCCCATGGCATCAAAGGCGTTTTTGATTTGTCCGCGCAGATTGTATTCAGTTTGTTTTAGTGAGTCATGCAAGGGGTCTGCTGTACCGCTCAGCTTTGCCTGCAGAGCAGAATTACTACCACCGACCAATCCTGCAGTATCTATGCGATTCGCTAGTTTTGTCGTTGCAATGACTTCACCAAAACTGTTATAACGAACTGTTTCAACCTCGCCCAAGCTATTGACGGTATGAGTGCGGCGACCAGCCTCGTCATAAAAATACAGAGTCGTGGCACCCGTAGCTACATTTCGGGAACGCGCGAGGTAGCCATTGGCATCGTATTCATAAGTGGTCTGGTATTTTTGCCAGGTCGCTTCGTCATAAATGGAGTAGCCACTTTTCGCATCGTAATCAGAAATTGATAACGCCCCAATGCCGACAATTTCTGCAATTTTTCTACCCAAAAGATCATAGCGAACTGCCATATTGCCAGTCGAATTACCAGCATTCTGTGACAAAACCAAACGCCCCAATTCATCGTATTTATAAAACTTGGCATTTTTTTGGGTAGCTGTTTCTTGAATGAGCAGATGATCGGCACGGTATCCATATTGCTCGACCTTATCCTGACTATTTGTCAGCGGCCGCAATTGATCCAAGGTACTGCCAGGCGTGTAGTTGCTGACCTTGTTTGCATATCGCGTCATTTGCGATTTATTACCGTCCATATCATAACCATACTCTGTCAGGTAATTTTCACCATCGAGAGTTGCCAGGATTTGTCCCGTTGCATTATAAAAGGTCTTATTACTGATATCTGATGTTGACGTTTGTGGCAAGAGCTGCGCAAGGCTACCAGTTGCTCTCAGCGTAGTATTTGTTGCCCGTGCATATTTTATTGTCTCAACAGTTCTCCCCAAAGTATCAAGGACATTTTGGGTGAGGTAGCCCTCTGCATCAAGAACAGCAGTCTGCTTGCCGTCATTGTCGTAGAAATACCTGGTCAGCCTGTCTTCAGTTGAAGTCAGAATATGCAGATCGTTTGCACTCAACTGAACAGGCAGACTCCCCGCATCAATGGCATTGGCATAAGACAATTTCCCAATCAAATGCGAATTACTGTCGAACATCTGCTGAGTGACATAACCTAATTCATCAACCGAATAAATCTCGCGATTATCCTTGTCATATACTTTACGTATTATCCTGTCCTCATTTGATGATGCTGGCCTGATTTGATCCAGGCTAGGGTGTAAAGGTGCTCCATTTACATCTGCCAGCAAACTGGTGTCGACAATGTATGCGTAATGAATGGATTTGATCAGATTGCCAGTAGCGTCAAAGATCTTTTCGGTCAAGCTGCCAAAGCCGTTAATTTCACCAACTTGCCTTCCCACCGCATCATAAAGATAATGCGTACGTACTCCGTGTGTATCTTGCGCAGTTAACAAACGGCCATCGGCATCAAAGAAGTTTTTGGCTTGCGCAAGGACGGCATTGCTTGTCGAGTCACTTTGAATGACGTTGATCAAATTGCCCGCAGTGTCATAAACAGAGCTTGTTGCCAGACCATTCGGCAATTTCGTGATTATCGTGCGATTGGCATCATCGTATTGATTGAGGGTAATGGCCCCCATTTTATTACTGCTCAGTAAACGACCCAGACTATCGTATGTGAAGTACGAGTACCGACCATATAATGATGGATTGCCCTCTTGCAGCAATTTTCCATGCTGATCGTATGAGCTATACCAGTAATCGTAGCCACCATATGAATAAATCGGAGAACCATCGCTATTGAGGTTTTTAAAGGTAGTTGTAGTCTGTACCTGCCCACGATAATCGTAATAATATTGAGTTAAGCCAGCCTTAGAATAGTCTTGAGTTGCGGCCCATGCGACCATTTCTGCTTCTGTCGGCGCACTCTGATTTAGGCTGCTGACGTCATAGGCAGCAGTACCATAGGAATACTTCCTGTCAACAAAACCTTGCCATGTGTAACGGTACTCAACGACTCTGCCTTCCGCACTAATGCTGAAGCGCAAATGATTTTTTGTGTCATAGACATAGCGACTTGCTGCCGGAGCGGGACCTGAGCCAGGCGTTGCAACGGTCTCGAGTAATAACTGATTCCTGCCATCATAAACGCGAGTGACGGTGTTTCCCAATGCATCTTTACGTTCGATCTGATTGCCATTAGCGTCATAAGTCATTGAGGTGATGTTGCCATTACCATCAATGATTTGGGTCACATTGCCCTTGTCATCATAGGTATAACGAGTTTCAGAACGAACACCATTAACAGCGGGACTCTGCACTTTAGTGAGCTGCCCATCTACGTCATAAAAATAGCTGGTCAGATAACCTAGAGGGTCAATCAGATCAGTGCGACCAGAAGCCGGATCGTAATTAAGGGTCGTGACGTTGCCCTGGGCATCCGTCATTGTGGCGATTTTGTACTTATCACCGACCTGTACATACGTAAAACTCTGCACGCTGCCGTCGGTCTGGCTAATGCTGGCGACACGTGTGCTATCACCATCATAGGTATAAATAGTTTCGTATTTATTGGCGACGCCGTTTGTCGTCGTACCGAGATCAAGCGTCACCTTGGTCAAACGATTCAAATTGTCATAGGTGTACTTAGTCGTGTTTTCTGCATAGCCGTAGGCATTTGTGCGTAAGCTGACTAAGTTTTTGCCTACGTAGTCCATGTAGACGGCGTCACCAGTACCATCCGTGATAGTCGTAATTAATTTGTCGGCGTTGTAAGTGAATCTCGTTAGATAACCAACCGGATCGGCAATAGTCGTTATCAAACCCTGGTCATTGTAGGACTCAACTTGTAGAGTGTCGCTATCCCGCCATTCCCAGGTAGAGTCACCTTTGAAAGTCAAATTGTCATAAGCACCGCCGCCGTCAGTACTGACATAGAGACTTTTGGTGACATCATACGTGTACAGTTGCTTACTTCCATCGCCGTCTATGCGGATAACCGTGCTACCAGCAGTATTAATGACTCCACTTTGCAACGCCACCGACTTATAGACGCCAATGCGCCAGTTGTCGTCATTATCTCCATCATTCAATTGTCCCTGGCTGTTATAGGTGCGCAGTATTGATAGATCGATACCATTCGACACCAGAAACTCCTCCTGGCGCTGAATCAGCAAATTGCCATTGGCAGCATTGAGGTAAACATTGTCATTGTTCGCCCCTGCCCTAGCATTTCCTGACGATCCCCGGTTACCCAAAGTCGAGAGGGAAGTATTTTGCAAACCAAGTCCACTGCCGGTAACAATCGATGACATATCTTTTCCTAAATTTCGAAATATTTTTCCAAATGCAAAACATACTGTGATGTTCGTTCTGAGGTAATAGTCCAAAGATTTAGAAATTTGTTTAGGTGAAATCGAAAATAATTTGCATATCCGTTGATTATTTTGATATTTATTAATTTTTATGCCGAATATAAGTAATTAGACAAATAATTACAGAATAAATAGCGGCATCTAAATTTCAAAAAATGCTACTCCTTAATTTGCTTAGAGATCAAAACTGCTGGAATTATTCTGAAAGAAGCCTATTTAAATCTGCTTACGCCCTAATTTGTTGGCTAGAATGACGTCGTGTTTGCGCATTTGCAGCAACAATAATTAGGAATTTATCGATGAATACTGCTACCGCCGCAAGTTTTGATGAGATTTTGCAAGAAGCCTTACGTCTCAGCCAGGCAAATGATGGTCCAACCGCGATCAAGCTGTTTCAGGAGGCGCTGGCCATCAACCCCCAATCGGCAGCGACATATTGTTTGCTGGCGGCAGAGTACATTACGCTAGGTCAAGTCGCAGAAAGTGAAGCAGCTTATGCCAATGCGTTGATGTTGGCACCAGAGTTTCATTTGGCACGTTTTCAGATGGGCTTACTGCAGTTCACATCTGCCAGGGTACCAGTAGCGCTACTGACATGGCAGCCGTTATTGGCGTTGTCAGATGAAAATGCATTGAAATTGTTCGTGATGGGCTTCGCTCATATAGCGCGAGATGATTTTGAAGTAGCCATCAATTACTTTGAACGCGGCATCAAGGTCAATGCAGATATTCCACCTTTAAATACCGATATCCAGCGCGTGATTGCGGAGATCAAGGGTCTGCAAGACAAGTCAGCATTAACCGCTGCGGACCAAGCTAATGCAACTTCGACTATCGCTCCAACCGCAGATGGCAGTAACGAAGATGAAGATGCAAATGTACATTTTTTGCTCTCGAATTACCAACAGCATGAACCTTTGCATTGAGTAAATCATCAATTGCAGCTCAAAAACAGGTATTGTCAACTTACGGAGTCTAGAAAAATTTTATAAGGTAGGGGGATGAAAAAATCCCTACTTTACTGCAGCTTCCGCTATTCGGCAGAAATCATCAGTCACGTAGTGTGGCTCTACTCCCGGTTCGCGCTGAGTTTTCGCGACATAGAAGCACTGATGGCAAGCCGTGGCATCATCGTCACGTACGAGACGATCCGCCAATGGACGTTGAAGTTCGGCCAATGCTATGCCAATGAACTTCGCCGGCGTCAACCGCAGCGCGGGGGCAAATGGCATCTCGACCAGGTGGTCCTAACAATCAAGGGCAAGCACTATTACCTCTGGCGTACAGTCGATCAGAACGGTCATATGCTCGATATCCTGATGCAGGGTCGGCGCAACCGGCAGGCAGTAAAACGCTTTTCCTCAAGCTCCTCAAGGGCTTGCGTTACGCACCAATGGGGCTGATCACCCATAAGCTCAAGAGCTATGTTGCGGCGATGACGCAAATCATGCCGCGTGTGGAGCATCGCCACCACAAGGGTCCGAACAACCGGGCATAACTCTCGCATCAACCGACACGGTAACGAGAATAATAGATGCGGCGCTTCAAGTCATCCGGCCACTCTCAGCGTCCAGATACACAATCGGATAGAAGGCATCAAGGGGACGTGCCTGCCATTGGGTGATTTGTTCCATGAGCATTGATATTTTTTTGCTTCTACTTCTGCATGGCCAACCTTATTTTACATTATCTATGGCAGACTATTTTTCGAGGGAGGATCGTTCTCAGCCTTTTCGATTAGTGCAAATTCTGCTCTAATCCCTTTGAATGCACCTACTAAAGGCGCAAAATACAGACGTGGCGTTCCTTTGGCTGCAATCTTTATTTGTTGAAAAACTCGTTTTAAAGTCATTGCCATATCTCCTTAACAAAAAATTTTGGCTATTGATTAAATGTACCGCGATAATGCATCTTCTTCTAAGAAATTTCACCATATTGTCAGCTATGGAGAACCAAGTTGCTTGAAAGTGACGGCGATAGGATGAGGCACTAGCGCTTCAAAGAATAACATGTTGCCAACCTGAAAATTACGCGGAATTTCACTTGCAATGAGAGTTCTCAGATAACAAATGAGAGCGCCGGTTACTACTTAATAACAATGGCGGCCATGGCGGGCTTCCTTAAATACGCTGAATTGGTTCCGAGCTGCCAAATGCCTGAACTTCGAAACCCCGTAGGAATCACTACCTACGGTCGCTTCCCCAATACTCTGGGAAGACCTGGAACTTGTCGTGTTCCATGCGTCACGTTTCTACCCATTGTCTTACTGGCGGGTAGCCATGGTCACGTGAGGACCAGCATGTTATGTATCCAGCCTTGAGCTAGACGCTGTTACACACCGGTTGGCGAGCTCAGCGCTCATTCCTTCCGGCATCCGGGGGCAATCCCATAGCAGCTATTATTCAAATGCCTGTGTGTTTTCTGTTTGGAGCCTGGCAGAAAGTACCAGCGATTTTTGTGATTTGCAGCGTACGAATTTGGTGCGGTAAATTTTGTGTTTCTGTGGTGTTTCTGTATTTGATAATCGGCGGAAAGCCGCTTCAGCGTTGTACTCTAGATGTACTCTGTGTTTGCCCGATATTTAATTTCTGTAGAAAAAAAAGCGCGAATTGGGTAAGCAATTCTGTTCAATAAAATCTAGTTTTTGAGTAGGAAAGATCATTTCCTATGGATAGTGCCTGATATTCAGGCGTAGTGATCTTGGAGTCATTGGACTCTCCATTGCATGGCATTGGGGAGTCAATTTGATTAGGTGTTTGTAGGTTCTGGAAGTGCCGGGTGCCGACAACGCTATTGGACAGTGTTTTGAATCTCAATGCAAGCACTTTGACTGAAAAAGTGGCGCACTTTTTTCACTTATCCAAATTGTTCGGTATTTTCATAGGTTAATGGGTAATGGGCCGTACTCCGCTAGGCTATCGTTACGACAAAGTACGACAAAGTACGACAGAGTACGACAGAGTACGACGTTCTACGACATCTTGACCATTCAGGCTGTGCTGGTCATTCTCTCAAGTGGTCATTTTTAAACCATTGCATTCGATAAAGGTGAAGGATCGATGAAAATCCAGGAATTAGGTACGTTCCCAGACGATGAACGCTCGAAAATTTCGCTTATCGAAACTATGTACGAAGACATTCAACGCCTAAAAAAAAATGGGCTCAGCTATCGAACTCTGGCCGAGCGAATTACAGCTGGTGGACTTGAAGTGTCAGAACAGGCGCTGACCTCAATGCTGGGCCGAATAAAGAGGAAGAAACGCTCTTCTGCTGTTGTGTCTGGAGCTCCTCTGCTATCCAAGGCGTCAAGCAATTTGGGAGTTGCGCCGCTGAGTCCACTGCAAAATTCGGCAGCACTCGATGGCGCGGCGAATGAAACAAGACCTTATGCTCACCAGAAGGACGGCAAATTGGTTGCCGATGAAGTCTGGTAACGTTTAAGGGAAATACATGAGCAAAATTCACATGGTATTGCAAGGCAAAGGTGGGGTAGGGAAATCGTTGATATGCGCGCTTATCGCTCAAAAGCTGGTCGATGACGCTACGGGCCTCAAGCCAGAAGACATTCTATGCGTCGATACCGATCCCGTGAATGCGACATTCGCTGGATACAAATTTTTCAATGTCGTTAAGACAGAAATTCTTGATGGATCTTCCGATATAAACAAACGGATGTTCGATAGCCTCATTGAAACAATGGCCAATTCTGACAAACCTACTGTTGTCGACAATGGCTCGACTTCATTCTTACCCATGTCTTCTTATATGGCTGAGAACTCGGTCATACCCATGCTGGAACAAATGGGTAAAGAGGTCATTCTTCATTCGGTGCTTACAGGGGGACAGGCCACAGACGACACAATATCCGGTCTCACATCTGTTCTGAAAACCCAGCCGGCTAAGGTTGTTGTCTGGCAGAACGAATATTTCGGCCCAGTTGTCAGGGACGGCCGCCCCTTTTCTGAATCAAAATTGTACGAAAAGTTCAGGCATAAAATTTTGGGTGTCATCACCGTTCGTAAACTCAACCAGGACACCTCTGCGCGCGACATGGAAATCATGATCTCCAATCGTTTAACTTTTAAAGAAACGATGGAGTCACCATTGTTTTCGCTGATGCCGCGCCATCGACTTCTGACGGTCAAGAAGGATATATTCTCCCAACTCGACGCAATTGGAATCTGATTACGATGGCGGATCTGAGGAACGAGATGGAAGTACTATCGACAGACATATTTAAGGCAACCGGTCAAAAAGTCGAATTCGACGACCCGATAGTAATCGCCGCCCTCTTCCAATCTCGATTGCTAAAGCAGGGTTACCTGGACGGCGTCGCAGCTCTGGAGGCCAAGGCTATCGAAATTCTTGGGGACGCCAGAGCGCATTCTGAATCGGAAAAAGAAAAGCTTAAAATATTCCGTGACTCTCAGAACCTAGCGATGAGGCAATCTTCCGATACGGTCAGATCCTTGATTAAAGCTGAACTTCCAAAAATTCGTAAAGAATTCTACGAAACAGCGACCGAGGTACTGACCGAAATTGATCTATCGGTATATGCAAAAAAAACAAAGTTTTACGCCGCTTCTGTGATCGCTGTTGCAATTATCTCCTTCGTTTTGGGCGTTCTGATTGGAACAGGAACGCTCTTTCACTCGCATTCTTGTGCTGAGGCAGGCACAGTAAATCTCCCAAATATCGGCCAAAATCGCTAGCCGAATCTATCCAGAATTGAAACTAAAGTATCTATTATCATAAAATAGATATTTTAGTTTCATTTGTACTGGCGTATTGACTTGCAATACAGTGAAATCAAACTATCATTACTACATTAATAGATACTTTGATTTCAAATATATGCGTAATCTAGCTGAAGTAGCCAAGTTCTTAAAATTGAGCCAAGAGCGCAATAAAATTTCTCAGAAGACAATTCTGGAGAATACAGGCCTGACCTCCCCAACTATTCGGGGACTGATGTCTGGTGAAAAAGACTCAAAGCTCACGACCTTGATGGCTGTTGCTGATGAGCTTGGTCTTGAATTGATGTTAGTACCTAAGGGAGTCAGTGGTTTGCTGCAAGGTGGGCTCGCAGCGGATACGTCCGACAAGACTCCCCGCGTCAGATCGCTTATTGATTCAGCACTCGACCGAAAAGGAGAATAGGTCATGAATTTCAGTGCCCTGGACATCTTTATTGGTACGACAAAGGCTGGAGTTCTCTTCCGGTATGGCGATATTATCCGTTTCAGCGTGGATCCTGACTACGCCAACGATCCAGACAGGCCTGTCATCTCGCTGTCCTTCAAGGCTGAAGACCCGGCTCAAGACGCGGCTTTCTTGCTCAATCCTATGAATCCGGAATTGAACTCAACCGGCGGCGGCCGGTTACCCAATTTCTTTCAAAATTTACTGCCGGAAGGAGTTCTAAAAAAACACATCGCCGAATTACGCAAGTGTTCAGAGGACGACTACTTCGAACTTTTGGCGGCTTGCGGAGGAGATTTGCCGGGAAATGTCTACGCCCGACCATCATTAATAGACAGGAATTTCACTGCCCGGTATGTTACTCAGCGCCAAGATGCCCTGGAAGAAAGTGTGGTTGAAGAGCCGCTAGAGGATGGTGTGTCGATTTCAGGGATGCAGCCGAAGCTGACCTTGGTCCTAGAGGACGGCAGATATGTTGCCAGGCAGCGCCATGAAGGTGCGCACATAATAGGAAAACTACCCACAACGCAGTTCTCCCTACTCCCCGAAGTCGAGCATCTGTCTCTTCAGCTGGCGGCTGCAGCTGGCGTAAGAGTTTGCGAGGCAAGCCTGGTCAGCCTTGATCTCATACTTGCAGAGCATAATTACGTCATTGGCAATTCCATGAATTTCTTGGCAGTAAAAAGATTTGACCGTGACCAGCCTGGTCGGCTTCACGCTGAAGATTTTGCGCAAATTTTAAACGTTGGTCCGTTGGACAAATACCGAGGAGGTAGTTACGCTGATATTGCCAACGTAATGCTACTGATCGATGGACTGGGCGAGCCAGCAGTTTTGGAGTTAATTCGCAGAATTACTGTTAGCGAGTTGCTTGGTAACTATGACTTTCATCTAAAAAATATCGGTGTATTGCACATGCCCGACGGCAGCGTTACCCTTTCTCCAGCCTATGACATCGTCGCGTACAGTGTGTACATGAACGGTAGTGGCCATGCCCTCCCGTTCGCCAGCGGCCAAAAGAAAAAGCAGATTTTAGAACCAACAGCGATACGTGCCTTCGCAAACGCCGTCAGTGTTCCCGAAGCCAAACTAAGGAATGAAGTAAAAAAAGTTTGTATTGCTGCGGCCGAGAGTTGGAATGCCATGATCGATGCCAGCGAAATTCTTGAAAGTCAGAAGGTTGCACTGAAAACTTATGTTGCAAGCCGACCAGTGATGAAGAGTTACTTACTTCGACTGGCAAAACCCAAGTCCGTAGCACATGAACCAATAGAATGATTTATATTCATGTAACTACCGATCTAAATTTAGGTTCCATGACTTCAACTTAGGCTAGATCGGACTGCCGGATCATATCGAAACTACCACATATAAGTTGATCAAACTATTAAAACACCCTCGCTTCCCTGGCTTTGATAGTCAGCGAGCAAGATAGTTGCTCATGATAGATTTTTAGTGAGCCTGTCTTTCTCAACCAGGTACAAGTATTTTTGTGCCGAGGCCTGTTTTTTAAGTCCCAAGAACTGGCCGACCAGCTCAACCGAGGCATTTTCCTTTTGTAGCTCACGAAATGCGTAGGAGTTGCGCAATGTCCTGCCACCACTATGGGTTGTTTCAATGCCGGCGCGTTCAAAAGTGGCAGTAACTTGCCTGTAAAGGGTGGCTTTGTTCAGAGGTTTAAGGTCTTTCAGTGATGCTGGGAACAAGAGCCTGGTAGCCAGGCGCATCTGTTTTCGCTCCAAGACCCAGTCCATCACGATATCTACCGCGAAAGGACGCAGTTGCGTCCTGTGATCTGCGCCATTCCCATCTACAGACGCTTGAGAGATAGTTATCGGGACAGATCCATTGATGTCGATCTCTCCTACATTTTCAATATAAAGACTGACCACCTCAGAAACCTTTAGACCGGCGCCAAGCATGATCGCTTGCATGGCCCTGTCTCTACGCTTCTTCCAACCTTGCGTGCACTCGGGGCCCCTGTATGGGCTTGCAGCAGGCAAATTTTTTATGAACTGAGCTTGTTGCACCAGGTCGAGTGCTACTTTTGATTTATCCCTCCCCGTTGACGCGCTGTTGAATAACTCGATCGTAGCAATAGTCGCAGGATTAGGCTGCACCTCTATATAGGCATAAACCCGCTCGAATAGTCTCAAGTATCGCACCCGAATAAGACTCAATGGTTTGGTGCTCCTCTCTCCTTTTGTAGCCTCTCCCCTATCAAGAAACCGCACAATGTCACCAGGAGTTACAGCTCGCAGCGGTTTTCCGTTAAGGTAACGAATGAATTTACCAAACATGGAGATATAGACATTCGTAGCTGATGCGCGCATAGGCCGCGCGCTTTCAAAAGAAGATCCTAGCAGAGCTTTTGGGCGACGCCCCAATGTTACAAACGCCTCTGTTCTGACAAAAGCTTGGAATGCTTCTAGTGGAGCCAAGTCCCAATTTTCAGTCGTATCAAAAATATCCATATTAAATGCAATTAACGAGTTAGTTTTAACTGATAATAAAACCAGCATACAACAAAATAGCCGGATGCAACAACTCAAGTTTTACAGTCTTATAGAAGGTTAAAAAACAAACGACTAATCCGTTAATTGCATTTTCAGATATCTTCACAATGTAACTTGCCCGATACTAAATTGCCTCTCTCCTACAGGGATATGAAATCGATCCTTCTTGCTCTTAGAGTAAAAGAATGAATAACGTTCTTATTTTTCATCTCGCTTAAAAAAGAAGCGTAAAGCGCATTTCTCACAATATTACTGAATTTTTGATGCTTACTACAAATTGAACACTAGGTTAACATTGCAACTCAAGACCGATATTTAAACGCCCGTACATTTTATTGCCGCATGTTTTTTTATTTTGAATTTTCTTGCAAATGTACGGTATGTAACTTATTATGCAATCTGATATGGAAAAAAGGATTGTTATGCGCAATTATCTTGGGGTTCGTCTTAAATTAGCGAAAGAATTCTCGGGTTTTACCGATTCAGATCGGAAATTCAGGGATACTTATCGCGGCGAAGACCAGAATTCGGCGCATAAATATTACCAACCATTCGAGATCAGAAAAATCAGATTACATTTGCTCGGATTAGAGGATAAAGAACAACGTTCTTTACCTCCAGTAATCAATTTTCGAATGGCGAAAGGCGGTACCGGCAAAACTACTATCGCAGGCAATATCGCCGCATGTCTGGCGCAATTTGGTCACAAGGTACTGCTGATTGACGGAGATCCTCAAGGATCTCTTAGCAAAATGTTTGGTGTTGATGTTAGCCAAGAGATTACCCATATTGGCACCTTGATGCAAAGGGCATCAAAAGGTGAACTACCGAAAGTTCAAGATGCCATTGTTCCGATTTATTCACATGGAATGCTTGATTTAATACCCGCAGATATAACTCTAGCAAATGCTGATACCTGGTTAATCTCTGCGATCGGTAGAGAGAATACCTTTTTGAGATTACTTGAAAAAGAAAAAGATTTCTTTTGTCAGTATGAAGCAATAATTATCGATTCTGCGCCTGCCTCCTCGTTGCTCACTCAAAGTTTCATGATTGCATCAAAAACTATCATGGCTGTGGTCAATCCGGAACCTGAATCCGTCAAAGCATTAGATGTGTTGAAGTCAAATATACTCGAAATAAATAGTGCAATGACGCAGAGGGGTTTTAACCTCGACATGCATATTATTGTCAATAAATTCAACCAGACCAAGAAACCACACCAAGAATCGCTCCAATTCATCATCGGAGAGTACAACGGCAAGATTAACGACACTATCGTCCGCGATTTCATTGGATTCCTTCGACAGACAGATCTATTTGATGACACCAACTCTGGCCCCGTTCTCGAACGCGAACCAGGTAGTGTGGGTGCACGGGATATTATTGATTTATCTAAGTCATTAATTAAATTTCACAATATTCCTCTTTCGGGTCAGAAATCATAAAAAGTGCAGTTATGGCAAGCAAACAAATAAAAGTATCCGGTCTCATAGCGGCTGGAACCATTAAGGATCCTGGACCGATTCAGGATGATGACATTGTTGGAATTGTCGCCACGATGGATGTTCCAACAAATGAGAGCAAGCATTATGTAGATCTTCCTCTTGATCTAATCGACGATAGTCCATATCAACCTAGATCCGTCTATCGCGGCGAGTCGATTGATGACCTTGGACATACTTTAGCTTCAGCAGGACAAAAAGAGCCAATTCAAGTTCGACCAGTTGGAACAAGATATGAATTGATTGCTGGCCATAGGCGTTTGCGCGCAGCTCGAAACTTGGGATGGACAAAAATCAAGGCTTACGTCATTTATATGAATGACCAAGAGGCTGAACTTGCTACCCTTGTTCACAATGAAGGTAGAGAAGACCTTTGCGATTACGAAAGAGGAAAGGCATTTTCCCGTGCACTAAGTAGAGGTCTAGCCAAAAATCAATCAGATTGTGCTGCGAAATTTGCTACTAGCCAGGCTGTTGTTTCCAAGTGCATTGGCATGAGCAAGTTACCGCAGCCAATTGTTCAAATGCTAGAAAGCAAGCATGATTTATTTGGTTATAACTGCTCTGAAACAATACACAAGCTTGTTGCAGAGTATCCAGATAGACTTGAGTTGATCACTGAGGCAGTTGCCAGATTGAACTCTGGCGCAGACCAAAACGGTATTCGCAGCTGGGTTGAGCAGATGATTGGTATAGGCTCCCGTAAAAAGGGCCCTACTCCACTCGTTATAACGGATGACTCTGGCAAACAAATATTTTCGGCGGTACTTGATGGTAGGGTACTCACTGTGAAAATCAGCGACCCAACCATTGATGCAAATATGGTGCAAAAACGTGTATCGGAGAAATTGTCCGAGATAAGCAAATCTAGTAATGTTGAAATTGAATAAATTATTCTACTAGAATAATTAAGGATTCCAAAAATGATATAACAAATTTGAAAAGCCTTAAATACAAAAGCCCCGATCTGGAAAATCGGGGCTTTTGATATTTTGGGGCCTACTTAAGTATTTCAAGTCTGCCGGAAAATAAGAAGAAACCTGAGAACTTCATCTTATTCCCCTAAGACCCATTTGTCAAAACTTTTTCAAGCTTTGCTTGGATCGAGGTGGTATATGCACGTCCCTACTATACATGATGTTATTAAACCCTATCAGAAGTATCCAAAGGTTATTCAGCAGTCAATTCTCCGAGTTGAGACCCACCCAGCTTTCTCAATCCTGACCAAGGCCGGTAAAAGGGTACTAAAGTGCCTGCTCACTCGGGTAAACCAAGGTAATGGTGAGATTCCAATAAGAGCCAGATTAGATCTGGTTGCGGAAGGAGCTGACGTGAGTTACAAAACTGTGCAACGAACGATGCGAATTCTTAAGTCGCTCACCTGGCTGTCTCCTGTTTCCCCAGGGAGGACGGATTGGGGCACTTTTAGCTCTTTTCGTTATCAGTTTTCAGCCGACTTTTGTTCGTTGGTTAAACTCCCCACAAAATCTAAAACAATAAATCAAATTGAGGATGAGACAATTTTGTCCGACGGTGGTGTATACATAGATCTTAGTTTTAAAGAAGATCAACTTAAGATTTCTTTAGAAAACAAAGGGAAAAACCCAATAACTCTCCCAGAAGAATTACGTGAAATGGAGAAATTTGGCATAAAGGAAACGGGGATTTGCAAACTTAGGGGATTAGCGCATACCGCAGGCTATAAACTTGAGCATATTTGGACAGTTGCTAAATCTTACTGCGAAAAGTTCGGAGTCAACGGTAATCGTCTTTACCTATATATTTCAAAAATGATTCAAACAACTAGCGACTATGAAAAACGAGCGCTTCAAATTCTCAGAATGGGCGAAGTAAGTACTATTTCTAAGGTTGAAGTACCTAACCATACGCAATATAGATTTAAGAATTTCGTTGGAACTGGTGTAAGAGTCAGAATATTTGATGGAATTGCTGAGGTTATCAAGCAGAACGGAGACATGATTACTGTCTCTGGCAACGCACTGAACAAGCTTTACAAGGATATAGAAGATAAACGATTGGTTAACCAAGACGATTCACTGTATTGCGCAACTCGGCCGTCTACAACAAAAAAACAAAGTAGAGACGCAAAGAGTAGTGTTTTAAAAGCGCCTCAACACTATAGTTCTGTTTCGCCGCCTATTGATACTCTACCTATTTCGGTCGACGCGAATAGGATGTTGATCAGACAGCTTTTGAAAATAAGAAGATAAACTCGCAATATGCTTTATCTCTGCTTTCTGCTCAGGTTATTTAGACCTGCGACTTCTACTTAGATTAGATAGCCTGTTTATTGAATCTCGGGAACTCTACGATTTCATACCTACTTCATCGTGTTATAGTTATTATATTTGCAAATAAACAGTTTCTATTGTTAGCTGGAAGAATGTAACTCTAACGTATCTATTAGATAATATTTGTAGGAAGCGTGTCGTTATAATACTCGCGTTCGCCGATGATTTAGTCATAAGGAGATCTCGTTTTGATGGGAGCTAAAGTCAGTTTGCTTTGACTGTCTGCTGCTAACCGGCATTGCACTTTAGCGCCAAAGAAGTCGTTACTAAGTGGCTGTTAGATCGTAGGCGTCCAGTCGCCCCACCTATAAAAAGAAGTTACAGCGGAGTAGATTTCTGGAGTGGCAGCAGAGAATCGATCTGATTGTTAGGGCACGTCGGGAGACGTTCCAGGACACTGGTCAGCCATTGCATCGGATCAAGACCATTGAGTCTTGCCGTGACCAGCAAGGTCTGGATGGCGGCAGTACGGCGGCCCGCACGTTCCGAACCCGCGAACAACCAGTTCTGCTTGCCAATGGCAATCGGACGTATCGCATTATTATCGATCGGCAACGTGCCCGAATCGATATAGCGTACCAGCGCTGGCCGGCGTTTGAGTGCATGCTCAATGGCCTTGCCCGTGCCGCTGCCTGGTGCGACAGCTTGTTGCATCGTTTGCAGCCAGGTATGCAGATTAACCAGTACCGGCCTGGCTTGCGCTTGCCGTCGTTGCAGGCGCGCTTCGGCCGTCTCGCCCGCCACCGGGCTGCCGTTGGCCGCATGCAACTCGAAGAACCTGCGCCGCACGTGGGCCAGGCAAGCCAGTTCGGTCACGCCGTCGGCGAACAGCGCCTTGTAACCGGCATAGTCATCCACCATGAGATGACCGCGCCAGGTTCCGAGGAAGGCGCGTGCGTGAGCACCGGCGCTCCCGATCTGATAGTCAAACACGATCATGGCTGGTCCTTGGTCAAGATGATTGGAGCGATAAGCCCACAAGTAGGCGTGTTTGGTCTTGCCTTGCCCGGGATCAAGCTGGCGTACCGGTGTTTCATCGGCATGCAGGCAATGCCGTTGCCGCAGCGGTTCGGCCAGTCGCTCGCTCAAGGGCTGCAAAGCCACGCCGAGCTTACCTATCCATTCTGCCAACGTAGAACGAAATTCTAAGGCAACGTCCATAGTACGAAGATGCAGGCGTTAAACCTGGTCCGTTTCCTTGATGCGCTTAATTCTTACCAGTTTTTGTACTTGCAGGCACCGGTGGTCGTTTTAGTTAGACCCGTTTTGTAATCCTGCATCTGTTGCGCTGATGCAGGACTCTAGGTATTTCCGTGGCCTGAGTAGCACACATTAGTTACGTCACAACTCTCATCGGATTATCTTTAGATTTGGCGAATTGACTCCTCTCTTTAAACAGACTTTTACGTGCTTGAAATCGATTTTCTCCATACCTTTAAATTGCTTGGACTTAAAATTAATTAGGTTGGCATTAATAAATAGTTGATAAGGCGTAGGTTGACATACCTATATGCCGGCGCATCTATTTTAAAGATCATAGTACTGGACTCCATACAACGTTACACTTAACCGCGCATGCATGACCTAACGAAGGTACACTATTATTCTAGTAGAATAATTTGATTCTCAATTTTTGAGAATCATTCCAACTCTATTCATTGTCTAGGTTCTTTAACACTCACAGTCGAAGGTATATTCCTTGATCTATATGTCACGATAGTTGATCCTGGAAGAAAAAGTAAACATGTCCACTCTCTGTGATTTGCGCGTAGTTAATGGTCGTGAAAGTGTCGAGCTTTTGTTGTGTAACGCTTATTGGGAAAACTAGCCGAGATTGCCACGGTAATTACCATGACTAAGCTACGAATAAAGTTTCACGAGATATCGTGAGCTGGCAAATCGCTAGTATCTCTAAGGATATTGGCATCTGAAGGTTACAAGTGAGAGGCTAACGATTATATGTATCTCGTTGTTTCGATTAATCGGGTTTATTAAGCTCTCTACTTTTGTTTAGCAGATGCTTGGCTACCAAAGGCGTCGAAGACGAGCAATGAGATCAACTTTGCTTAAGTGATCGATGCCAATAAATATAATTAGGCAAATATCCGAAATTCGTTTGGTCAATGCATTATGAAAAATAAAAAACACACCCGTTTCATTTTCAAATATTTAATAGTTAGGTAGATTTATATGGGGGTGGAAATATACAAATGTTGTTGTATTCGACTGGACAGAAATTCCAAATAGCTACGCAACAGTCGATAAATATGCGTATATTCGATTGGCTACGAAGTGCCACTGCACTTCGAATCAGATGTTACGTAAAATTATTCTAGTAGAATAATTTTGAAAGTTCAGTTTAGGTTATATGTTAGCTGCCGCACGATAAAGGTACGTTGAGAAATCCCCTCTGTAGACCAAAATTTATTCTACTAGAATAATTCGAATAAGATGCACTAGGGTAAATTGATAAAAAAGAGGAAAAACTCCTTTTCAATCTGCTCGAGAATGGCCTGGTTGCCACCCACATAAGAGAGAATCGCCACTTCAAACCCATCATCGAGTTCTTGGGCCGAACCTTTGAGTGCCATCGGGGTACGCAGACCATCGGTGGCGTCAGGTAACGGAACAAGATGAACCTGCACGTTGACGAGTCCGCCGTCCAAAGTCATCAGAAGGTTGAGCGATTTGCACTGCTGCAAGAGAGGTAAGATTGTCTGGAAATTGCTCATGGATATTCCTTTTTTTTAAATTGGTGTTTGTGTGTTTGTCTTTATTTCGTGGGGTATTTCATGACCTTCGGAAGAATGCCGGCGAATGAGAAGCCGCTCTTCATCAGGCTGGAAATGAATTCTTCTTTTGATTTGCTCATCAAACTGCTGAAAGTCTTTCCCAGGTGTTTGGCCAGGCCGATTTCTTTGGCAATGAATTCGATTTCGGATTTGGTTAAGAGCCGTAAAAATTCGTCTTTGATTGTCCAGTGGTGAGTGAGGTCTAGCTCCAGGTACTGGAGCACGCCGACGAGATCCGGGACTTCCAGATGATCCAACGCTTTCACGACCAGGCCTGTCAGGCATTTTTTGACGTTGTACTTCGTCAAGTTTATTTGCCAGACTGGCTGACTCTTTGATGCCTTTGACTTTTGTTGCTGGGCTGCCGGTCATGGTGCCCAAGGCATCACGAATCTTGGAAGAATCGACCTTGCTAAGCGTGTTGGTCATCGCCAGCGCAAAGAGAATGTCGACGCTTTCCTTGGATCGCGTGCGGATGACTGCCTTTGCCGCCGCGCGCCAAATACCAACCCGGTAGTCTTTGACTCTTTGGGATTCAATGACGGACGTCGTTGCTGCCTTTGGTGCCGCAGTACTAGTAGGCGCAGATTTGCCAGTAGTGCTGCTGGAGGTGGCCTGCGTGGTGTTCTGAGTTGTTTTGCTTGTTTCTGTTGAAGGAGATTCGCTGGCGACCGGCTTGGTGGCTGCTAGGTTTGCTGCCACTTTGCCAGCGTGGCAAATCAGATTGAAACACTGATTCTTGTACGCCTGGCCAATACTGCCTGGAAGTTTTGAGATAACGCCGCCATAGTCTGCGCAGCTTCTGCATGCTTCTGCTTGTTCGGCGCCTACACCTTTTTCACCGTCTGCTTGAATTTTGATGACGGTGTGTTGTTCTCCTGGGTTGATGAAGCGGACGGTCGGGAATTCATCAGCTAAAGCGAGCTTCCTTATGTCGAGCTCTTCATCCGTTTTTTTATCGAAGCAGCCGGGGTTCGAACATGAACCACTGCCGATATTCTCCGCAAAGAGACTGGCCTGCAGGTCACTGTTATGAGGACAAGCGACACAGTCTGTTTTATCAAAAATGGCATTGGCCATGGTCTTGGCATTTTTAAGTATCCATTCCTTGACCTGGCTTTCTGAGAGCTTTTTGTCCTGGACGATGGTCAGGACGGCTTCTTGCTTTTCTTTGGGCAGCGTCGCCAGGAGCTCGGCAATTCCCAGACTGATTTGTCGGGAATTGAGGGCAACCTGGGCAATGTCGATGAGGGCCAGAATTGCAAGGCGCGTGTCCAATTTGCTTCGGGTCCATCCGAGATATTTGGCTGTTGCATCACGGTTGTTGCCGAATGCGCCCAGCAGTTTTGCGGCGTGATTGCCTTCTTCGGTAAGCGAGGGGTTTTCTCGATGGGAGTTTTCGATTAAGGCGGCAGCCCGGCGTTCGTCGGCATTGAGTCTCATGAATCGGACTGGCATGTCGTAATCTTCGCCGCGGTGCATCCTTGCGCTGCGGGTACGGCGACCTCCTACGAAAACAACCAGATCTCCTTCTTCATCGACCGCAATCAGTACAGGGGTTTGGACGCCATGTTCTTTGATGCTTTGGTCGAAGCCATCATTGGAATCGTAGTTAAAATTGGTTCGGGGATTTTCTTTTGTTTGAAGATATTTGAGAGGCACGGTAGTCGTTTTTTCATCGACAACTTGGCCGTTGGGGAGCTGATACGGAGGAGAGGTGTTGGCTACTCCTTGCATTTCTGGAGCCGGATTTTCTATCGTTTGTGTTTCGGTCATTATTTCCTCGTTTGAAAAGGCGCGGAAACAATGCACCCGACGGGAGCGATTGTTCCCGAGGGTATTTTTGGAGTAGGTGCCGGTGAACGGCGGTGAAAAGCTTGAGCGTCAGCTCATCAATAAGCTGCTATTGATGAACGATAATGATTCATTTTGGGGTAACGTTCAGCAGAAAATATCACTCATACCAGAGCGACAGCTATTCTTCTGTGTCGTATTCAGAGGGGGATTGCGGTGTGTCATGCCTGTAAAGGCCTGAAAATAATAACATTGTTTTGATTTGCCGTGCAAGTACAGACCAACGAGCTCCAGGGAATTGATCTTCTCCACGTGCTCTCATTCTTTCGGTTGATCACTATCTGTTTTGCGGATGCGCACATTGTCGCGGTTTTGTTTGTGACGAAGTTTCTCTTCATCATGCAGGTATTTTGATGTGGTGGCGATTGAGTTGTGTCGCGCATTTGCCTTGATCGTCACAATGTTCATGCCAGCCTGGGCCTGGTGGGTGAGGGCGGTATGCCGCATCCAATGGGTAGAGGCGTCACGTAACCGTGCAGAAATATCAAACTGCTCCTGCAGATCAGCCTCGGCTGCTGCCTTGCGCATGGTTTTTGTTACGGTCCGGTAAATGACGCTGTCACTAAGCCTTTCTTCACTTGGGCCATTGCTGCGGAAAAACAGTGCGACTTTTTCTCCAGGGGAGGGAAGGGGACTTAGTCCGTTCAATATTCTGTATCGCTTAATCCAGCCTAGCAGTTCTGGCGTAATTGGGATTTCCCCTTCTTTATCGCCTTTACCTATGACGTGCCACCACCAGTATCCATCATCATCTTGACGTAGATGACCCATGGTCGCCTGTGCCACGTCTGAGAGGCGCGCAGCTGTGACATAGAGTAGGCTGAAAAGCATTTGAATACGCAGTTTGTCGCGTTGCTGCCTGTCGGTTATTTCGGGCCAGGTTTCCAGCCAGTCCCAAAAGAATTCCCACGTGGTCATCGGCAAATAACGGCTGGGGCGCTTGATTTGACTCGATCTTTTCTGGCGGACAATGGCGAGCGGGTTGCCGGCCAGATACCTGGCGTTGACCAGCCAGATCATCATGGCATTCAAGATGACCTTTGCCTGTTTGATGCTGCTTGGCTTGAGAGGGGCGCGCAGGGGTGCCCATTCAGGGGATTCTCTCTCTACTCTGGCCGTGCTGATCCAGTGTGTCGGTGGATTGGCCAGGAATTTGAAGTAGTCTTCAAAATCATCTGTCACTAGGCTGGATAAGGGTTTTTTTTGTTCCAGGACTGCCCACAGTAAGAGGCGCAGGGCTTCTTTTTCATAGGCGCGGTAGGTATGTGATTCCGCATCAAAATTCCGTAACCAGGCTTTGATGGCTTCTGAATCGTTACTTGCCGTAATCCATGGAGTCAACGTTGCACGGTTGATGCCTGATGTTCCGTCGAGACTGGACGCGGGGGCATTGTCCAGTTTGCTTAGGGCAAAGAAGGGTGCTGGTGCAGCTGTTTCGTCTATCTCTGGCATGGGTTCAGTCAATTCGTCTGCTCGTCGTAAAGTGGCTGTCAATCACGTCGCACCGCCATGTTTCTCCTGCCAGGCAGCAAACTCCAGAGGTCTGAGACCAAAACGAACAGCATTGCCGGCATGCAGGGTTTTGAATTCGGCCAATGCTAATTCGGTGAAATGATCCTTGTCCGCTTCGGCAACCTGAGCAGGTATTTTTGCACGTACGACGGTTTCTGTGGCAAATGCATCGCTGCGAACAATGGTCGCCACCAGCTCTGCCAACGCCTGGCGGTAGCGCAGACGAAAGATATCTGGTGGAATCAGGTTTTGTTTCACGGCGGCATATTGCTGACAAGAACGTTCATACGCCCACACAAAAACATCGAGCAAAAGGTCGACGCGATTTAGTTCATACACTCCAAGCATGGCATCGACATAGGCTTGCTGCGGCACATCGATAAAGGACAGGGGACACAGATTGTGGCGTATGAAAGGAATATTGGCTGCCAGCCTTGAGACTCGTTTATTGACGTCTTCAAAGGGCTGCAGATAGGGTAGGTGGACCATCAGGAAAAAAGCTTGCTCGAACGGATCCTGTATCTCTGCAGCCATCTTGATGACAATGCCAAATAGTTCTTCCAGGCGCTGGGGCAGGGCGACAGGCAAATACACGCTGCCGCCTATTTCCACGGCACGGCTACGGATACGGCCACAAGCCGAAGGATCGGCCATTAGTCCATCGGACAGGAAGGCATGCAAGGCAATAATCGTGTCCGTATTGAGTTGTGCATGCTCTGGATTGCACACCAGATATTCGATGGCCTCTTTGTGGTTCAGGATCATCTGCGTTTCGAATGCATTCTTACCTTCGGCGGCCTGGCCGAATTCGATCAGCCGCTCTGTATCGAGACGACTGTAGGTGTTCCCTTCAAGTTGTGAAGAGGCCCATGACAGATCGATTAGCAGGCGATTCAGCACGTCGCGGGCGAAAGTGCCAGCGGGGGCCTGGTCAGCTGGTGAGCGGCCCAGCTTGTGTAGTTGCTCGCGTAGGTCCAGTGGGACGTAAGCTGTTAGGTTGGGGTGGTACTGTTCAAGAAATTCAAGTTTGTAGCCAACCGGCGTACGTAACTGACGTGGCTGACGCACGTAGGCTTTAATTTTCTCGCTTTCCGGTGAAGTGGGTACATACATTTCGGAAGATAGGGTGCCTGCCGTCGTGAGCTGATCGTCATTTGATGCATCTGGACCTGTTTGGCGGCGCATATAGCGCAATGCACGGCTTCCACCGCTAGATTGGATGCGGCCTTGCTCGATGAGGAGGGCCAGTCGACGCTGTAAGGTGCGGCGTGGAATTTGATCACTGAGGGCTTGTAAGAGGGAGTCCATGCCAATACCGTTGTCGTGCAAGGAAATCAGCTCAACCAGGTGGTCTAGCTCTTGGGGGAGGGTGGGTTTTGGCATGTTTTGGTCTACATAGTGCTGTCCATGCCATTATCGCGCCAAATAAAGTGGCGCGTAAATGAATTTGTGCCATTTTATGTGCCAGATTGGTGGCGCGAAATGTCAATGTGACATATTTGTGACGCCCGAGCAGATGAAACTCTTCCGCTTGCGTTGCATTATCACTTTCACGGAGAACTGAGCTACGTTCCCTGCATTCGGATGTTTCCTTGGATGCATCTCCTTGATGCAAAAACTTACTTCAGCTCCTCCTCAATATACCGAGTAGCAATTCATTCGACTCTTAAAATTTCTTCTAAATTAATGACATTATTACAGTGCAGTAGTTGAAATATGTAATTATTCTAGCGATATATGAGATATAACGCTAAAATAAGTTTATTATTTTGAGGGGTTTTGTTTTGCTACATTTGATAAACTGTTGTTGCAGCTGAAGGGCGCTTTCGTTAAGCGTATTTACACCGTGGCCGATCGATTAAGAAGTTTGTCTGCGTGCTGGAATGGGTTCTAGCTTTTTTGCGATGTCTAGGCAGAGATGTTAATTTGATACTAAATATTTACTAAAATCTTAGATTTTCCTTTAATAAATGGCATTAATGCTATTAGGAAAATGTGTAATTATTCTAGCGAATAATCATTAATAAATCTAAAATAAGTCCATTATGGCTCAAAAAATTTCTACTTTATTACCCTATGCTGACAAGCTGTTGCAGCAATTTGGAGAGCGTCTGCGTTTAGCGCGGCTACGCCGTGGCCTATCAGCTAAACAAGTTTGTGAGCGTGCGGGAATGGCACCTATGACATTGCGTAGTGTAGAGCGAGGTGGCTCAGGCGTTACCATAGGCGCATATCTGGCAGTAATGCAGGTGCTTGGAATTGAGCAAGATCTAAGCTTGCTTGGACAAGTCGATGCCGTAGGACGATCATTACAGGATTCACGCCTTCCTGCACCACGTGTAGCTGGTGTACGTAGTAGAACATTAATAGGAGAGAACCGTGAGGTCACCTTTGGGCCTGACTATGAAGAAATGAAGCGCCTGGCGGCTTCCGATAGCGCATTGGACAAGTCTCGTAAATCACAAGAAACCAGCGTTACCAACAAAGATCATACGAATTGGGCGAATGAAGGTAAATTCATTAGTTCTAGTGCGCTTTCCAACTTGATCGCTTCACCTAAAAAAGATAAATAGAGATGGCTCAACAACGTATCGCGGTATATGGAGATTGGGATGGATTGGAAAAGCCGCTACGCCTTGGTTTCCTGAATACCCGTCGTAGTGGTAGCCAAGAACTCTTCGAGTTTTCGTTTGATGCCGAGGCCCTAACACACCCAACGCTTGTGAATGTTCAGCTTGACCCACGTTTACAATCCTTCACAGGCCCTCAATATCCGCCACAAGGTCGAACTAGATTTGCAGTTTTTTCCGACGCAAGTCCTGATCGTTGGGGTCGCTTCCTAATGAACCGTCGTTTAGAGCGCGATAAACGCGCCAGCGTCGTTGGACAGTCGACTAAACTCTTTGAGTCCGACTATTTGCTGGGTGTACATGACCAATATCGAGTTGGTGCACTACGCTTCCGACTTGATGACGTTGGTCCATTTTTGGATAACCAAGATCATCGAGGGGCACCGCCTCTAGCGGCTTTGCGCGAACTAGAGGCTGCTAGCGACGCAATTGAACGCGACGAATTCAACGATGCACCTGATGGTGGTAAATGGCTGAAGATGCTGATTGCCCCTGGAGGATCGTTAGGGGGCGCTCGACCCAAAGCTAGTGTGATAGATCCGGATGGCGGCTTATGGATTGCCAAGTTTCCCAGTGCTCGGGACACCAGCGATGATTTCAATATTGGGGCTTGGGAAATGGTGGTACATACCCTTGCCCGTCAGTGTGGCATACGCGTTCCCGAGAGTATGTTACGGCGCTATGTACATGTCCATCACACTTTTCTTGTTAAGCGTTTCGACCGCACCGCAAATGGCCGCCGCCTCCATTTCGCCTCGGCAATGACGCTGACTGACCATCAAGACGGTGATGACGCGGCTCTTGGAGCTAGCTATTTAGAAATGGCCGAAGTGCTCATCCAATACGGTTCACAGACCAATGCTGATTTACGAGAACTGTGGACTCGTATCGTTTTTAACTTGCTCGTGTCAAATACAGATGATCACTTGCGCAATCACGGGTTTTTGCTTGACCCTGGCAAAGGCTGGCGCCTTTCAGAAGCATACGATATGAACCCGGTGCCGCATTCTGATGGATTAAAACTCAATATCAGTCAGTCCGACAATGCCTTGGATCTCGATTTGGCTAGATCAGTCGCTCCGTATTTTCGCTTGTCGCCCACGGAGGCACAAGAGATCATCGAAAATAGTCAAGAGGTTGTACGCCAATGGCCTCTGCTCGCTACAGCATTGACAATTCCCGAGCGGGAACAAGAACGAATGGCTACTGCTTTTCGATTAGCATATTCGAAATATTGATCGATATCCGCGGTGAAAATGAATGTATGTTAATCAAAAATCTGTAAGACATGAACTTAGCTGTGACCAATATATAAGCATTGCGACAATCTGTGAGATTCCACATATGCACATCAGAAAATGTGTATTAACTAAAGTCACACCTCACTTCATCCGATACTAAGAGGTTGTTACGAAATTAAGATGACTAGGTGCCGTCGCCGAACACAGTACTTCAACATCAGCTTAATTTCGCAACAGCCTCAGTCGATTAGATAACGCAATTAAATCGATGCAAACCTGAATGTAGAAAAATGTGCAGGTATAAAAGTATGGACAACATTGCGAATCACAAACCATCGACGCCTAATGTTTGAATTAACTCAATGATTTTGATTACTTGCATAAAAATTATCATCTAGAATAGCTAAATTTAGCCCCGCAACAGTCCTACGCTTGTCGGTTAATCAAAAGCAAACACATGTCAAAACTAGAATCGGAACTCGCTCAGTTACGTGCTGAAAACGACATGCTCAAGCGCTTGCTGGGTACACATGGCGTCGCTATTCCAGGCGTTGTAGCATATGCTAATCAAATAGGATATTTGCCTTCCGAAGTTACGGTTACGGGAACGCTTTCGCCAGAGGCGAAGGTCAAATTGTTCCGCAAATTATTTCGTGGCCGGGAAGATGTTTACCCTGTGCGATGGACGAGTACCCAAACTGGTAAGGCGGGATACTCCCCGGTCTGCGCCAACGAATGGCGTCGAGGTGTCTGCGAAAAACCGCGTATCAAGTGCAGTGATTGTCAGCACAGCTTGTATGTGCCATTGACGGACCAGGTCATTTTCAATCATTTGAAGGGCGAACTAACTGCTGGAATCTATCCTCTGTTAATCGAAGACAGGTGCCATTTCCTGGCTATTGATTTTGACGATGCTGATTGGCGTGAAGATGCCAAGGCTGTGTTACAGACTTGTATTGCTAATGGACTGCCTGCTGCACTCGAAATTTCTCGTTCTGGGGAAGGGGCGCATCTTTGGATGTTTTTTAACGGGGCAGTCCTTGCGCGTGATGCCCGTCGTCTTGGCACAGCTTTAATCAGCGCCACTTGTGCCCGAACCAGGCAATTGAAGCTGAGTTCATATGATCGCTTATTTCCTAACCAGGATACGATGCCTAAAGGTGGATTTGGTAACCTGATCGCGCTTCCTTTGCAAAAGCTCCCAAGAGAATTGGGGCGTAGCGTGTTTGTCGACGAGAATCTCCAACCGCTGGCAGATCAATGGGCTTATCTAGGCAGTATTCAACCTATGCCTGCGGCTCTGCTGGAGCCAACCTTAACAAAATTGGTCGGTGACCGGCATCCTCTGGACATTGCCTACGCCGAAGTACCAGATGAGAATGCGGACACACCCTGGATCAAGGCGGCTAAACCGGATATCAAGCTCACCGGCACGATGCCAAAAGCAGTGGTCGCTACGATTGGCGACCAGCTATACATTGAGAAAGCAGGGTTGCCGCAAGCATTGATGAATCGATTGATTCGACTGGCTGCGTTTCAAAATCCAGATTTTTATAAGGCACAGGCGATGCGTATGTCCACTTGGGACAAGCCACGCATTATAGGCCGTGCCGAAAATCACCCTAAGCACATTGCCCTGCCGCGTGGATGTTTGCCAGATGCTAGTTCGCTCTTAAAGGCTAACAAGATTGAACTCCGGCTGACCGATGCTCGCACCATAGGTGCCGCGCTCAATGTTAGATTTTCCGGAGCCTTGCGTGAAGATCAACAGGAAGCAATGGACGCGGTGCTACGCCAAGATTGCGGTGTGCTAGTTGCACCTACCGCCTTTGGCAAGACAGTTACGGCCGCAGCAATCATTGGGCATCGAAAATGCAGCACGTTGATTCTGGTTCACCGGGCAGATTTGATGCGGCAATGGCAAGAGAGGCTAGGGAGTTTCTTGGACCTAGGGTCGCAAAAAATAGGTTTGATTGGTGCTGGAAAAAGCAAACAAAATGGAATATTGGATATTGCCGTTATCCAAAGCCTGGCTCGTAAAGATGATTTACCCGATTTTCTCAGCCAATATGGCCAGATTATTATTGACGAGGCGCATCACTTATCCGCTGTCACATTCGAGTTGGTACTCAATCAGGCTACTGCACGTTACGTCCTCGGCTTAAGTGCGACCCCAGTTCGTAGCAACGGACACCACCCCATCATGTTCATGCAGTGCGGTCCAGTCCTACATATCGCCAAGCAACCTAGTCACGTACCAGAACAATTGCTAGTCCAAGTGCAGCATTTGCCAGTTCCTGCAATGCCAGCGCTAGCAAGCATTCAGGACGTAATCCGACGCTTGGCGGAAGACGATGTACGCAATGCTTGCATTGTTAGTGATGCAGTCACAGCGCTAAAACAAGGCAGGAAAGTGCTGCTGCTCTCGAAGCGGACAGAACACCTTGATTTGCTGCACGGACAATTGAAGAACTCGGACTTTCCATGTTTCTTATTGCATGGACGGATGAAGTCAAAGGACAGGCTAGCAGTAATTGCGTCGCTAAATGAATTACAGGAAGATACCCCGCATATTTTGCTTGCAAGCGCTCAATTAATTGGCGAAGGCTTTGATCATGCTCCTTTGGACACGATGATCTTGACTTTACCAATTTCCTGGGAAGGAAGCTTGCGCCAATATGCCGGACGACTGCATCGGGATCACGCTACTAAAACAGATATCCTAATACACGACTATGTAGAACTGGATCATCCGCAGCTCGCCAGGATGTGGGAAAAGCGCCAACGTGGATACCGCGCAATGGGATATCAGGTTGAAGTGGCAGGTCGAAGGTTATGTTGAGAAATTTCTATGAAGTTACCAACACCGACTATCACTCTGCCACTGAATCTTGAGATTCCAGACGGACAGATATTGGTTGATAAGTTTTCTTTATTGCAACTCAACACCTATATCCGCATCTGGACAACCCGTAAGTTTTGGTGTGCTTGTTGGCTGGCTACCGCTAGGTGAGTGTCGTTATGAACGAAATGGCAGACATCCCAGACGGCATCTGATGTTTGGCAAACATACCTGCCAGTTCCATCGGGATTCAAGCATAGTGAGGGGAAGTGCATCGATAGTCCTTCTCCTGAGCACTTTGCGACTGCTTCTTTCATGGCCCAACTGGCGAGAAAACGCTGTTCTGTGGTTAGATTGGATGGTGGGAGCTCGTCTTTAGGGTGGGCGATTTGAGTGAGCAATTTGCCGTACTCCAGATCTCTAGCCTGTTCTATGTCTATGCCAACTTGAAGATCGGCACTGAAAGCGAGGGCTACCCAGTCGCCACTATGGGATATGTTGAAATGCATTTTCCCATCGGCCAGATAGGGCTTGCCTGCCTGGCCGGTGTGGAACTCAAGCCTGGCAGGTGCCTGATCTGTCAGACATGCAAGGATCTGTCGCTTCAGGCTGTGCGCTAGCAAGTGACGTTGACGGTCTGGTTCAAAGACGTAGGCATGATATCTGGCCTGTTCCGCTCGACTCAGCATATCCAAAGAGCATGTCTCAGCCAAATGGCGCTGTGCCAGTATGACGAGTATTTCTTTTTCTGCCAGCTTGAGAGTGGGGACAAGCTGGCAAATTGTGAATACGCTTATTGGCACAGCACAGCCTCGTTGATTTGGTTTTCACTGGCTCGGAGTGCATCTGCCAGCCAGCTTAATAACTCAACACGGCGTTTGCGCAAAAAAAAGTGACCGCCATCGACCATGCGCCAGTCAAAGCCGGCAGCGGCGTGACGTCCCCAGCGCCGAGCTTCTTCCACGGTGACGAGGTGATCATCGCTGGCTGCGACCATGACTATGGGGAATTGATCTTGTCATCATTTGATGCGGTATAGCCTTCGGCCAGTGCGCTGTCATTGCGCAATATGGGCATGATGGTGCGCATCATTTCAGCGTCTGCCATGATTTCTGCGGGTGTACCACCGAGGTGTCTTACTTCGCCAGCAAAGTCATGGTCGTTGTAGTTGGATACGCGGCGCCTTAATGGCAGGCTGGGAGCAGGACAGGCCATGAGGAATAACAGTGCTGGTTTTCTTCCCATATGCTCAAAGCGGCGTGCTACTTCAAAGGCAATTTTACAACCCAGGCTACATCCCATTAGAGCCCATGGCAAGTGGGCGTAGGGGGCAATGGCTGCGGTAATCTGGTCCACCATGACATCCATGTCGTTAATGGCAGTTTCTTTCAGGCGGCTTTCGCGGCCAGGTAACTGCAAGGGACATACGCGCCAGGCAGCCTCAGTATTGCAGGAGGCCAGTTGCCATTGGCGATATACGGATGCACCGCCACCAGCATATGGCAAAGCGAACACGTTATAACCCTTGATTGCATCAGGGGCCGTGAACGGGAACCATGCGGACACTGACTGTGTAGTAGTCGCCGGATTTTCCAGTTGATCAAGTCTGGCAGAGCGCTCAGCCAGTTGTGCTGCAATCTCATGACTGACTTTGCCAGCTGGAGCGTTGGAACGTCGCAAATGAAAGATATGATAATCAGCTCGTCCATCCTGCAATGCATGAAACAGACCGGATTCGGGCTGTGCCAGGTAGCGTTCGAGTTCAGCCCGCAAACCAGGTTTGTCGAGGGTATCTAGTGCCTTGTCCAGCCTTGTCCATAAACCCGACGGGCTGGCAGTTCTGGCAGCACATACTTGCTTTCTGACCGAGCGTTCGCGCTCCAACACGAAACCAGTTTGCAGCAATGCCTGGCGTATAGGTTCCAGATTATCGGCTGCGAGCACGTCTGCGTAACAAAAACGGCCACCGGGTTTGAGTACGCGATAAGCATGGGCAAAAAAGGCGGGCAGATCGGGATAGGCACCGGATGACTCCAGATTCAATAAAACGTCCACGCTCTGGTCTACATACGGTAAACGGCAAGCATCTGCTACCTGGAAACGCAGACGGGCATGCTGGTGACGTTTGCGACAGTAAGCAATATTGGCTGCACTGAGGTCGGCGCCAGCCAGATTGGCATCAGGATATAAGCGCGCCAACAGGGCCAGTGCACCGCCACGACCGCAACCTACGTCCAGCACACGCTTGCCTGCCAATTGGGTATCACCAAGCACTTCCAGTATCAGACGTGCTTGTGCCATGCCGGTTTCTCCTGCAGACAATGTGTTTGATGCCCAGTCTGGCAGGCCGGTTTGCGGTGCATAGCCCCAGTTTAAGTAAAGCGCATGCTCTGCCAGACCGGCACTTTCAAGCACTTCTGCCAGGCCCGCATACGCCTGGCGGTTGCGGGCCAGCGTCGCTGATGATGATGGTCGTGGAGATTGTATTGCAGCTTGGTTCATGACTGGTACTCCTTTGCATAGCTCACAGGGTCAGGGTAGGGCGGCGGCGGCGGTGAGCAGCTAGTCATCTTTGCCGGGCCAACCGCGCGCATGATGCCCAGCCATGCATCTCCATGGGCTTGCCACCACTGGTCTTGATGAACCGGAGCGTCATCCTGTATCAACTCATCGAGCGCTGCATGGATCGCAAGGGGGAAGTCATGCGCAGCGGCTTCAGTCAGACTTGGGCCATGTGGCTTGCCAAATATCGTCGCGGTTGGCTGGCGGTTGAAGCGGCTTTCTGCAAACTGATCCGCAACCAGGAGGTAAGAAGATTGGGCATCATCTCGTTCATAGTCCGGTGCATAGATGGGGTGGCTCCAGACTACCGGCCCATAACTATTGGCCAACAAGACATTACCTTCAGGGCCACCTATGGCTATTTTATGCATCACCAGACTATGGTGATCAGGATCATGTGGGTCCAGCCAGGTTTGCAGGTTCAGTGAAAATGGCACACCACCTATAAGCCCCTGTATCGCACGGAAGGGCCATGGCGCGGCGTAATCTGCAAGTGCCCCCTGCATTGCAAGTGGTTCTGAACAAGCAAAAGGGGTGGATTTACCCAAGGCCCGGCAAACAATATCCAGACTTGAATACAGCAGTTGCAAGCTCGTCGTTATTTCTATGAAAGCGGGTGGGCGTTCTGAGGCACTGCGCCTTGCATAGTCAATAAAGCGTTTGCCAGCAGGCAGATGTGGATAAAAAGTATTGACGTGGTAACGTTTGCCCTGTTGTGCTGCCAGAGCACGCAGGCGCACGATATCAGTCGGGTGCACGGGATGTTCTTGCAATACATGTATGCCTTTTGACAGCAGCGAACGTGCCAGTGAGGAACCATCGCCACCGACGATGGCACTGCGCACCACTACGCAGGCTATGTCTATATTGCTGGGCAATTGTGCAACATCGGTATACAGCGGCACCGCTAGTTTGGCAGCCAGTGCCCGTGAGCGGGCGCTACCTCTTGCCACAATGCCAGCCAGCCGATAACGTGGCAGCTGTGCTGGCCGGACAGACCACAGGTGTTCGGCACAGGTAAGAGCCGCCAGGTAATGCTCACCAAACCGGGTGCCGCAGACGACGACGTTGAGGATATCAGCCACGTGGCACCTCTTTGTTCGCTATCAGCAAGCTTTGTGGCCTGGTGTTCCATTCGGCTGGTGATTTGGCTAATGTCTGCAGGATAGTGCCCAGATGGCGCATCAGGGTACTACCCAGTTCCTTGGATATCAAGCCAGTATGCAAGTCGATGTTATATAGCAGCGCACTTTCTTCTTCCAAAACCTGGAAGTGCAGTGCGGTTCCAGGTTGCGTTGCGATTTCATAGGCTGGCATACCCAGCAAAGGGTCTGATGTTTCAGGAATGGCATAGGTAGTGCGCACACCCAGCAGACTGGTCATGGCGATAGCTGGCAAAGCCGGGCGATCCAAGCCAGCTGCCTGATAAGCAGCCAACACACTGGCACCATCCAGCAAATCAACTGCCAGCCTTTGCTGAATTCCTTCAGCGCATGCTTGTGCCAAAGCCATGAAACTGACGACATTGGTATGGCAAGCAATCACGGCGCTGTCAACGGCATCGAGCATGATATTGCCTATCTGTGCATGCAGGGGCTTGCGGTCAGGGTAATCGAGTCGCAGACTGAAGTCGGGGCTTTCTGAGCATGCGGCAATAGCAGTGGCATAGGCTGCCAGCATGACAGCTGTTCCAGTTAGACCCGCTTTCGCGCCAGTTGCCTTTAATGCTAGCCAACTGGCGCGGGCAGGGCTTCACGCCATACTGCTATCTGGTTGCCAGATAGCTCATTTGCGCCAGCTTTTACTAGTGATGGCGCGCGTGGTAGTTGAGAAAGCAGCTTGCCATATGTCGCCAGCTGTTTTGCATGAACCGTGGTCGTAGCCAGGGCTTGTTCACATGCATAATAATCACTGGCGCTGAATTGTAGCGCAGGCAGGCGTCGCTGCGGATCAAGGACCCACAAATGCAGTTCGCGCAGCATGATGCGGAAGCTTTCTATGTCTGTCAGCGTGGTATCTATGCGTAAATGTATGCGCAGGATATCCTTATTTTCCAGATTAATTATGCTAGCGCGCCAGTCGAAATGCGGCCAAACCGCGAGATCGCTGACTGCATTTGTCATCTCTTCACGAAGGACTGCTAATGCTACATCTCTTTGTTGAGATGCCAGTCCATGAAAGTCATATGTCTGCACCTCGTAATGCGGTGCTTTTTCCATGACATGCAGATTTGCCTGGGCATCTACAGTCGTTCGTAGTGCAGCGTGGCGGTCCAGTAGCAACTGCCATGCACGTTCAAAACCTGCCAGATCAAAATTGCCTGTCTTATCGAATTCCACATACAACTGCTGTGGAAGATCTCTGTTACGTAGTTGCCAGCGTAGTTTGCGCAAGCCTGTCAGTGTTTGCTGCTTGTTACCTGGTCGCGGTAGTACATCACCGTTGCTTGCCAACCAGCCGCCTTCACGCTGCTCCAGTTCCATCAAAGCCTGGCGCAATCCTGATATTGCAGGGTCTTTGCTTGCTGTATCCAGATTGGGATGGAGTGCATGCACCAGTATTTTTGCCAAGGCTGCTATGCTGCCGCCCTGGAATGCCACTTCGGCAGACAGTTTGAAGCCTAGTTCCTGCTGTATGGTTTCGCTCAACTCCAAAAACAACAAAGAGTCCAATCCCATCTCGACCAATTTGGTATTTGCATCCATGTCCGCTTCACTACATTGCAACAGGCTGCTCAGGCGTCTGCGCAAATACTGCTGGGCTGCCGGCAAAGCTAAGGCGGCTTCTGCTTGCAGTAAGGTCGCTAATGGATCGGCTTGGCCATCCATTTGCAGTTGCAATGCTGTAGCCAGTGTTTTGGGGGTATCGGCCTTGAATAGGGTTTCCGCTGAAACGGTCAACCCATATTTTTGTTTCAGTTGTTCGGTCAGGTCCAGCATCAGCAATGAGTCCAATCCTATTTGCACCAGTTTGCTGTCTTCATTCACTTGATCAATAGGGCAACCAAGCACGCCAGCGATATGCTGGCGCAATTGATGTAGCAGGGGCATAGCTGACTGTTCTGCCAATACCGGTTTCGACGTAATTGCAGTAGATGAGGCAGTATTCCAGCAAGCGCCAAAACGTGCTTGCTGCACAGAAGTCGCTTGTGCTGCAAAGCGTTTCCAATCGACATTGCAGGCTAGGTAAACGGAGGCATTGCCACTTATGGCACTGGTCAACAAGGCCCAGCCCTGGGCATTGGACATGCCCAGCATGCCGCGTTCGGCCAGATAAGCTGCCAGGCCTTGGCGTTTATCGCTCTCTATTTCACGCCAGAAACCCCAGGCCAGTGCAACGGTGTCGTTGCCAGCACGGTTGCGATGCTCTGCCAGGGCTTCCAGTGTGGCATTGGCCAGTGCATGGGCACCTTGTCCTGTCGGGCCAAACGCACTGGCTGCGGAAGAAAAGTAGACTGTCAGGGCGGGTTGCAATTGTGCTTCAAGTGCATGCAGACGCAAGGCAGCACGCAACTTGGTAGACAAGCTGGACTCCCAGTCTTGAGCTTTTACCGCGCTCAGTGGTGCATCATTGAGTACGCCTGCAAGGTGGAACACGATGCCTAATGGTGGACCATCTGCCAGTCGTCGCAGTGCTGCTGTAATCGCTTTGGCGTCGGTGACATCGGCATGGGCGTCGATGTGAATAGCGACACCTTGGCTCCGCAGCATATCCAGCGCCTGCCTTTCTTTGATGTCAGGTGCGCGACGTGTCAGCCAGACGAGGTCAAGAGCGCCCTTGGCAACCAGCCAGTGGGCCAGTTCCAGCCCCAACTCGCATAAACCACCGATGAGGACATGACGACCTTGGGGCAGGGGTGTCGCAGCAGGTAGGGTTGCAGGTGTCAGTTCCTGACGATATATAACTCCATCCCGAACAGCGACTACAGGTGCATGTTTTAATTGGGTATCCCTCAGCAATTGCAAGATCACTTGCACTTGTTCCTCGGCGCTGGCATCTGCTGCATCGAGTTGCGTGCAATGCAGAGTTGGCATTTCCTGACGTGCTACTGCCAGTATTCCGCTCGTGCCTGCGGATGGCCAAGCAACACAAAACTCTGTCTCTGTGATTGCATAGGCTTGCGGGTTGAGGAGGAGTAGGGTTGGCACCGCTGGCAATTTTGCCAATGTCGACATCAGATTCAACAGTGGTGTTACACCCATGGCCTCAAAGAGCGATGTAGCATTATCGAGACTTTTCACCGGGGCGGGTTTGTACACTACCGCATCAAACGCAGTATCTGAACTCAGAAGTGTATTCAGTGCTTCTTTATCCATAAGCTCAGCTACAGGTAACAGGCTGCAAGCAACATCAGCATTACTGAGTAAATGACTGAATTCAGATTGATTGTCATCGCTGATGTACAGCACACGTCGTGGCAATGGTAAGGACTGATTGGTCACAGTTACCTGGTGCCATTGCCAGCTAAACAATTCGGCATCGCCTTCGTTACACCACAAAGACGGCAGGGAAGCAGGACGGCGCAATAGATTTACTCCACGCAGATCAAGCTGCACCTGGCCTGTGGTGTCAGTCACAACAGAGCCATGTTCGATGATATGCAGGCGCAGGCTTTGTAGATTTTCGGTAGATGTGGACCAATACAGGCTGTCCATGCCAGCAAACAGGGATGCATCGTCGCTCAAAGCATCAATGACGCGGTCAAACAATGTCTGGTTGGACGGATCTAAATGCATTCCCCCAGCGGTCTGACTGTCATACCTGCGCAATGTGCGAGGACTTGACACAGCGGCAGTCAACAAAGTTTGCTGCATGCCACGTGTATCTGCTACCGTGGCATGCAAGCTCTCGCCACTATAGTGCAATGCCAATTGCAAAGGAGAGGGGGCATTGCTGATATCCAGATGCCAGCGCAAGTTTTTCAACTGGCGTCTGCTAGTTAGCGGCAACCAGGCCAATATGGCTGCCATGACTTTACCGATAGCTGGTTCTGGTATTGTCAGCAAATAGTCGATATTTGGATTAGGGACGGCAGTATTTGTCGCCGAGTTATCCTTGGCTATGCCCTGCCAACGGGCTAGCAATATCTGTTCACCCAATGCATAAGTGGGTAAGTCTTCCGCAGGCATGGCATCGGTCTGTACGAAACCGGCATCTGTCAGTGCCTGCTGCCAACGCTGGCGACTGGCAAACAATTCGCCATCACGTTGCTCACTGTCGGATAACGCAGGAACCAAAGGACCAAAGACAAAGTCGAACAGTTTTTTTGGTGTGGTTATTTCGCGCATCATCAGCACGCCATCCGGAGCCAGTACAGTAGCCAGGTTGGCCAGCATGACTCGCAGATCAGGTGCATTGTGCAATACATTGGCCGCTACGATCAGGTCATAACTGCCAGCTTTCAAACCTTGTGTAATAGCTGGGCCATTCATGTCAAAACTCTGGTACTGCATGAATGGATATGCTGCAAATTTCTTGCGTGCCTTTTGCAGGAATAGTGGTCCTAGATCAGTAAAAGTATACAACTCGCAAGCGCCAGGAGGCAATTGCGCAAGTATGTCGCGCGTCGTGCCACCAGTGCCGCCACCCACTTCCAGTATGCGCAGCGGCCGTCCATGTGCTTTCGCCAAGCCCGCGACAGTAGCTGCGGCGATACTGTTCAGGTAAACAGAATATGGTTGGTCCTGATACATATGCTCAACATCGTCAGTGGCAGCACCTGGGAAAACGATACTGACTGCGTCCACTTTTTCAGTCAGCATATCTGCCAGACGCGGGCCTGTACGCTCAACCAGATCAGCCAGTTGCTGATAACCCAGTTCACGCATCAGCACCAGCCAGGAACTTGGATCTGGCCAGTCTGTGCGCAGATGGCGATAACTGAACTGTCCGCCTTCACCACGCCTTTCCAGCAGATCAGCATCAGCAAGATCGCGCAACAGACGTGCAAACAACTGATGGAAGCGGATTGGTGCCCCCGCGGCTTGCAGGCAAGCTTCTACGTCCATCCAGTCATCATTGTTATTAAATATGCCCAGTGTCGCAAATGCCTGGCCGACATAAGCGGCATGCAGGGCGTCAACACCTTCGTTTTCACGTGGCAGGCCTGACAAATCCAGATCAGCGGCCAATACTGCCGCGCATTGATGACCTGCATTGCGCATGGCTTGCCATGTCGTATGATCGTCCTTGCCTATTGCTACCGGACTGGGGCCAGGTTTGGTGTACCAGCAACGCTCACCTTCAAAAGGACAAGTTGGCAACAGGGCACGTGCAACTGGGCGTATGGAGCAAACAAGATGCTGTTCCCAGGATGGGTGTTCAGCACTAGCCTGCGTAGCAACAAAATCAAGCAGGGCCTGCCCATCATTATCTGATTGCAGCGCATTGGCGATCCAGGCATGGATCCGGTGGTTTTGAAGTTTTCTGGTTTTTGTATCGTCGCCGTCGATGAAGGCATACAGCAAATTGATGAGGCTGTCGGCATCATTGGCCAGCAGTGCCAGGCGATATGGATAGACGCTGCGATGATGGACACTGGTAGCACAATAATCCGCCAGCGACTGGTCGGCAGTCCATTCACACAGACGCCATGCATGGCGCTGTGCCAGTGTTTTCAAGGCAGCTTCACTGCGTGCGCTGAGCAGCAAGAACACTGGCGCTCCATTTGCAGGCGTCAATGTGGCACGAGCTGGGGCTTGTTCCAGTATTGCGTGGCAATTCGTGCCACCTATTGCAAAGGCACTGACAGCGGCCCTGCGCGGACCGTGATCCAGGGGCCAGGGTAAGAGCATTTGCGGGACGAAGAAAGGGCTGTTCTCAAAATCAATAGCAGGATTTGCCTGTTCGTAGTGCAGGCTGGGTGGCACCTGACCAAAATGCAAGGCCATCGCAGCCTTGACGAAACTGGCGACACCTGCTGCTGTGTCCAGATGGCCCAGATTGGATTTGACTGAACCCAGGGCGCAATATTGGCTGGCATTGGTATGTTTGCGCCAGGCACGGGTCAGTGCTTCCACTTCTATAGGGTCGCCTAGAGGAGTGGCCGTGCCATGAGCTTCGACTAGGCCTATGCTGGCTGGGTCTACCTCTGCCATGACCAGGGCTTCGTTGATGACGCGTGACTGGCCTTCTGGAGATGGTGCGGTATAGCCTGCCTTGCCAGCGCCATCATTATTGACAGCAGAACCACGGACAATGGCCAGTATCGGGTCACCGTCAGCAAGAGCGCGCTCCAGTGATTTCAATAAAACCACGGCGACGCCATTGCCTATCGTGGTGCCACCTGCTTCTGCGTCAAACGGGCGGCAATGACCATCCTTGGAAAAAATCATGCCTTCTCGGTGTACATAGCCAGACTCTTGCGGAAAACCTATACCAGCACCGCCCGCCAAGACCATATCGCATTCACCGCTGGCAATCTGTTCGCAAGCCACATGTATCGCCACCAACGAACTAGAACAAGCGGTCTGCACCGTCATGCTGGGGCCAGTCAACCCAAGCTTGTAGGATACGCGGGTGGCAAGATAATCCTTGTCGTTGCCTAACAGGCGGGCGAAAGTGGATGGTGAGGCGATTTCTTCCATTTTGTCGAAAGAAGCTGCTGGGTAGCTGCTCATTTTGCATGCACCGATCACACCTATCTTTAACTCGTCGCCTTTGGCTGCAAGCGCATCGGGCGCATATCCTGCCATTTCCAATGCTTCCCATGCGCACATCAGGAAGAGTCTTTGCTGTGGGTCTATGGATTCAGCTTCATGGCGTGAATAGCCGAAGAAGCCCCAATCAAAACGGTCTGCATGTGCCACCACCGCTGCGGCTGGCACATACGCGGGGCGTTGCAGCAGGGCAGGGTCAACACCGGCGGCAGCCAATTGTTCGGCATCGAAAAAGTCGATGAGTTCTTCACCATCTGCCAGTCTGCGCCAATATTCAAAAATATCATCTGCCCGTGGCATGCGGCAGCCAGCACCGATGATGGCGACGGGCATGCTGTCACCATAGTTTGGAATTGTCGTTGAATTGATTTGACCGTTTGTATTCATAAGTATCCTTAACTTCGATTCTCTATCTTTTTGCGATTTTTTTAATAATCAGGCTTTGGATTGCTGACCACGCCTACGGCGGCGGTCATTGTCCAGACGCTGGCGCTTACGGGCTTGTCCGCTCTCAATATTGGAGATATCTTCCGTCACCAGTGACTGATCACGACTACGTAAATGGGCGGCAAGGGCGGCGATGCTGGTGTGCTGGAACACTTCGGTGATGCTGAGTACCCGTCCGGTATCCGCCTGCAATTGCTGGCGCAGTCGTATCAGGTCCAGCGAGGTTGCCCCCAACTCAAAGAAATTGGTCTGTGGCGCAAGCTCATCATGGCCGAGCAGTGCAGCAAGACGGCTGCTAACCGTGCGCAACAATTTGTCGTCGATGACAGGGCTGTCATCTGGCAGCGCTTCCGTTGAAATGTCGCTGAAGACTTCTGAAGCTGATGCATGCCAGCGATTCTCTGGCATGACGACTATGTTTTGCCATGCATCACTGTTCTGTGCCAGATTCAATAGCAAGCCGTGATATGCCAGGAACATCTCATCGACCAAACCTTCTGGGAATAGTGCATCGACCGAGTCCCAGTTGAATACCATGGAACCATCGCGCTCAACGACTTGCTGGTCTATCCATACCTGTGGCGTTTGGCTGATGCCATAGACAAATTCACCCAACCAGTCAAGTTCTGCCGCGCCATCATTGGCAACGCCGAGACCACTGGTAAACACCACGGGCATGGCAACTTGGTTCAGGCGCCGGTTGCGGCGTGCAGCTTCGCGCAATACTCGGACTGCCGATACCTGCATGTGTTCCAGATCAGCCCAGATCTGGCGCTGAATGGAAAACGCCCTTTCAGCAAAATTGGCAGTTACAGTAGCATCAAAGCCCAGCAGCACGAGTGAAGTGAAATCACCGACGAGTGCATCGATTTCTTCATGCACAGGTGGACGGTTGAAAAGAGTCAGGTTCAGGGTAAAGCGCGGTATAGCAGACCAGTTGGCAAGCACTTCGCCATAAGCGGCCAACAATACTGCATTGACAGTGACGCCATGCGCTGCCGCCTGGGCCTGCAAGGCTTGCGTGTCTTGCGGCGTCAGACTCGCTTCACGGCGGGTGAAGTGAGGCGGCGACACATCTTCCGGCGCATATTGCGTCAACGGCAAAGCCGGAGCAGGTGCCAGTGTACTAAGCTTGTCATGCCAATACGCCAATGAACGCTGGTAAGACGGCAACAATTCAATTTGCTGGCTCAGCATGACATAATCGCGGAAACTCGCTGTCAGTGGTGGCAATTGTAAATGAGGATCGCGGGCGAATTGCGACCATTCTGCCAGCAGAGTACGCATGGAGCGTCCATCACATACCAGATTGTCGAGGCTAACGAACAAGCGCACGCGGGTGCCTGTCATTTGCGCGGCGCGCACGGTAAACAAGGGCCAGCGTGCTGTGTCGAATACTTCATGCGACAGTTCCAGGCGGGTGATTTCCAGCCACTCGGATACTTCAGCGGCACTGGCAGCACGCAAATCATGGCTGGCAAGGCGGTAAGCTGGCAAATTCTGCAGCACTTGTTGCATGCCATCGACATTGATGACTGCGCGCAACATGTCATGCCGTGCCACTACCTGCTGCCAACCTCGTTCCAGATCAGCCAAACCAAGGTCTGCAACTTCAATTTCGGCATATAGATGCGTGGAGACGCCGCCTAGCTCGAAACTTTCATCACGTCCTATCCAGTAGGCTTGCTGTACATCAGTCAACGGGAAGGGCGCATAGCGTGCAGCTGCATCAGGTAGTAACGGTGGCAAGCTGTCTTCATACGGGGCTGCCTTTGCGACTCTTTCAGCAAATGCCGACAGACTGGAGGCATCGAACAGGTCTGACAAGGCTACATGCGCATTCATGCCATGGCGGACTCTTTCTATCAAGCGTACCGCGATAAGGCTATCGCCGCCCAGGTCGAAAAAGTCATCGTCACCATGGAGGTCTGCAACACCCAGCAATTCTTGCCATATCCTGACCAAGTCGTTTGCAGGCGGCATTGCATCATTGCCAGTTTGACGAATAGTGCGGCGGGTTACCCCCATTTCAGGCCGTGGCAATTGCTGGCGCATGACTTTTCCCGTAGCAGACAATGGCAAGGCATCCAGCTCAAGAATAGTTTGCGGCACCATATATGTAGGTAACAAGGTCGCCAGATGTTCTACCAGACGACGCGGGGCAAAGCGCAACACCGTATCGGTTTGCCGCGCTGCAAGCAAGTGCATGCCAGCATTGCTGTATGTGCCGGATGCAGCGCCGGCGGCAAAGCCTGCTTGCACCAATTCATCCAGCCACGCATTTTCTGGCAAAAGTGCATTGCCGTTTAGCTTCCTACGGTCTTCAAACTGGGTATAGCCACCTTCGAGCAAGGCGACCGTTGCCAGTTGGAAATCGCTATTACGGGTGATTTCTGGTGCCATCAACATGCCACCTGCATTTAGCAGCCTGCGCAGACGACGCAGCAAGACAGGGATATTGCGGCTACGGTGCAAGGCATTGAATGCAATCAGCAGATCGAATTCATATTCCGGCATACCCTGTGTCGCCGCTGCCCGTTCATGTTCAAATACGCGACAGTGGATAGTGTGCAAGGGACTGGCGGCTTGTGCGGCAAACGCCTGTTCAGCCTGCTCAACCAGGCTGCGCGCGGGGTCAGTCAGCGTATAGTCAATCGTGCAATCACTTAGCTGCGCAAGCAAATCACGTGCTGATGCACCACTGCGCGCGCCAATTTCCAGTATGCGCAAAGGTCGCCCCAGAAGCTGGGCCACACTGCGTATGGCAGCCGCCAGTGCAACTGTGCAAAGACCGGACAAAGGGTTCATGCGTGTCATTTGTTCTGGGGCCAGAGTGTCATCAGCACCATAAAACACTTCCAGTGCACTGGCCTGGCCGCGCAACACTTCCAACCTTTGACTTGCTCCTGACCGCAGACGTTGCAGGACAGCGCGTGATAAACCGAAGTCCAGTGCTTCTGGAACCAGGGTATTCCAGGCAGCTTCGCTGTCATACTGCGTATTAAGATCGAGGGTGTTTAACCAGCGTTGTGCCAGCACGACCAAGTCTGGTGCCGGTGCCAGCATCTGCAGTAAGTCCTCCTTGTCGCTAGAAGTTGCGCCGGCTGCCAGCAAGGTATCGCGCATCATACATTGACCTATATGGTCCATCAGGCTCCAGAACTGCTCCAGTCTCTCGGTTTGTCGCGGATTAGATGTTTGGGCAAAAGTTTGACGACTAATATGTTCAACGGCATTCCAGCGTTCACTGTGCAAGACAGGGTTGCCAGAAAATGCATCGTACAGACTAGTATCGGTGGTGTTTGGCACGACCCATGCGGCCAGACGCTTGTTGCCACGTGCCGGGCCGACAGCATCGGCAACTGCCTCACGTACACCGGGGTGACTCAAGAGCGCGCTTTCAATTTCACCCAACTCTATGCGGTTGCCCGCGATTTTGACTTGGAAGTCGCGCCTTCCCAAAAATTCCAGCGTACCATCGCCCCAGTAACGCGCCAGGTCGCCAGTGCGGTACAGGCGTTCACCATCTACAGGGTGGGTGATAAAACTGGCAGCGGTCTTGGCAGCATCATTTTCATAAGCCACAGCCAGGCCTGTGCCGCCTATATACAAGTCGCCGCTGACATGGTCTGGGCAATCGCGCAGACGTGTATCCAATACACGATAATGCTGGTTGGCCAGAGGATAGCCATAGGGAATAGAGTGCCATTGCGCCGGCAAGACATTTGGCACGATAAACCAGTTGGACCAGATCGATGCCTCGGTTGCACCGCCCATTGCCACCAGTCTTGCCTGTGGTGCCTGGGAGCGCAGCCGTGCGGGCAGTCCCAGTGCAATCCAGTCACCGCTCAAGAATACCTGGTGCAAACCAGCCAGTGATGCACCGGCAGCTTCCGCTTCTTCAAGCAAGAGTTCAAGCAGGGCAGGGACCGAATTCCAGATGGTGACACGATGACGCAACAGCAAATCCAGCCAATGCGCTGGGTCGCGTGTGCCACTTGCTGCTGGCAACACCAGTGCTGCACCGGTAGCAAAAATACCGAACAGGTCATACACGGACAAATCGAAATACAACGAAGACAGTCCCAGCACCCGGTCAGTATTGCTGATATCAAAACGGCGGTTGATATCCAGCACAGTATTCACAGCTCCACGATGATCAATCAATACCCCTTTGGGGATGCCTGTTGAACCCGAGGTGTAGATGACATAAGCATGGTCTGTCACTGCACGTTCAATGTGCGGGAAGCTGGCGGGCCAGGCTTGAGTCGCAACCTGGCCGGCATCAAGCACTGTCACTTCGCGTCCGGCACACATTTCCTGCACGATGGGCAGGCAATCTGCCTGTGTCACTACCAGTTTTATATGGCTACCATCAAGTATTGCCTGCAAGCGTGCGGCGGGCACATCTGCGTCCACCGGCACATATACGCAGGCAGAAGCCAGGATACCCAGGCAGGCAGCTATCTGTTCTGGCCCCTTGCGCATGACGATGGCAATACGGTCGCTGCGTGTAGCGCCATGCCGCAACAAGGCATTTGTCAGACGCAGGGACCAGTCTGCCAGTTCTGCATAAGACCATTGTTGCTCATGGGCGATCATGGCTATGGCTTGCGGGCTGCGTTGCGCCTGCTCAAAGAATAGCTGATCAAGGCAACGTTCAGGCATGGCGGCGGTGCTGGCATTGACTTGGGCGCGTATCGCTTGCTGTGTTTGTGGCAGTAGTGCAGGCAACGCCTGTTGCCATGCCAGTGGTTGTGTGGCCAGTTTTTCTAGCAGGCCGTGGTAAGCATTGAACATGGCATCCAGTGTGCCTGGCTGGAACAGGGCATCGACAGCATCCCAGTTATAAATCAATGCGCCATTGAGTTCACATGCTTGATGATCCAGCCAGACTTGCGGGGTTTGGCTGATACCATAGACGACGTTGCCGAGTGCACTATCCGGTGCAGCACCCTTGGTTGGGTCATTCATGCCCAGTTGACTGGTGAAAACGACAGGCATGGCAATCGCGTCCTGCCGTTCTCGGCCACGGTTCCATTCACGCATGACATCGACGGCGCTGAAAGCCCGATGCTGCAAATGTTCAAGCACTGTGCCATTGACGGCAGCCGCGCGCTGGCCAAATGGCAAGGCCTCGCTGCAGTCGAGTGGCAGCAGGGTAACTGCCGTAAAATCACCAAGCAGACGCGGCACATCGGCATGCCACGGAAGGCGGTCAAAAATAGTCAGGTTAAGCGTGAATTGCGGTTCTGCACTCCAGGCTGCCAGCACTTCGGCAAAAACTGCGATCAGCAATGACGCTGGAGTACAACCAGCCTGGGCGGCCTGGTCGCGCAAGCTTTGCCATAGTGGTGCCGCCAGTTGCTGTTGTCTGCGCGAAAATGTCGGGCTGGTCTGGCGCAAGGCCTCAGTTCGCAAAGGCAGTTGTGGCGCTGGTGGCAGGGCAGGGATGCGTTCCAGCCAGAATGCTTTGGCAGATTCGCGCTCGGCACGGCGCTCGCTACTGTGTACGTATTTGGCCAGCACATAATCACGGAAGGAAATCTGAAATGGCAATAAACCGGCAAGTTGCATATCCCCTTTTGCCTGGTACAGTGCCGCCAGTTCTTCCCAGATGATCTGACCGCTGGTGGCATCGTTGATCAGCATGTCTATGCCAATGTGCAATCTGACGCTACCTTCAGGAAGTCGGCTAGCACGGAGGTCAAACAGGGGCCATTTCGCCGCATCCATCACTTGATGCGACATGATTTCACGCCATGCTGTGCAATGTGCATCAGCAGCGCTCTGATCGGCATCAGTCAGATCAGCTACCCGCAAGGCATAGCTAGGTACTGTAGGCAGCACTCGTTGTAGGCCATCTTCAGCAATGACCAGACGCAGTGCACTGTGGCGGGCAACAAGCATATTCCAGCAGCGTTCCAGCAAGTCCAGGTCCAGCCCGTTTGGTGCGTCAGCTTCCAGGTAGGCATGACAAGCCACACCACCGAGTCCATAGTGGCTGTGACGACCTATCCAATATGCGTGTTGCAATTCAGTCAACTGGAAAGGCGAGTTTGCATTGGCGGGGTCGGCAATGATTTGTTCTGCTTCTTTCTGACCACGACTCTCTGGTAGTTGTTTGCCAAGTTGTTCGATTAAATAGTCCGTCAGGCCTTGTGGCGTATTGCGTTCAAAAATGGCTTTCAGTTCACATTTGATACCCAGACTCGCTTCGCAACGGCGAGAGAAATCCATGACCAGTATTGAATCCATACCTAGTTTTAGCAGTTGAATATCTGGTGTCAGTTGTGCCGGTGGAATGCGCAAGGTGCGCGCAAGTTCTGCAATCACAAAGGCATGCGCAGCTGCCTGGCGTGCCTGTTCATCCAGCGCATGCAGGGCGCTGGGCGTATCTGCCGTTACAGAAACAGCGATTGCATTTGCCTGACTGGCACTCAGGCAACGCTTGAAAGTGTTGGCCGGGTTATACAGCGCATACAGGGGAACAAATTGTTGCCAGTCGACATCGACGGCGACGCAAGTGCCGTCATCTGTTTCATGCTCGCCGCCTAATAGTTCGTCCAGCGTGGCGAGATAACGGGCGGGTGCCAGCCTCCTTATGCCTGCTGCCCGCAATAATTGCAGCAAGTCTTCATCCACTTCCGACATGCCAGCACCGCCACCCCAGGGGCCCCAGGCAATTGCCAGGGAAGGCAAGCCCTGGTGGTGACGCATGCGCGCCAGTGCATCCTGGTAGGCATTGGCAGCGCCATAAGGAATTTGCAAGCGCGAACCCCAGATGCCGGAAATGGAAGTGAAGCAGACAAAGTAATCCAGTGCACGCTTACACGTATGTTCATGCAATAGCCATGCACCTTGTATCTTGGCGCGGCTGACTGCCTGGTAATCCTCATTCGTGATCGTGGCCAGGTCATTGAAACGGCTGGTACCTGCACAATGGAAGACACCGGCAAGGCTGAAGCCGCTATCCTGCTCCATGCCAGTGATGTGGGCAAATACTCGCTCCATGTCATCTTCATCTGCCACGTCGGCATCAATATGAGTAATCTGTATGCCCTGGGCTTTCAATAAGGCCAGTCGTGCCTGCCAGCCCGAAGGTGCAGCGCGGCGTGCTAGCAACACCAGGTGACGTGCGCCACGGGTTGCGAGCCAGTCTGTAGCATGACGGCCCAGTGCACCGTAGGCACCGGCCACAAGATAGATGCCATCCTGTTTCAGCACTGGTGGCAGTGCCACTTTTGGCGATTGTGCAGCGACATGCTCAAGACGCGGGTGCAACCACAGTCCTTTACGCAAGGCTACGGCTTCTTCATGGCCAAATAAGGGGAGCAGGGCTGGTACGGCAGCTGCGAACGGCATCAGGCCAGCATCACTGTCCGCCAGTAGCCAGCGTGGACCTGGATATTCAAGTGCCAGCGCCCGTGCTGCGCCCCAAAGCGAGGCTTGCAAAGGATTGCCTGAAGTTCCTGCAATTGCCTGTCCTGAATTGGTTGGCAGCAGGATGCGTGGTTTCTTCTGAAGGTGTTGCAGTACCTTGACAAATTCAGTCAACTGCCAGCCTTGTTGATCAGCCAGTGTCACGTGCTCAGCCTGTGTATGCCAGCTATTAAGATAAATGACGACATCGCTGTCACCTAGCTGTACTGCTGCCAGTGGCCATTCATCTGCCGTCAATGAGTAGGTAGTGGCACCATTGGCTTCCAATTCGGCAGCAAAGGCGGCAGTATGCGAAATATCGCCACCTAGCAGGAAATAACGCTGCGCGTGTGTCTCATTTTTTGCCAGTGTGAAGTGTTCCCACTGTATGGCGTATAGGTCAACTGGCTTTGCTGCGGCGCGCTCTGGCTGCGGTTGCAGTTGCAACGGCAGACGTGGCGCATCATCGTCATAATCTAGCCAATAGCTTTGGCGTTCAAACGGGTAACGTGGCAAGCTACGAGGAGATGGCAGGCTGCCAGAGAATACATGGTCCCAGTCAAAATCCTGTCCGCTGATATACAGTGCAACGCAGGCATCGCCTATGGCGACAAGATCACTGCCACTACGGCGCAAGCTTGCCAGGCAATTGACAGCATGCGGCCATTGCTGCACAGCCTGATTACGCTGTGCCACGGCACTCAGAATCGCGTTCGGCCCTATTTCCAAAAGAATGTCGCAGGCGCTGACGGCATTTTGCAAGGCCTGGTCAAAGCGTACTGGCTGGCGTGCGTGATTTGTCCAATAGGCTGCATCTGGTGCCTGCGTCAGCAATTCGCCTGTGAGGCTGGAACAGACCGCAATGCGAGGTGCTTGCATCTCTTGCGCGGCACACTCGCTTTCCCATGCAGCTAGCATGGGATCAAGCAAGGGAGAATGGAAGGCATGAGATACCTGCAAGGAACGGGCATGTAGTTGCTGCGCAGTCAGCAAGGCTTGTACTGCTTCTATCGCTGCCGAAGAGCCAGAAAACACCACGTCCTGCGGGCCATTGTAGGCTGCGATAGCAATCTCGCTGGCATAGTCAGCATGCAATCCGGCCAGCACGGCAAGTGCCTGCTCTGGCGTTGCCCGCGCCGCCAGCATGGCACCACCAGCAGGTAGTGCTTGCATCAAAACGCCGCGCTTGACGATCAGACGCGCGGCCTGCTCCAGTGTCAGTGCTCCGGCGATGACCATGCCTGCGAATTCACCTATGGAGTGGCCGAGCACGATACTTGGCTGCACGCCAAAAGCCTGCCACATTTTCGCCAAGGCATAGCCAAGCGCAAACAGCGCAGGTTGAGCAAATGCGGTTTGTTGCAGGCGCACGTCGTATGCATCATCATGCATCAGGGTGATGACTGACATACCCAGATCAGTTGCGAGCGCTGCATCAACAGCATCCAGCGCCTGACGGAAATCACGCTGCTGCGCATACAGTTCACGTGCCATGCCACTATATTGTGAGCCTTGACCGGTGAACAGAAAGCCTATTCTTGGATTGCGCATTGCTTCTGTCGCTGTATATTCTGGTGCTGCCAGTTGTTGCAAGCCGTTAGCCAGTTCTTCGCGGTTGGATGCCAGCACAGCGGCACGCATGCCATGATGTTCACGCTGGCGTGCCATTCCACGGGCCATTGCAGGCAAGTCGTCATAGCCAGCCAAATTTCCTGCATAGCTGGAGGCCAGCATGCGCAATGATTCTGGTGAGCGCGCTGACAGCAGGAAAAGTTGCGGTGCAGTGATTTTTTCTGATGGTTTGGCGCTGGACATCAAAGGTGCCTGTTCCAGCAAGACATGGGCTATGGTTCCGGCGAAACCATATGAGGTCACTCCGCGCGCCGCAAAACCTGGCGCTTGGGCCAGTTGATAGTTTGTTCAGGCACCCGCGCAGGAATCAGATCTAGGTTAATCAATGGATTGACTTCATGCAATTCAACCGCAGGTGGCAATTTTCCATGTTCGATGGCGAGTATGGTCTTTACCAGGCCTGCGGCACCGGCGGCAGCTTCCAGGTGACCAATATTGGTCTTGACTGACCCCAGCCATAAAGGGTCGTCAAGGTCTCGTCCGCGGAAAACATCAGCGACGGATTGATATTCAATCGGGTCACCCAGACGGGTGCCTGTGCCATGCAATTCTATGTAATCGATATCGGCGGGTGTCAGTCCGGCCTTTTTAAGCGCCAGAGTCAACAGGCGTTGCTGGGCAGCTCCATTCGGTGCTGACAGGCTGCTACCTGCGCCGTCCTGACGTACCGTCGTGTCGCGGATGACGGCACGTATGGCATCACCATCGGCAAGTGCATCGGACAAGCGTTTCAGTACCAGCACCACACATCCTTCGCCCCGCACATAACCGTCGGCGCGTGCATCCAGCGTCTTGCAACGTCCATCAGGGGCCAGCATGCCCGCCTTGTGCAATACCAGATCAACTTCAGGCAATAGCTGCAATTTAACGCCAGCAGCGAGTGATAAACCAGATTCACGCGCCCGCAAGCTTTGTACTGCCAGATGCAAGGCACTATGTGAAGCCGAGCAGGCAGTATCTACTGCCATGGAAGGACCTTCCCAGCCAAAACTAAAAGACAGGCGGCCGCAGGCAGCAGCAAACGAAGTGCCTGTGCCCCAATAAGCATCGAAGTGCGATGGTTCTCCACTGATGAAAGGCAGGTGACCATAGTCACCTGTACCTATGCCAACAAACACACCAGTGTCGCTGCCGCGCAAGACAGAAGGGCGCTGACCTGCATCTTCCAGCGCATGCCAGGCCACTTCAAGTAGCAGGCGCTGCTGGGGATCTGTGTTCATTGCTTCACGCGGTGACATGCCAAAAAAAGCGGCGTCAAACTGATCTACCTGATTCAGGTAAGCACCGAAACCGGGTATATCTTCACGGGTGCGGAAACGTTCTGACGGCGCAGGGCGTATGGCACAGCCGCCTTGTTCCAGCATTTCCCAGAATGCTTCATCGCTGTTGGCATCTTGCCCATCCTGGCCAGGCAGGCGAAATGCCATGCCAATGACGGCGATGGCTTCTTTGTCTACCGAAGCGTGAGATGCTTTTTCTGTATCAATATCCGGAGCGGAAGAAACAGTAGACTTGTTATCGGTAGCGAGTGGCAAGCGTGCCTGATTTATCACGGCAGTCTGCAGGTGCACTGCCAGTTCAGTCAGACTGGGGTGATCGAATATCACGTTGTCAGGCAATTTTATGCCGAGGGATTTTGCCGCGTTTGCGACCAGGCGCGCTGCCGACATAGAATCCAGTCCATAATTGAACAGGCTCGTGTCAGGATGTATTGTTCTTGCTGTGACCGTACCCAGTATGGCAGCAGCTTCGTTTGCCAGCCAGTTGCGCAAGTGCTGATGACGTTGCACCAATGACAGCGGGCGCAACTTATCCAGCAAACCTGTGTCACCAGATGTTTCTGATACTTGATGAGCCTTTATCACATGTTGATGCAGGACTGGTAAGCTACTATCAAGATAAGACTGACGCACAGCAGCACGCCTTACCTTGCCACTGGTTGTGCGCGGCAAAGTGCCTTTGCGTATCAATACGACTGCATGGCTGCTCAGTTGATGTTCTTCCGCTACTGCTGTGCGGATGGTGTTGATTATTTGCTGGTAGTCGACATCAGCCCGCTTCGTGACCTCCTGCACAATGACCAGGTGCTCTGTTTGTTCGTCACCCTGAGTGACTGAGAATGCCGCACCGCTTTCCGGAACTGTGGCCTCATGACTGCGGCCACTGGTGACTTCTATATCGTTCGGATAATGGCACTGTCCGCGAAACAGCAGCATGTCCTTGAGCCGGCCGGTGACAAATAAATGCCCCTCATGCATGAAGCCCATGTCACCAGTACGCAGGTAGGGCTTGCTGTCTTCTTCATTGATACTGATGCTGGCTATGCATGCCCCAAAGATATCGCGATTCAGTTCAGGTTTGTTCCAGTAACCGCCAGCAACGGCGGGGCCATTGATCCAGATTTCTCCAACCTGGTCTTCAGCCATTGCCGCATGGGTTTCGGGGTTGACGATGCGCACATCCTGGCCACCAAAATCATTGCCATTGCTGGTATAGCGTCGCATGTCTGTGTCGGCGTTTTCCTCGAGGGCTGGACTGACGACAGCTTGCCCTCGTTCCAGTTTCGCTTTGTCCACATCAATGAAATATGGATCATGGTCGTCAACATGAGCCGTCACCAGTAAGGTCGCTTCCGCCAGACCATAAGCTGGTTTGATGGCTGTGCGGCGCAAGCCTTGCTCAGCAAATGTGGCATAAAAGCTTTTTATCTGAGTGGGCAATACAGGTTCGGCCGCAGGCATCAGGCAAGTTACAGATGCCAAGTCGATGGTAGCCAGTCTGTGTGGCGCTGTTTTAGCTTCATCAGCACACAGGCGCAAAGCGAATGAAGGGCATGGTAGAGCAGTGGCGCGCTCACGCGTTGCTAGTTCCAACCAGCGCAAAGGGTCGGCAGCAAAGGCCATCGGTGCCATATAGACAGCCCGGCCCCCATAGGCAAGCGGCAGCAATATGCCCATGATCAAACCCAGATCGTGGAACAGTGGCAACCAGCTGGCAATGACTGTATTAGTGGCTGGACGGGTGTTGACTGCGGTCAGTCGTCCCAAAAATTCTAGATTGTGCAGCATGGGGCCGTGACGGTTGACTACCCCTTTAGGCTGACCAGTCGAACCTGAGGTGTACTGCAGGAAGGCCAGTGCCGTGCCATTCAATGCCGGACGTTGCCAGATCTGGGAACTTTCTTCCTGTAAATCCTCCAGTTGCAGCAAACGCAAACCATGTTCATTGGCAAAAGCTTGCAGGTCGCTGCCACTTGCATCAGTAACTTGCTGGTTGCTGATGACCAGGGTTGGCCTGCAATCACGTGTAATGTCGCCCAGCTTTGGCAGCACGCGTCTAACTCTGGCAGCACCCGGTAAATTAACTGGCACACCAGTGACTCCTGCATAAAAACAGGCCAGCAAGGAGACTACATAATCTATGCCTGATGGAAAGAGGATCAGCGCACTGTCACCCGGATTTGTGCATTGCTGCAGGCTGGCGGCGCAACACTTTACGCGTTCTGACAAGGCAGAATAAGTCAGGCGCACATCATCATTGATATCTGTGCCTACCGCGCGCTGGCCGATAAAGCATAGGGCTTCGGCATCGGGCTGGTGCAGTGCATGATGTTCTATCCAGTCAACCAGAGTCGGGTGCTGGCTCAAAGAGATGGCAGGTGTATTGGTCATCGTTTTTCTCTATATCAGTTGGCATGGCGGAAACTGGCCCGGTTTGCTGGCTTGCTTATGGCTTTTCCGCATTAGCATATGAATATCTTCTAAATGAGAATGATTATCAATTAAAAGTACCGATTACGATATTTTTTGCACCGATCACGGTAGTGCGCCGCGGAAATGCCGTAGATACTGCGGCCACTGATCAAAGAGGAGTGGAAATGAAGTTGAGTTATTTGCGTAGTGTTTTACTCGCCAGCGGTGCACTGGGTGCTAGCAGTTTGATGAGCGGGGCAATGGCGCAGCAGCGCGAAGATTATGTGTTGCCAGAACTGGTGGTTACTTCCACCAAACTTGATGCGACCGGGCTGACACCGGATGTTGCCAGTTCAGTTGCCACTGCAGCGCGCCTTAGTGCCGCTGGTATCGTGCGTACTGATGAGCTGGGCAAAATGTTTCCTGAGCTGACAGTTATGCCGCGCAGTACCCGGGTTTACTCGCTTTTCAGCATGCGTGGAGCTCCCTCCATTGATTTTTATAATCCTGCGGTAACAGTCTATGTCGATGGCATACCCCAAGATATGTCTTATTTTAGCCAGCCCCTGGCTGGTGTTGCGCAAATTGAATTATTAAAAGGGCCACAAGGCAGCCTGTATGGACGTTCTGCACAGGCTGGCGTCATCAATATTGTCACCAGCAAACCGAACAACAACAGCAAAGCAAATTTGACTCTGGATCTCAGCAATATGACACGCAGACTTGATGTCATGGCCAGTGGTGCCTTGATCAAAGACAGTCTGTATGGTGACATCAATGTTTATGCCGACGAATATCCAGGTCGCTTACGTGCCAATGGTGCTGCTAAAGTTGCTGATGATTTGGGTTCTAGCCGCGAAGTTTTGGGACGGGCGCGTTTGCGCTGGGCACCAACGGGTGGCAATCTGGATGCCTTGCTGACATTGAGCCGGGATCGTTACAGCGCACATGATGAGTACTTCCAGTCTTTCCCATTGAAAGACCGTCGGGCAATCGCTAGCACGCCATTTGATTTTGCCGAACCAATGCTGACCCGCACGGTCAGCCAGGTCGGGCTTGCTGTTGACTATTTCATACTTGACTGGAAGCTGACATCTAGTAGTTCCTATCAGGACAGGAAATTCGATCGCGTCATCACCACAGGTAATGCTGACCCGGAAAATCAGAAGACCTATTACCAGGAATTGCGCCTTGCAACCAGCGGTGGGAAACGCGCTGTAGATGGGGTGTTTGGTCTGTATTATGAAAAGCAGGACTTTGAACGTCTACGTGGTGTGGCAGTGGCAACAGTGCCTGCCTTCCTGTTCCCGGGTCCAAGTAAAAGTGCAACGACCATCACATCCATGGCGATCTTTGGTGAAGCAGTCTGGCATATTAATGAACGCCTGGATTTGACGGGTGGCTTGCGCTACAGCGTAGATAAAGCAGATATTGATTTTAGACGCACAGGTCCTGCGGGCCTGTCTTTTGTGGCGGACAAGCGCTTCAGTCATATCAGTCCCAAGCTGGCACTGGGATATCAATTAACGCCTGAATGGCGTGTATATGGCTTGATAAGCGAAGGCTACAAAGCTGGAGGTTATAACCGTGTTGCAGAAAACACAGTGGGTGGCATTCCTTACGAAGCAGAAACCATACGAAACCTGGAAGCAGGTTTCAAGGCTGACCTGATGGGCCATCGTTTGCAACTGGATGGCACGATTTTTCATAGCAATACCCGCGACTTGCAGGCACCAGTGCAATCTGGTCCATTCCAGATGCTGACCAATGTCGGTGATGCCAAAACCAATGGTCTGGAAATCAATGCCGCCTTCGCTGCCACACCAGACTTCAGTGTGCGAGGTGGTGCCAGTTGGACGCATAGCACCATAGAAAACTTCCACGCGCCAGTTGGCAACGTAGATTTGAATGGCAAACGTGTGCCCTATGTTGCTCCCGTCAGTTTGCGGGCAGGCATGGAGTATCGCTTCCAGTTGGCTGGTGCAGGCACGCTGCGCTGGAACACCGGTCTGACTTATTCAGGTGACCTGTGGTTCGATACCGCCAATACCCTGCGTCAGCCGACTTATACACTTATTGATACTTCGCTTAACTGGGAAATCAACAAGCGGCTTAACCTTACTGCCTATGTCGACAATGCTGGTGACCGTATCGTTCCTAACTATGCGTTTTCGTTCGGCCCTCTCGGCAATTTTGGACAATACAATCGTGGGCGCACGGTTGGCTTACGCCTACAAGCGCAATTATGATGAAAAAAATTGGCGCACCCATGGCTGCGGGCAGCCTGCTTACTGTACTGGGTGGTTTGTATGCTACCCAGGGATTGTTGAGTGGGCTGGTGCATGAAGGTTTGCCTGTGCTCTTGCGGGCGCGTGGCATAGGCCTGGACAAGATAGGTTTGCTGTCGTTGTTGTTTTTGCCGAGCGCCTTGAAATTTTTATGGGCCTCACGCATAGACCGCATGACAGGTGGTCAGCCTGAACAAAGCTTGCGCTGGGCAAGTAATTTCCAGTTATTCCTGCTGTGTGGTGTGCTGGTGTTGACTTTGCTGCCGCTAGAATCCGCGCTGTCAGGCATCATGCTTTTGTTGCTGGTGTTGATGGTGGCATCGGTCACACAAGATATAGTCACCGACGGCATGGCAGTGCAAGCATTGGCTGTTACCCAGCGCAGCCTGGGAAATAGCATGCAAATTGGTGGCAGCTATCTTGGCTATATCCTGGGTGGTGGTGTGCTGGTGACTGTGGTTGGCTACGTTGGTTGGGAAACCGGAATACGCTGTCTTGCTGCACTAGTTGCTTTATGCGGTTTGCCCGCACTATGGCTACGCAGACGACGTTTATCACCAGCGGCACCTGTCATTAAGACTACGCCCAGCCTTAGAGCAGCCTGGTGCCGCCCAACCATACGCTGGGGAATGGCAACCATCATCAGTTGCCAGGCGTCTTTGCGGTGGTTCAGTACCATCATGCTGACTTATCTGGTGGACCGTGGCTTTGCGGTGGTCGAGATCGGCATCTTGTCCGGTGTAGGTGTGGCTATCGCTGGTGTGGTCGGTGCCTTGCTCGGTGGCTTGCTGCTCAAACGTTATCAACGCCGCAGTATGTTGAAGGCCAGCCTGGTAGCATATTTGGCGCTGCAGCTTGTCTACCTGCTTATCGAAAGTCAGGCATGGCATACGAAACCCTTGCTGGCTGGCGTGTTTCTGCTGTTTTGCACGACGATGTCGCTAGGTTTCGTGGTCTTGTACACAATTATGATGGACTGGGCATCACCAGCGCAGGCCGGTACTGATTATTCTTTGCTGCAATGTACCGACGCATTTTGTGCATTGGTATTTGGTCTGAGTGCTGGCTGGGTCACTTCGAGGCTGGGCTATGGTGCGACTTTCATCATCACCAGTGGTCTGGCATTTGCGGGTTTACTGCTGGCCCCTCGTCTATATGCTAGAGCCTTAGCCAATGGAGAAGCTGAGGTAGTAGCAGAAGATCCGGTACTGTCGGCTCTGGCAGAGGTCAGGTCATGACGGAGGTCAAATTGCAAGCACAAGAGGCGGCGGGCTTGACTCGTCTTGTATATGCACGCCTGAACGACCTGGTGACGGCACTGGATGCTGGGCAGCGTTTTGAATTCATGAATCGCGGCTATGCGGAAGCGGGAAGCAAACAGTCTGCAGGAGATATGCAGGAACGCCTGTTGTGGGAGATTATCGGTGACACGGCTCTGGATGGTTGTCATATTCTTGACGCGGGCTGTGGCCGTGGTGGCACGCTGGCGGCAATTGCACGCAAACAGACATCTGCCAGTTTGACTGGCATTGATTTGTCACCTGAACAGATCGATGCCTGCCGCAGCCGTTTTGGGAGATTGAAAGTACGCTGGCAGGTAGCTGATGCAGCCAGTTTGCCTCAGGTGGCTGGGAGTCATGACGTGATACTGGCTATAGAGTTGCTCAAGGAATTGCATACACCATCTGCATTCGTGCTTAGTGCAGCGCGCTTACTGAAGACGGGCGGCTGTCTGTTGATTGCAGATTTGCTCAACGAGGATGCTTGGAAAACGTTGAGCAGGCAACTTCTTGAAGGTGGTTTCAGGCTGGATTCCTGTCGTGATCTTAGCGCAGGCGTATTGGCTGCTGCCAACGTCAGACAGATGCAGTATCAAGAAAATGGTGGTAATGGCGATGCCGCCACCAATGAAGAAAATTTTCTAAGAACCGTACTCAGTGAAGAGCTCGCAGCGCAGCAGACAGCACTGGCAACGGCCAGTTTGCGCTATAAGGCTCTGCGTCTTATCCGTGATGGCAGACCAGTCAATGAAAACCTGCCACATTGGCAGCTTCCCGTGCCAACAGCAATCGCCCGGGTAACAGAAACATCTGCTTTTGCTGCACCAGCAGCCGTTGGCGAGGTTTTTCCTTATGGTATGCCCTGCGATGATACGCGTTTGCCTGTCTTTGCTTTTCCTTTCGCGGGAGGTGGTGCCTCGGTTTTTCGAGGCTGGCATCAAACGCTGGCGAACGACATGCAATTTTGCCCAGTACAGTTGCCCGGCCGCGAAGGATTTTTGATGGAAAGTCCTTTGCAATCAATGGACCTCTGGGTAGCTTGGGTCATGACACAAATTCGGCCACAACTTGATGCCATGGGCGATGAGCGTCCATTTGCTTTGTTCGGCCATTGTCTAGGTGGCCTGCTGGCATACGAGCTGGCACTGGCTTTGACCGAGGCTGGCAGGCCACCAGCAGCCCTATGGTTGACCGCAACCAATCCGCCGCATCTGCCATTGTCATCCATGCTCATCAATTTATTGCAGATCGCTCCTTTCGATCATGCTGACTTGGCGATTGTGCTCAAGGTGTTGGGCGGTACGCCGCCAGATGTACTGGCAGCACCAGCCATGATGCGCGCGGTGCAAAAGACCATGCAGGCGGATTTCGCTGTCGGCGCGCGCTACCAGCGTTTTGAGAAACGACGTCTACCTTGCCCTGTACATACCATAGCAGGCACGCGTGACAAACTTGTCACACCATCGCATATGCGGGGCTGGCAAGCCTACAGCGCGACACCAGTTGCAGGCATGAGCATAGACGCTGAACATTTTTTTCTGCGCGAGTCTCGTACAGAAGTGCAGGCCATGCTACGCACGCAAGCTGCGGCAATAGCAGGGAAAGCAGGAAATATCGTATGAGTAGTAAAAGTATCTTGATATCCGGTGCAGGTATTGGTGGCCTTTGTGCAGCATGGTGGCTAAGTCGCAGCGGCTATGCAGTCACTATTGTTGAACAGTCAGCTACTTTGCGCGATGAAGGTTATATGCTCAGTGTGTCTGGTGCAGGCTTGCGGGTGATGGAGGAGATGGGCTTGCTAGTGCAACTCCGCCAGGCAGGATTGTCCATGGACCGTCATCTCTACCTGGATGTTCGCGGGAACACCATCATGCAATTTAATCACGGCAAGCTGATGGCGCAACTCGACCATCAAACGGTTTTGCGCAATGATCTTGCCAACATCTTGCATCAAAGCCTGAACGATACAGCGAACTTGCAATTGGGGACAAGAATTTCCTCTCTACAGCAAGATGAGCAGGGTGTAGATGTACGGCTCAGCAACGGTCAAGCCGGACGCTTTGACTATGTGATTGGCGCTGATGGTTTTCGTTCAACGACGCGGCGGCTGGCATTTGGACCAGATACTGAATTTTGCCAGCATCTGGGCATGCATGCAGCAGCTTACTGGCTGGATGCTGGCACGCAATTGGAAGAAGATATGGTTGCCATTGCCGAGCCACGCCGCATGAGCATGTACTACCGGCTTGGCAGCAAAGGCATCACAGCGTTGCACATCTGGAAATCCGATCTGGACACCGCAGCGACGCAAGAGGCTCGCAAAGATCAGTTGTTAGCTCAATTTGCTGGCAGTCATGCCCGTGTTACAGATGCTATTACCAATTTACCTGCTACACGCTCCATCTACATGGATGCGCTGATGCAGGTGCACATGTCTGAATGGAGTCGTGGCAGGGTGGTCTTGCTGGGGGACGCTGCACATTGCCTGAGTTTGGCAAACGGGCAGGGTGCCAGCATGGCACTGGCAGGGGCTTGCTGCCTGGCGCAAGAATTGGCGGCAGATTCCAGTCCGGCGGCCTTGCAGCGCTACCAACAACGTATGTCACCCGGCTTACATGCTTTGCAAGTCCGTGGGCGCAAGGCAGCCAGCTTGTATTTGCCTGACAGTGCATGGTCTTTCCGGATGCGCAACTGGATCATGGGCGCCATGCCCAAGTCCATGCTGCTCAATTATTTTCTCAAAAGTGCGCGAGAAGAAATTCACCTAGCAGACCATATTCAACTACGACAGCTAAGCAAGCAGGCAGCATAATGAGCGATCAAGCAAATACTATGGCTAACCGAAAACGCGGTGTGTGGGCGTTGTTGGAATTGGCAGGTGCCCGCAAGGCCAGCCTGATCTGGGCTGGCATATTCAGTGCCCTCAGCAGTGTGTTGTCGTTGGCACCGCTATTTGTCATTTATGTGGTGCTATTGCGATTGGCACATAACGGGCAAGACAATGCCCTTGCCGGACTTTGGACCGTATTGTGCTGGGGGGCGCTGGCAATGGGCCTGCGCTGGTTGCTGCAAGTCAGTGGCGGGATACTGGCGCATCTGGCGGCTTTTAATATCTTGTTTGACCTGCGTCTGGCAGTAGCAGACAAACTCAGGCGCGTGCCCATGGGCTGGATCACGGCACGCAGCGCAGAATCCACCAACAAAGTATTGCGTGATGACGTGGACAGACTGGAACTATTCATTGCCCACCATCTTAATGACAGCGCTGCTGCCTTGACCTTGCCTTTGATCAGCGCCATTGTCCTGTTCTATCTGGACTGGCGCATTGCTCTGGTGACCCTGGCGACTGTGCCATTTGCAGTCGTCGTGCAACTGCTGCTATGGAAAAAAGTACCGGAAGTCATGCGTGAATACAACGAAGTCAATGCTCGCTTGGCCAGCCAGGTAGTGCAATATGTGCAAGGCATTGCCGTCATCAAGACCTACTATCGTGGTGCAGAGAGCACCAGCAGTGCAGTTGCCTTGCATCAGGTGGTTGCCGCCTATTTTGATGTCATCGTACGCATGGTGAAACTGACAGTACCTGCCTGGTCAGCCTTTACCGTGGTGATTGGTGCCAATATGTTATGCGTATTGCCGTTTGGTGGCTATTGGTATTTACAGGGTAGTTTGTCGCTGGAACTGTTTGTTCTTTGTCTGTTGCTTGGCTTGGGTATCACCCGACCGCTATTTCAACTGGCATTTTTTGGCAGCCTGATGCGCCTGATACAAGATGGCTATGGCCGGATACAGGACTTGATGGAAGCTCCTGAACTGCCAGACGCCACAGGCACCCTGGTACCAGACGACAACAGCGTAGAATTTGCCCATGTTGGCTTCGGTTATGGTGATGTGAATGTCTTGCAAGACGTCAGTTTCAAGATGGCAGCAGGCAGTTTGACTGCTATCGTCGGCCCCAGCGGCGCTGGAAAAACGACGTTGGCGCAATTGCTCGTTCGCTTTTGGGATGTGCAACAAGGTGCTGTCAAGATTGGTGGCATAGATGTGCGTGAACTGCCTTTGGAAAACATGCACGCCCAGATCGCTTACGTAATGCAGGATGTCTTCCTGTTCGACGACACGGTGCTGGAAAATATACGCCTTGGCCGCGAAGATATCAGCGAAGCTCAGGTAATTGCAGCGGCAACTGCGGCGCAGGCACACGATTTCATTAGCCGCTTGCCGCAAGGCTATCAAACCGTATTGGGCGAGCGCGGTGCGCGATTGTCCGGTGGCGAAAAACAGCGACTGTCTATCGCCAGGGCATTGGTTAAGGACGCGCCTGTGATTGTCCTTGATGAAGCCACAGCATTCTCTGACCCCAACAACGAAGCACAGTTATTGCAAGCCCTGGGTGTACTGACACGTGACAAAACCGTCATGGTCATCGCCCATCGCTTGTCTACGATTATTGACGCTGACCAGATCGTGGTGCTGGATGCAGGCCGTGTCATCGCTTGTGGCAGGCATACAAAATTGCTTGAGGACTGTGTTTTGTACCGCCAGCTATGGCAATTGCAAAGCGATAGTGCTAGCTGGAAAATAAAGGCTGTATCAGGCCATGAACAACTTGCCTTGGCACATAATGCTGTAAAAGGAGCAGCATAATGCAGATGATATTTGGATTAATGCGCATTGTTAAAGGTGATACATCAGTCAATAATACTGGTCGCTTCCGTCGCAGCATCGTCTGGCGAGTGGCAGAATCACTGTTTGCCACGGTTCCCTATGTAGTCCTGTTTGCCGCGTTGAATGCCATGTTCGGTGGCTATTTCAATATGGCGCTTTTGATCAAGTTGATGCTGATACTGGTCGCCAGCCTGCTGCTGCAGTTAGTGTGCAGTGTCGCATCCAATGTGGACGGCTTTATTGGTGGTACTGGCATGATGTGTGACTTGCGTCTGCAAATTGCCGGGCATCTGCGTCGCTTGCCACTGGGGTTTTATGCACGTCGCCAGACTGGTGAATTGACGGCAGTCATGACAGAAAACCTGCTGCATATAGAAGAAGCCTTCACCCATCTGGCTGGTGAATTGTGCGGCAGATTGGCTATTGCCGGGCTGACGGGGGATTGCTGCTCTTTATAGATTGGCGTTTGGGCTTGTTGACCATGGCGAGTGTCGCAGCAGGCTTATTACTGTTCCATCTGGTCAAGGAGACAGCAAGCATGGTCAGCCGTGCCAAAGTCTCACAAAAAGCGACAACCAATAGCCGCTTGCTCGAGTTCGTGCAAGGCATCAAGGTAATCCGTGCTTTTGGCTTGTCAGCACGAGGCTATGACAAGGTATTGAGTGCGCTGCAAAACCTGCGCGCACTGTCGATACGCGTGGAAATCATCGCAGGCATTGCCGCAATCGGTTTTTCTATCTTACTGGAAGTCGGTTTTTTACTGGTATTGGCACGCGCTTTCCAACTGAACCTGGATGGCAAACTGGCACATGCCACACTTGTCGTATTCCTGGTCATGAGTCATCGCTTTTATGCCATGATGAACGAGTCTGCCTTGTTGACCGCGCAACTGGCATTTTATGGAAAAAGCTTTGAGAGAATAGCTGCTTTGCTCAACGAAAAAAGCCTGTCTGAGCCTACTTTGGCTATCGTGCCTGACCGCCACGATATAGAATTCTGCAATGTCAGCTACAGTGCCGAAGCTGGTGCGCAGACCTTGAGAGATATCTCATTCAGTGCTCAGCCAGGCACAGTGACTGCCCTGGTAGGCCCCAGCGGTGCTGGTAAGACGACTATCGTACATTTGCTGGCCCGTTTTCATGATGTGGCAAGCGGAAAAATCCTCATCGGAGGTGTCGATATTCGTCATATGCGCCAGGATGCACTCATGGACATGCTGGCCATCGTACTGCAGGAAAGTTACCTCTTTAACGACACCATAGAAAATAATTTACGCATAGCCAAGCCAGATGCGACTCAGGAAGAGCTGGTCGTTGCCGCTCGCGCTGCCTGCTGTCATGACTTCATATCAGCACTGCCGCTATCCTATCAGACCATGGTTGGCGAGGGTGGTAGCAACCTGTCTGGTGGCGAAAGACAACGTATCTCAATTGCACGCGCCATTTTGAAGGATGCCCCCATTATTCTGCTGGATGAAGCCACTGCATCCATAGATGCCGGCAATGAACACGCAATACGGCAAGCCATGGCGGCACTAGTACGTGGCAAGACTGTGCTGATGATTGCGCACCGCTTGCAGACCATCGCTGACGCCGATCAGATACTCGTGCTGGACCAGGGCAAACTGGTAGAGCAAGGACAGCATACTGGTTTGATGCAGCATGCTGGCTTGTACTCACGCTTCTGGGAGCAGCAGGAAAGTTGTCGCCACTGGCGTTTTCGTCAGGCGATCTGAATCTAGCAACTCTAAAAAGGTGTTTTCAGTTGAGAGAATTCACGTGGCGACATGCCAAAATGTCGCCGGAATAGTTTGGAGAAATGGCTGGGATTAGCATAGCCTGTTTGCATCACAACTTCAGTGATGCTGAGTTCTGTACAACTGAGCAAATGCGCGGCAGCCTGCATGCGTTTTTCTTGCAAATAGGCATGTACCGAATTTCCAAACAGGGCCTTGAAACCTTCCTTCAGCTTGCGCTCATTCAGGTTAGAAGCATGGGCAAGTTCTGCCAACGACCAATTGTGATCCAGTCTTGCCAGCATACATTCACGCGCGCGATCCAGTTTTTTATGGTCCCGCTTTTGCATGGCAAGTTTGTCCTGGCTTCGTGGAGTGGCCAGGATGGATAACAAGGCTTCCACCATCAACGACAATAATTCCAGTGCCTTGCTATGCAAGAAAAGCTGTTGAGTTCCTTCAGGTGTGCGCTGACGAAAAATTTGCTCGGCAATCGCCCTAATTGCTGCTGAGGCAGGGAACTGATAGAGAAAGCTGTCTTCACCAGCTGGACGCAAGCTTGCATTAGCTGCAAGCTGCTGCAACATGGTCTGGATTTGCATGCCTCTTATTTGCTCCAGTGTTTGCGCTGTAAAATGGATCTCGATAGCGCGCAGACGCTGATGTCCAGGTAGGTTGGTTTCCGAACAGCTATTGCTGGGCGAGGCAAACAGCAAAGCCTGATCTGGTGCGAAATGGATTCGCGAACGGTCAGCCAGTATGGATTCGCCGCTGCCTTCCAGAAATACACAAAGAGCCAGGCAGGGTGGTGATTCTGATTTGACGCTACGATACTGTTGCGGTGTGTAATCAATATGGGAAATCTTGACCCCGGGGCCAGTACTGATCTGTAGACGGGTTTCTTCAAACTGTGTTGACATCGGTCGCAAACCGTTCATAAACGCTCACTACAAAGTACGGTTGAACAAATGT
>NZ_AP018439.1:6300000-6557365 GCF_009937955.1 Undibacterium sp. KW1 | reverse complement strand
TTGCATTGCACCAATAGGTGTGCCTTGTTTGATTAATTTTTGCGCTAAGTGATTGACACGCAAAGCAAAAATGGTGTCTAATTCAGGGTTCCCTACCCCTCTTTTATTGGTGCGGCTTTAATTATCGGTTTTTTGATGGATTGATGCGCAACACCATGAGCAGCGGTTTTGGGGCAGTAAAGGCGAAAGGCCTGACGAAAATGTGCAAGCCGAAGTCGCACCCAAGACAGCCTTTATCCGTAATTCCGATTTTTTTTATTGCTCAATTAGCGAGACCAACATGAAACGTACTTACCAACCTTCCGTCGTTCGCCGCAAGCGCACTCACGGTTTCCGCGCACGCATGGCAACCCGCGGTGGCCGCGCTGTTCTGAACGCACGTCGCGCCAAAGGCCGTAAACGCCTGGCAGCTTGATTATCAGTTCGTTGATCTGCGCAGCCTTGCTGAATTCGCATGATCAATAATATAACTGAGCCAGTTCAGGCAGGTGCAGGCGGCGCAGATTTTGCCCGCGTCAGGCGCATCGTTAAAACGGATGAGTTTTCATCCGTTTTTCGTTTGCGCCCCGTGCAAAAGACAGCCCATTTTGTGCTTTATACCAGAACCAATGATTTGCCGCATGCCCGTCTGGGTGTGGTGGCCGCCAAGCGTTTTGCGCCACGTGCAGTGACGCGCAATACGATCAAGCGTGTCACTCGCGAGATATTTCGCCATTCAGCCTTGTTGAATGTGGATTGCATCGTGCGGCTGTCCCGCCCTGTTAACAGCAAGGCGGGGCCGGCGACGACCGCCCAGCTCAAGCGTGAGCTCAGGGCGGAAATCTTGCGTCTGTTTGCGGCACCGGCTTGCGCGCCAGTTAGTCATAAGCCACCTGCAAGTAGTACATAAGCGAACTTAGGGCATTTAAGATGAAAACCCTGCTGCTCCTGTTGCTCAGATTTTATAAACTGGCAATTAGTCCTATGTTGGGGCAGAACTGTCGTTTTTATCCCAGTTGCTCTGAATATGCGGCAGAGGCTATCAAAATACACGGTGCTGCCAAGGGTAGCTTGCTGGCAGGGAAACGCTTGTGCAAATGCCATCCCTGGCATCCCGGTGGCGTGGATAACGTGCCGCCAGCTAGTGAAAAATCGCAAACCACCCCCACATCTGCCCAGTGCTGCCATGATGGCAAGCACAATGGACATTCTTCTCCCCTTTCCTGACATACACAAATGGATATCAAACGTACCGTCCTGTGGGTAATTTTCTCTTTCGCGCTGATCATGCTCTGGAATGGTTGGGGCGTGTATAGCGGCAAGCCGTCTATCTTTGCCCCTCCACCACCGAAAGTGGCCAGTGCTTCTGCATCTGCCAACGCGTCTGCCAGTGCATCAAGCGCTACGGGTAGCGCCAGTGCTGTGGCTGGTGCTACGACAACGGCGGGTACTGATGCTGCCCCTGTCATCAAAAGCGAAACCATCACTATTACTACTGATGTCATCAAGGCAGATATTGATACCATCGGTGGCGAACTCAAAAAGCTGGAATTGCTGAAGCATAAAGATGGCTCAGACCATACAAAAAACATGGTTCTGTTCGATAACTCGACCAAACGTACTTATCTGGCGCAGACTGGTTTGTTGGGTGGCCCTTTCCCTAATCACAAATCTGGCTTCATCGCCAAACCAGGCGTTCGTACCCTGGAAGGTGGCAACCAGGTACAACTGGTGCTGGAAGCAGAGCAAGGCGGCGTCAAGCTGACCAAGACTTATACCTTCAAGAAGGGGGAGTACCTGATCGACGTGCGCCATGATGTGACCAATTCCAGTGCGGCAGCTATCACGCCTTCCCTGTATCTGCAATTACTGCATGACGGCACCAAGCCTGAAAGTGGCGGCATGTTCTCTGGCAGCGGCGAATTCTATGCGCCGGCTGTATATACAGACGCAGAAAAATTCCAGAAACTGGATTTTGAAAAAATCGCCAAGGGTACAGATGGCCATGCCAAAGCATCGGATAATGGCTGGGTAGCGATGTTGCAGCATTTCTTTGTGTCTTCTTTCATTCCGCAAGACAAGACCAAGCGCGAAATTTTCACGAAACAGGTTGATACCAACTTGTACGCAGTTGGTAATGTCTTGCCTATGGGTACAGTGGCACCTGGTGCAACAGTGAGCATGAATGCACATCTGTATTCCGGCCCGCAAGAATCTGCCAAGCTGGAAGCAATTGCTCCTGGCTTTGAACTGGTGAAAGACTATGGTGTATTGACTATCATCGCCAAGCCGCTGTTCTGGGTCATGGAACAAATCCACAAAATGCTGGGTAACTGGGGCTGGACTATCGTGGTCTTCACGATCGCGATCAAACTGGCTTTGTTCCCCTTGTCGGCAGCCGGTTATCGCAGCATGGCAAAAATGAAGGTCGTCACACCGAAGATGCAGGCTGTGCGTGAACGTTTCAAAAACGATCCGCAAAAAATGAACCAGGCCATGATGGAGTTGTACAAAACCGAGAAGATCAACCCTCTCGGTGGCTGCTTCCCTATCCTGATCCAGATGCCTATCTTTTTGGCGCTGTACTGGGTCTTGCAAGCCAGCGTGGAAATGCGCGGCGCACCATGGGTGGGCTGGATCACCGATCTGACTTCTCCTGACCCTTGGTATATTTTGCCTGTGGTGTATGCAATTTCCATGTTCATCACGACCAAGCTGAACCCGGCCCCGGCTGATCCAGTGCAGGCGAAAATGATGATGTTCATGCCACTGGCATTCTCGGTCATGTTCTTCTTCTTCCCGTCTGGTTTGGTATTGTATTGGGTAGTCAACAATATCTTGTCGATTGCACAGCAATGGGTCATCAACAATAAATTGATACCGCCAGAGCATAAGGCTTAAGCGTCAAGATTGAGCAAATGAGAAAGCCCGCAAGTTTGCTTGCGGGCTTTTTTTATGATGTGATTTGTTTTAGTTCCTCTCCCTTAAAGGGAGTGGATTAAAAATGAGATAGTCCGTCTCGTAGGTTGGGCTACGGGGTATCAGCCCAACACTTGGCCTCAACAAACACATACGTCATTTAACGGCCCAGTGTTGGGCTGGTAAAGCGTAGCCCAACCTACAATAATTGTTCTTATAGATATAAGCCCCTGTCGCATTTCCGTCACAAACCCACAGACTAATTTGCACTCATACTGTGCAAGCACAGATAGAATTTCAACATGATCTACGAACCCATTCCCATCGCTGCTATTGCCACTGCCCCGGGCGTGGTGGCATAGGTGTAGTGCGCATTTCCGGCAAGGACCTTGCGCCTGTTATCACTGCCTTGTTTGGCGCTACCCAATTCAAGCCACGTCATGCCAGTTACCTGCCGTTTACCCAGGCTGATGGCACCGTCATTGACCAGGGCATCGCGATTTATTTCAAGGCGCCGCATTCTTATACCGGTGAAGATGTGCTGGAACTGCAAGGCCATGGCGGCCCGGTCGTTATGCAGATGCTGCTGTCACGTTGTCTGGAAGCAGGCAAGGATGCAGGTTTGCGGCTGGCAGAACCAGGTGAATTCACCCAGCGCGCTTTTTTGAATGACAAGCTGGACTTGGCGCAGGCTGAAGCCGTGTCTGATCTGATCGAGGCATCGACTGAGGCTGCAGCCAAATCGGCATCGCAATCGCTGTCCGGTGCTTTTTCCAAAGTCATTCATGCACTGGTAGAAAAAGTCGTGCACCTGCGCATGCTGGTGGAGGCGACGCTGGATTTCCCGGAAGAAGAAATCGACTTCCTCGAAAAATCGAATGCCCGCGGCCAGTTGGCGACGATACAAACTGCTCTGCAAAAAGTGTTTGAGCAGGCAGCCCAGGGTGCCTTGTTGCGTGCCGGTTTGAATGTGGTGCTGGCAGGTCAACCTAACGTTGGCAAATCATCTTTGCTGAATGTGCTGGCAGGTGACGACGTGGCCATCGTCACGCCTATCGCTGGTACTACCCGCGACAAGGTGACCGAGACTATCCATATTGAAGGCATCCCCCTCAACATCATCGATACTGCCGGCATACGCCATGAGCATGATGAAGTTGAAGAAGGCCAGGTCGCCAATGCCATTGATACGGTAGAACGTATAGGTATAGAACGCACCTGGGCAGAAGTGGAAAAGGCCGATGTCATCCTGCACCTGCTCGATGCCAGCCGTGGCCCTACCCGCGCCGATGAAGCCATCGTCGCCCGCTTCCCGGAAGGTGTGCCGGTCATACGCATCTGGAACAAGATAGACTTGTCCGGCCATCATGCCAGCGTTGATGAAATGTCAGATGCGACACATATTTATCTGTCTGCCCATGAACACATAGGTATAGATTTGCTGCGCAAGGAACTGCTGCGCATTGCCGGTTGGGAGCAGACAGGTGAGTCGCTGTACCTGGCACGTGAACGCCACTTGATCGCCCTCAAGCATGCGCATGAGCATCTGCAAAACGCGGCAGAGTATGCAGCGCAAAATGACCAGTCGCTGGATTTGTTTGCCGAAGAACTGCGTCTGACACAAGACCGCTTGAACAGCATCACGGGTGAATTTACGTCTGACGATTTGCTGGGTGTGATTTTCTCGCGCTTTTGTATAGGTAAATAAGAAATAGGACAGGTAGGGCAAGTAGAGCAGACAGCCTGCCCATCATTTATGCCGCCATGGCAGCTTGCAGGCGTGGCCGTAAATCATCCACCAGACGTTTGCGGCTGCAGCGTGGATATTCTGCTGGTGAAAACCACATGGCGGCTTCTGCAAAAGCATCAACAACAGGCAGCAATGCTTTTGCTTCGGCAGAAGTAAAATTTTCCTTGCTGCCATTGTCGCTAAGATGGGCGAGTTTTTCCTGCAGTATTTCTTTGCACACTATCGCTGAGACAGAAACAGGATGGGCGACACAAAGACCAAAAGTACCCAGCAAAAAATGCTGCCACGAAAATTCTGCACGTTGCATGAGGCCAGAAACGACAGGCTGGCCGTCTGCAGTAAAACAATCATCCAGACGCCATGTGCTGTGATGCATCTCGGTCAGCGCAGCAATAAAATCCCTGATGAAATTTTCTTTCAGGATAGCTGGCGCGGCGTTTAGACCATGCTTATCGATAAGCTGCAATGCAAGCGTATACCAGACTGCATTGGCCGGATGAAAATAAGCGCCAGCGCTGGTATTGACTGCATCCATCTCACCAAAAACAGCAGAGTGAATTTTTGCATCGTCAGTGACGACATAGGATGGTGCAGCCAATAACTGAGCCTGTATCAGTGCATCAATATCTGCCTCTGTGCATAGGCAGGCAGCAGCAAACTGTACTTTGTTCAGGTAGTGTTTTTTCAGGTAAAGATCAAGTGCTGACATTTTGAGTTCCTGGATGAATTGAATTAGCCATGCACCTGGCGGCTGTCTGCCGGTGCCTGCTCACGTTCCAGCAAACCATAGTCGCGCACGACAGACGCGATGCGCAGACGATAGCCTGCAAAGACATGACCGCGTCCTTGCGACTGCGCCGCCCGGTGCTCTTCGGTATTGCGCCAGTTGGCGACTGCCGCTTCATCGCGCCAGAATGACAGGGACAAAATCTTGCCGGGGTCAATCAGACTCTGAAAACGTTCTATGGAAATGAAGCCATCCATCTCCCTGAGCAAGGGTGCAAGTCCTGCTGCGATATCCAGGTATTCCTGCCTGTTTTCTGCATGCGGGATGACTTCAAAAATTACGGCGATCATGTGTTCTCCTGGTTTTGTATATTCTGTGTGAATATGGGGATGCGACCATTCAGTGAAGGCCGGTATGCCCAGCGCAAGGTAGTGAAATCAAATGCAGGCATGTTTAGCAAGTGATGCAGGCAATTGACGGTGATTTGTTCTGCAATGTGCTGACTAGGGCAGGCGTGGCGACCGTAGCCAAAGGTGAAGACTTTTCTGTCTGGCCTGCTCAGTTGCAAAATATCAGGATCAGGATTGACTGCCGCATCACGGTTGGCAGCCGCCAGCAAGACGACGATGACATCGCCTGCTTGCAAAGCCTGACCGCCGATTTCGCAAGTCTGAGTGACGAAGCGTCTGGTGTTTTGCACTGATGCGTCATGGCGTACCACCTCGGCTATCAGTTGGTCTAATTTTTGTGGCAAGTCAGCCCCAGCCTCACGCAGGCTTTTCAGTATGTCAGAGTGAGTTTGCAACGCGGTGAGGCTGTTGCCAGCCAGGCCGGCAGTGGCTTCATAAGTTTGCGACAGCAAGCCTATGAGGTTGGACAAAATGCCGTCAGCATGCTGCCAGCCACATAGCTCAGCTTCGCTTTGCAGGTCGGCCAAAAATCCATGCGGTTTTGCCTGGCTGTCTTGTAGCAACTGGCGAAAGCTGCTTTGCAAAGTCTTTGCCGCCACATGTGCCGCATCAATTTGTTCTGCAGTACTCAAGGGAGAAAGACAACGCACGAAATCTGCCATCCAGTTTGCCAGATCGGGTAAAGCATTTTCTTCAAATCCCAATATGCTGCCCATGACATGGATGGGCAAGGCTAACAGGTATTGTGTCAGCCCGTTTCCGGTAGTGAGATCATATTTGCTGGCGAGCTCGGCAGCATGCTGCTGTGTATATGCAGCGACGCCAGACAAATCGAGCTTGCGTAGCGAGCTTTGTATGACTTGTTTTGGCACTGCATGCGCCTGACCTTCATTCATGCGTACCAGATGTGAAAATATTTCTCCCGCTGTGCCACCTGCAATATTGCGCGGCACGGGTTCTGTCACCGGCCTGACGGCGCAGGCCGGAGATTCGAGTACTTGTTGCACTATAGCGGCCCGGCTGGCAATCCAGCATTTGAGTTCGGTATCAAAAACCAGCGCTGGCCCTGCACGCAGGCTGGCGTAATACGGATAGGGGTCTGGGTGGCAAGCGGAATTTAGGATAGAGATTTTCTGTGTCATGGCAGGCTTAATGCTAAGTTTGGTGGCTAAGTAATGAAATGCAGTATAGGACTTGTTTGCATTGAACAATTCGCTTACCATCAAACTATGAATGCAGAAAATTCCACCCATATAGAATACGCCGATACCCAGTTAGCCAAGCTGGCCGGGGCCATTGCCGAGCCTGCGCGCTCGCGCATGCTGTGCAGCCTGATGGACGGGCGCGCCCGTACCAGTACCGAGCTGGCTGCCGTGGCAGAGGTCAGCCCCTCCACTGCCAGTGTGCATTTGAGCAAATTGCTGGAACAGCATCTGGTGAACGTGGTGGCGCAGGGCAAGCACCGCTATTACCAGCTTGCCAGTAATGAAGTGGCAATTGCACTGGAATCGCTGTTGCTGATCGCCGGTTTGCCCAAGTCACGCTTTGTACCGAATACACCAGACCGGCTGCGCAAGGCGCGTACCTGCTATGACCATATGGCGGGCGAGGTGGCAGTGGGTGTGCATGATTACCTGATGCATCAAGACTGGATCAGGCCAGTAGAAGGCGAAGAAACCGCTTATGAATTGACAACAGCAGGCAGCAAGGGCCTGGAAGAACTGGGGCTGGATATTGCTGCTACCCGCAAGGCCAGACGGCGTTTCGCCTGTTCCTGCCTGGACTGGAGTGAGCGCACACCACATCTGGGTGGCGCTTTGGGCGCGGCTTTATTGAATTTGCTGCTGAACCGCGCCTGGCTGGAGCGTGATCTTGATAGCCGGGCACTGGCACTGACCAGCAAGGGCAAACGTGAGTTTCAAAAAGTGTTTGCCATAAAAACCTGAAGCTGGGAACCTGCGCTTCGCTTATTCGGCTTATTTGGCTTATTTGGTTTATTCGGCTTATTCTTTTGTACCCAGCTTGATCTTGGCAAGGCGGTCTATGATCGCAGGCTTTAACTTGCGGAAGTACACCAGGTCTATCGCAAACATGGAAACAAGAGCCAGGCCCACAGTCAGCACGCAGCTGATCCATATCGAGTCTGGAGCAGCGATACGGTTGGACAGATAAACAGCCGCAAATATTGTCAGGCCTGTCAGGAATTCACGCCAGAATGGCTTGCGTGTCTTGAATGTTTTCTGCGCTGCCAGCAATACCAGCTCAGGGTAGTGTTTGGGCGCAACATCCTTTAATTCGGGTACGGCCAGCAATAAGGCATCAGTGCTGAAATTGTGCATGATTATCCATCCTTTGTTCACCTGATATCAGGTCTCACAGATTATTATCGGCTTCAATATCAACTTAGTCCACGGTCAAAATGTAAAACATTTACCACGGGCATGTTGTGAGCTCACTGCCAACTTGCTATCAAAATAGTAAAAGCCCCCTGAAGACTGCCTCAAATTGCCACCATCGCCTCTGGAAATGCCTTGGACCAGTGCAAAATTTCCACACTTTCGCGCATACCGTGAAGCCAGAAAGGGTCAGTTCGCCACAGGTTTTCCACTTCCGCCCGGTCTTTGGCTTCGATGATCCATAAAGCACCTATGGGGTAGTCATTGGCATCATGGCGCAATGAGCCGGCCACCTTGATTTGTGCCTGACGCGCTGCCAGCCAGTCTATGTGAGCAGCCATATAGTCGGTGCGGACATGGCGCATCGTTGTTTTGTCGGTAAATCTGACAACAAATAACATAAGCAAACTTCAAAATCTTATAAAGATGGGAATAATAAGTGGGTTTGCCTATGGTAAGGTATGTGCAAACTGTTTTCACTATATGCATCATGTGTCAATTACTAGGAATGAACTGCAATACCCCGACTGATATCGTTTTCAGTTTTACCGGGTTTGCAACACGCGGTGGTTTGACGGACGAGCACAAGGACGGCTGGGGTATCGCTTTCTTTGAAGGCAGCGGCGTACGCCTGTTTGTTGATCACCAGTCAGCGGTAGAATCACCGGTGGCTGAGCTCATCAAACGTTATCCCATCAAATCCAGGAATGTCATCGCCCACATACGCAAGGCCACGCAGGGCCAGGTCAGCCTGGAAAACTGTCACCCTTTTGTACGTGAATGCTGGGGACGTTACTGGGTATTTGCCCATAATGGCGATCTGAAGGAATTTTCACCCGTGCTGGATGGCAGCTTCCAGCCGGTGGGCAATACCGACAGTGAACGGGCATTCTGTTACCTGTTGCAACGTATGCGCCGCCATTTTGGCGAGCAATTACCATCTGTGCAACAATTGGCGCTGTTCATGTATGAGATTACGGCAGAAATCGCCAGCTATGGTACTTTCAACATGATGCTGTCGAATGGCGAAGCCCTGTTCACCCATTGTTCGACCAAGCTGTACTACATCGTGCGCCAGCATCCCTTCAGCACAGCCGCCTTGACGGATGAAGACGTGGCTGTGGATTTTTCTCAAGTCACTACGCCAGCCGACAAGGTCGCCATCATCGTTACCGAACCCCTGACCACGAATGAAAGCTGGACGCAATGTGAAGCTGGCCAGATGCTGGTATTTGTGGATGGTGATGTATTGGCTTTGCCCCAGCCAGGGGTTGCGGCATGAACCAGCGCCTGGTCGATCAGCTCGACACCAATCTCTTGCGTGTCTTGCATACCCTGCTGACCGAGCGCAGCGTCACCCGCACCGCGATGAAGCTGGGGCAATCACAACCCGCCATCAGCAATATGCTGAAACGCCTGCGCGAAATTACCGGAGACGCCATCCTGGTGCGTGGCAAGAATGGCATGACCGCGACCGAGCGTGGTGAAGAACTCTTGTTGCTGGCTCGCCAGGGTTTGAATGTACTGGAAAGCATCGCCAGCCCGGCACCGGCTTTCATGCCTGCTTCGAGCCAGCGCATATTCCAGCTCGGTGCACCGGATTACCTGAGCGCTCTGCTGATTCCACTGATTATTGAAAAACTGCGCGAACAAGCTCCCAATGCTGGCCTGACCGTACATGCCCTGAATGCCGGTTTTGACTATGCCGCTGGTCTCGAAAGTGGTGAGCTTGATTGCGTCATCGGCAACTGGCCAGACTTGCCACCTCATCTGCATCTGGCACAATTGTTTGAAGATGAAGTAGTGTGCATGGTCAACCGTAAACACCCGGTAGTCAGCAAGGGTTTGTCGATCAAGTATTACCTGGAAATGGCTCACCTCGCCCCCACGCCCTACATGATGGGCCACCGCAGCATCATCGATAGCGCGCTCGCAGAGCAGGGTCTGAAGCGCAAGATACAGATGACCATCCCCTACTTCGGCATGGTGCCCTATGTACTCTCACGCACCGATCTCATCTTCACCACCAGCCGCAGCTTCGCCGTGCAATGCTCGAAAGACTGGCCGATAGAAGTCTTGCCCATGCCGATTACCGTACCCAAGATGAAGTTCTTCATGCTCTGGCATGAACGTGCGCATGCGGCGGCGGAGGTGCAATGGTTACGAAGGATAGTGGCAGAGGCTTCGGCTAAGGTGATGGTGTAAAGCACTCGCGTAGCTTGGTTGATGAACCTTAGCCCGGCAAAGTGGGATTAAAGTGACTCCTTCCCCTTGAAGGGGAAGGTTGGGTTGGGATGGGGTTCCCTAACAATTTGATTATAGGTTAATTAACCGAAAACCATCCCCACCCTAACCCTCCCCTTGAAAGGGAGGGAACTAAAACATAGCGTACGCTAAAGGTTTTCCCTACATCAACCCGGCACTTTCCCTTCAACACCCTCGACATAAAACTTGATGTCATGCAGGAACTTGTCATCCGCCACCGCATCCTTGCCCAGTACTTCCTTACCGGTATTGTCCTTGATAGGTCCTTTCCAGATCGGGCCCGTGCCGTCAATGACGCCCTGGCGTTTGTCGGCGATGAGTTTCTTGACTTCGTCTGACAGGCTTGCGTTGAAGGCTTTGAGGTCTATCATGTTTTCTTTGAGGCCCCACCAGGTGGTGTCTGATTTCCATGTTTTGTTGAGCACTTCATCGACGCGCTTGGTGTAATACACACCCCAGTCGATGACGGATGCTGCCAGGTGGGCTTTGGCGCCGAACTTGCTCATGTCGCTGTCCCAGCCAAAGGCATATGCGCCTTTTTCTTCTGCAGTTTGCACGACGGCGGCAGAGTCAGTGTTTTGCATGAGCACATCAACGCCCTGGCCTATCAGGGTGGTGGCGGCTTCGCGTTCCTTGCCTGGGTCAAACCATTTATTGACCCAGACTACCTTGGTGGTGGCTTTGGGATTCACAGAGCGGGCACCGAGGGTGAAGGAATTGATATTGCGCAGCACTTCAGGAATAGGCAGGGAGGCGACCACACCGAGCTTGCCAGACTTGCTCATCTTGCCAGCAGCGATACCGGCGAGGTAGGCGCCTTCGTAAGTACGCACATCATATTGCGCGAGATTTTCAGCAGTTTTATAGCCGGTGGCGTGTTCAAACTTCACATCGGGGAAATCCTTGGCGACTTTGAGCATGGCTTCCATGTAACCGAAGGTGGTGCCGAAGATGACTTTGTTACCCTGTGTGGCCAGGTCGCGGAAGACGCGTTCTGCATCGGCGGCACTTTCAGGAATGTTTTCAACGAAGCTGGTTTTCACCTTGTCGCCAAACTTGGCTTCCACTGCCTTGCGGCCTGCATCGTGGGCATAAGTCCAGCCTGCGTCACCGACCGGGCCTACATAGACGAAAGCGACTTTCAGCGGTTCTGCCGCAGCAGGTGCGGCAGCGGTACTGGCTGGTGCAGGCGCTGCTGCGCTGGCGCTGGCGGATTTGTTTTCTTCTTTCTGGCCACAACCAGCAAGACCGACAATAGCCAGGGACAGCGCGGCTGCCAGGGTTTTTCTGCGGGTAATTTTCATGGGTAGCTTCCTTCGTCTGAATTTCAGTTGTAATCAAAAAAACGCACAGCAAATGACATCTCTATCAATACTTAAGCAGACCCCGGGCGGAAAGGCTTGCCCAGGGAGGCTGGCATGTTCAGGCGTATCCAGTCAGGGTTACGCGAGATCAGCACCAGCACGATAATCGTTGCCAAATAGGGCAGCATGGATAAAATTTCCGAGGGGATGGCAATGCCTATCGCCTGGAAATGGAACTGCAAGATCGTCACGCTGCCAAACAGTAAAGCACCCAGCAAGACCCGTGCCGGACGCCAGGTGGCAAAAGTCGTCAGCGCCAGTGCGATCCAGCCACGCCCGGCGACCAGGCCTTCCACCCACATCGGTGTATACACGACAGACAGGTAAGCCCCGGCGATACCACAGCAAGCTCCACTGAACAGCAGCGCCAGATAACGTATCTTGCGCACGGGGTAACCCAGTGCATGGGCAGATTCTGGCGATTCCCCGACCGCCTTCAAGACCAGGCCAGCACGGCTGCGTTGCAGGAACCAGATGATGCCTGCACACAGCAAAAGGCCAAAATACACGGCCAGATGCTGATCAAAAAAGGCTTTGCCGAGGAAGGGGATGTCCGATAAAAAGGCGACGCCATGTGGCCCGGCAGGCAAAGACTGGCCGACAAATGACTGTCCGATGAAGGCCGACAGGCCGGTACCAAAGATGGACAGGGCCAGGCCAGTTGCTACCTGGTTGGTTGCCAGCACCAGTGCCAGCCAGGCAAACAGCGAGGCCATCAACATGCCGGCAACGGCGCCTGCAACAAAACCCAGCCAGGGTAGATGGGTCTGGTGGGCCACGGCAAAACCGGTGATGGCAGCCACCAGCATCATACCCTCGGCACCAAGATTGAGCACGCCTGCACGTTCATTGATCAGCAAACCCAAAGCAGCGATCAGTAAGGGTGTGCCAGAGTTGATGGAGGCGGCGATCAGGGCAGCAAAATTTTCCATGATTGTTTATTTCTGCCAGCGCAGGCGGTAATTGATCAGGGTGTCGCAAGCGAGCAGCAAAAACAGCAGCATGCCCTGGAACAGGCCAGTGATGGCAGAAGGCAGGCCCAGGCGCGATTGCGCCATTTCGCCACCGAGGTAAAACAGCGACAGCACCAGGCCACCAAAGATGGTGCCTATGGGATTCAGACGGCCTATGAAAGCGACGATGATGGCAGCAAAACCATAACCGGGCGAGATGGACGGCAAGACCTGCCCTATCGGCCCGGCCACTTCAAACGCACCCGCCATGCCAGCGAAACCGCCAGATATCAATAAGGATGTCCACAAGGCACGGCGGCTGGAGAAACCTGCATAACGCGCTGCCAGCGGTGCCAGTCCGCCTACCGTCAAGCGGTAACCAGCAAAGCTGCGATACACAAACACTGCCATCAAACCACTGGCGACCAGCATGGCGATAAAGCCTATATGCAGGCGGCTGCCCGAGAACAGGTGGGGCAACAGATAATCGCTGGAAAACACCTTGGACTGCGGGAAGTTCATACCATGTGGGTCTTTCAGCGGGCCATTGACGGCATACATCAGCAGCAATTGCGCGATATAGGTCAGCATCAGCGACACCAGTATCTCATTGGCATTGAAACGGTCACGCAGCAAGGCAGTGACGGATGCCCATAAAGCGCCACCAAGCACCCCCGCGCAGGTTGCCAGCAACAAGACCATGCCGCCCGACAAACCTGGCGTGCCGGTATCAAAAAACAAGATGGTGCTGCCCGCAGCCAGGCCGCCGGCGATCAACTGTCCCTCGGCACCGATGTTCCAGACATTGGCGCGATAGCAGACCGACAGCCCCAGCGCGCACAAGACCAGCGGCGTGGTCTTCAATAATAATTCGGCGATGGCAGTCTTGCTGCGTATCGGCTCTATCAAAAATACCTGCAGGCCAGTCAAAGGGTTTTTGCCCAGTGCCATGAATAACAGGGCACCCAAAAAGATCGTCAGCAGCAAAGCCAGCACAGGAGAAAGGTAGGCCATGCTGCGCGAGCTGGCAGCGCGCAATTCCAGCTTAAGCATGCTCACCCCGCTCGTTGATGTATGGTTTCTTTTTGCGGCTGCCACCGCCACCGGTTTTACCGAGGGACACAGTTTCTGCCGTTGTCCATTCTTCCCACAAACCGCTCATCCACAATCCTATCTTTTCCCTGGTCGCACTGGCAGTTGCTATTGATGGCGACAAACGGCCTTTAGCGATCACATGCATGCGGTCACATAATTCAAACAATTCATCGAGCTCTTCCGAAATCACCAGCACCGCGCAACCCGCCTGCTTGAGCTTGCGTATCTCATCATGGATTTGCGCTGCCGCACCTACATCAACACCCCAGGTTGGCTGGGCGACGATGAAGACATCGGGCTGGCGTGTAATTTCACGACCCACAATAAACTTTTGCAGATTGCCACCCGACAGGCTGCGCGCCAGTGCCGCAGGCCCACCAGCCTTGACACGGAAGCGGGCGATGATGTCTGCCGCTGCCTGTATCGTATGGCGAAAATTGATCATACCCTTGCTGATGAAGGGCGCGTGCTGGTGCGACAACAGCATATTGGCAGTCAGGCTCATCTCAGGTACTGCGCCACGGCCCAGGCGCTCTTCCGGCACCAGGCTCTGGCCCAGCTTGCGCCTGCTCTCAGGGCCGCGGTTGCCTACTGGCTTGCCTTTGAGTTCTATCATTTGCGGCGCGGCGCGCCTGTCTTCGCCCGACAATGCGGCCAGCAGTTCTTGCTGGCCATTGCCGGATACACCAGCGATGCCAACAATTTCGCCACCAAATAATTCCAGATGTATGTCTTCGAGTGCAGTGGCAAACGCATGTGCCTTGGGCAGGCTCAATTGCCTGATGCACAAGCGCGACTCACCCAGGGTGACTGGCTCTGTATGGGCAGATGGAGGTAAGTCCTCACCTATCATCATGCGCGACAGGCTGGCGGCAGTTTCCTGCGCCGGGTCGCAATGGCCTGTGACTTTGCCTGTACGCATGACGGTGGCGTTATGACAGAGTTCACGGATTTCATCAAGCTTGTGGCTGATGTACAGGATGCTGCAACCCTCAGCAGCAATCTTGCGCAGGGTGACAAACAGTTTTTGTACGGCTTGCGGCGTCAGTACCGAGGTTGGCTCATCAAGTATCAGCAATTGCGGTTTGGTCAGCAGGGCGCGCACAATTTCCACGCGCTGCCTTTCACCAACTGACAAGGTATGTACATGGCGGTGTGGTTCCAGCTCCAGGCCATAGTTTTCACCGGTCTGGGCGATTTGCTCGGACAGCTCCAGCATATTCACATGCTGGTCCAGACCCAGGGCGATATTCTCGGCCACGGTCAGGGTATCAAACAGGGAAAAATGCTGGAACACCATGGCAATGCCCAGCTTGCGCGCATCCTGTGGTGTCGCTACCCTGACTTCCTGGCCATTCCAGCGCACCGTGCCTGAATCTGGCTTGACGGCACCAAAGATGATTTTCATCAGCGTCGATTTGCCTGCGCCATTTTCACCCAGCACCGCGTGGATTTCACCCGGTGCCACCTGCAGTTTGACGCCATCATTGGCAACCACCGCCGGATAGCGTTTACAGATATCGGTCAGTTCCAGCCTGGGTACTATGGGCGCATCAGCAGAAGTCACTTTGACCTTTCCATCCGGTATTCAAGATTCTAGAGTAGGGAGTAAGCCTGTTGCTGTACATCACGGCAACAACATGGCGGACATACGCCTGACATTATAAGTGGCGGCAACGCACAATTTCAAAATCTATCTGTCATTTAGTACAAGGTGGAATTTGTTTGCCCGATATCAAATTGGAAGAAATCATTTAAATTTTTCATGTGACTGTTTTGCGTTGTTTTCCAGCATCAGATAAAAATGAATGCGCGCTTGCCTGCAAACCTGCATACAAGATTTTGCAAATGCACAGGTTTCAGGCAAATGTATGGTGGTGTCAAATGTAAGATTTACCGACTAAGTATAGAATAGCCCTTAATAATCAAACCTTTACAGCATTTCTTTGTGTATGGACAAACCAGCAACCTTCCGTGACGATGCCCATTTCTGGCGCAGCCCGCTGCTGCCAGATGCTGAGTTGCTGACGGCTGAATACTTCGCGCAAGAATTTGCCCCGCACTGGCATGAAGGCTTTTCCATCCCCGTCATACAGTCAGGCGCACAAACCTACCGCTATCGCGGCAGCCGTTGCCTGGCCTCGGTTGGCTGCATCGCTGCTATCAATCCCGGCGAAGTGCATACGGGTGAAAGGGCCACTGAGCATGGCTGGGCCTACCGCGCCTTTTACCCTTCGGTAGAGTGGATGCAGCAGCTCGCCAGCGACATGGCAGGCAGCGCTGTCGGTGTCCCCTGGTTACCTGATGGCGTAATCGAGGATGCCGAAGTCTCTGCCCAACTTGCCTTTGCACACCGTTTGCTGGAAGCGGGTAGTGATCCACTTGCAGCCGAAAACGCCCTGACGGCAGGCTTTGCCCTGATGCTGTCGCGCTACGCCCGCAGCCGTCCGACCATACAAACTATCTTGCCCGACGCCGTCAGGGTAGAAATGATGAAATCCAGGCTTAGCGAAGACCTCAGCGCTGCGATCAGCCTGACTGAACTGGCGCAAGAGGTAGGCCTTTCATCCTTTTACGCCGCCCGTTTGTTCTCCCGTACGACTGGTATGCCACCACATGCCTGGCGTAATCAACTTCGACTGAACCGTGCACAGAGTCTGCTGCGGCAGAATTTGTCGGTGACTGAGATAGCAACGATGACGGGGTTTGCGGACCAGAGTCATTTCACGCGGCATTTTAAGAAGGCGTTTGGGGTCGCGCCGGGGAGATGGCGGGTTTGAATTTACTTTTGATGGTTCGACCATTCGTGTATTAAGTAAAGCAATTAACGGTCGTATTGACGTTGTTGTTGATTTTCGCAGTTCCCATGTGTCGATGCCTTTGCTGCGAGGCAGAAAATGGATTAAGAAATGACCGTTGTTTGAGCGAAGCGAGTTTCGGGCATTTCCCATTTTTTGACTTGCAGCAAAGGGAACCCCCTTTAGGGGGCAGCGACGCCTGGGTCGCCTTCTTTGGCATACCTTTCTTGGCGACGCAAGAAAGGTATGTAGCTGTCGGGCTACCCCCGACCGGCAATCGTGAGTGACTGATAATGGTATTTGAAATACTTAACTCATAAATTCACGATTCTGAATTTAATGTGTTGTCCGATATGCCGCGAACGCCGCTGGAGCGCCAGCCCGCTGTATTCCAGCTAACCCCACGCTGGAATGACGTAACTAACATTTAGAGTCATTTAATTTACTTTCAGCCAGGTAAGGTGCATAAGTAAATTCTTTATTTCAAATAACGCCCCCAAACCGCAAGAACGTACAAGCCCATTCCCCAATTAACAGGCAAGATCCCATTCAATCACAATGCAATATGGAATCACCCCATGCCCTCATCCTCAAGAACGAAGCACTTCACCGCCGGCGTCCGCGACACCATCCCCATGCTGATAGGTGCAGCCCCTTTCGGCATGATCTTTGGCACTCTGGTCGCCACAGCACAAATGCAAGCCTGGCAGGGGCAGTTGATGTCGCTGGCGGTGTTTGCCGGGTCCAGCCAGTTTATTGCCACGGGTCTTATTGCCAGCCACACGGGCATGCTGGTGATCTGGCTGGCGACCTTCATCGTTAACCTGCGCCATATGCTGTATGCAGCGGCCCTGATGCCACATGTACGTCATTTACCAAGACGCTGGCGCTGGGCGCTGGGCTTCTTGTTGACTGACGAGACCTTTGCCGTAGTAGATCGCTATTACCGCCAGCATCCGCAAGATGCTTTGGGGCACTGGTATTTCCTGGGTTCTGGCTTGTCCATGTATGTCAACTGGCAAGTCTGGACGCTGATAGGCCTGATGTTCGGGGCGATATTCCCGCAGTTGCAGACCCTGGGTCTGGATTTTGCCATGGTGGCAACTTTTATTGCTATCGTCGTGCCGCAATTGTTCAAGCGCCCGCATTTGCTGGCAGCCATCGTTGCTGGCAGCACGGCCTATGTCTTGCAACATTTGCCCTATAAGCTGGGTTTGCTGGTGGCGATTGCCTTTGGGGTCGCGACTGGCATGCTGGCGTCGCGCTTCACCAGACAAGATAATAAGCAAGAACAAATCACCGTGGAGCAGGCATGAATATCACTTTGACCATACTCGGCATGGCTATCATCACCTTTCTGGTCAAAGCCCTCATCTTTATCCTTGGCGACCGCGTTGCATTTTCCGGTAATCTCAAAAAGGCGCTGGAGTTTGTGCCTGTGACTGTGCTGACAGCCATCATCGTTCCCATGATTTTGTCGCCGCATGGCAAGGAACTGGAATTGAGCTGGCGTAATCCGCAACTGGTGGCAGCAACTGTGGCAGCCTTGCTGTGCGCGGTGACCAGGCATCAGTTAGCGACCATCATCGTCGGTCTGACCGTATTCTTTAGCTGGCAGTATATGTTGAGTTGAGGGTAGGATATACCCTTTGTAGCTTCAATATTTGGCAAATGACTTACGATTTCAGCGCAGTTAACGCAGCGATGCAAAAATATGTAGATAGGCAAATCCTGTCCGGTGTCTCGACTGCGGTGCTTGTTGGACGTGAACTGGTGCACCAGCATAGTACAGGCTGGGCTGACCGCGAGAGCCAGACGGCTATGCGCGATGACCACTTGTTCCGCGTGTTTTCCAATACCAAGCTGATTACCTCAGTGGCTGTGCTACTGTTGATGGAAGACGGCAAGCTGGAACTCGATCAACCTGCCGAAGAATTCCTGCCTCAGCTCGCGCACCTGCAGGTGCTCAAACCCGGTGCGACCCGTATTGACGATACCGAGCCAGCCCGCAACAAGATCACCATCAGGCATTTGCTTTGCCATACCGCTGGCCTCAGTTATGGCTTGCTGGATCATGGTACGGTCATGTACAAGGCCTACAATGAAAAGCGGGTCATGAATGCCTTTACTACTCTGGCTGAGATGATGGATGTGCTGGCAGAATTGCCGCTGAGCTTTCATCCTGGTGAAGACTGGGAATATTCGATAGCCACCGATGTGTTGGCGCGCCTGGTCGAAGTGGCTAGTGGCATGAGCTTTGAACGCTTCCTGCAGTTGCGCTTATTCAATCCCCTGGCCATGCATGACACCAGCTTTGTCGTGCCTGCGCATAAGCTAGCCAGGCTGGCGTCTTACTATGCCGGTACGGACCCGCAAAATATCTTGCAGCGTGGCTTGCGCAAGCTCGACAAATCACCTTACCCCGGCGCATTCACCTCGCCAGTAGCACGCCTGTCCGGCGGTGGTGGACTGGTATCAAGCATGCAGGATATGCTTTCACTGATGCGCAGCTTCATGCCCGATGGCGATACCTTGCTGAGGCCAGAAACGATCAAATTGATGATGCAAAACCACTTGCCTGCTGGTACAGGCATTGCTTTTCCTGGCGTTGGTGATGTACCTGGCAAGGGCTTTGGCCTCGGTGGCGCGGTAACAATAAAACCTTCATCGATAGACCCACCAGCTTCCGTTGGCGAATTTGAATGGGGTGGTATCGCTGGCACGCATTGGTGGATATCACCACGCCACAATATCGCCGGGGTATTGATGACACAAAGATTGATGAGCTTCTGGCATCCGTTCTCTTTTGACTTCAAGAGACTGGCCTACGAGACATTGGGATTGAAATAAAAGATGGAGAACAATATGCACACACATAGCTTGCCAGGACGACGACTATTCGCTATCGCTGCCATCAGCAGCTTGCTGGCGGCCTGTAGCAGCCTGCCTACGCAACACGATGCAAAAATACAGGCTGCCTGGGTAGTATTGGGTGAAAATGGCCAGGCGATTGCCCGCGCTGTCACGACCGACAATATCTGTCCTGCCCTGGTGCAGGATGGCAATCTGGTTGCGATGAACCACAGGGCTGCGGCAAATACCCTGCCTTTGCGCAAGACAGCCAGCAAACCGGAAGACAGCAAGCCTTCCGATTTCCCTGTGCTGACTTGTGAAGCACCCTTGCTGCCTGCGACCAAAACAGCCAGCGTAGGCGGACGGGATTTACCGATACCAAAACCGGTCGCACAAAAAATCATCGTCATTGGCGATACCGGTTGCCGTTTGAAAGTGGCTGACAATTACTTCCAGTCATGCAATGACAGCGAGAAATGGGCTTTCCGTGAAATGGTGGAAACCGCAGCGCGCTTCAAGCCTGACCTGGTTGTGCATGTCGGTGATTACCATTACCGTGAAAATGCCTGCCCTGAGGGTAATAAGGAATGTGCAGGCAGCCCATGGGGTTATGGCTGGGATACCTGGCAGGCAGATTTCTTCACGCCTGCGCAAGCTTTGCTGAAGGTTGCACCGTGGGTCGTTGTGCGCGGCAATCATGAAACATGTGTCCGTGCAGGCCAGGGCTGGTGGCGTCTGATGGACCCGCGCCCTTTGAAGAGAGGACGTGACTGTGTCGATGAAGCAAATGATATACGTGGCGACTATAGCGACCCTTATGCCGTACCGCTGGGGCGTATAGGCAGCGAGCAGGCGCAACTGATCATCTTTGATTCAGCCAAAGTACCTATCAAACCACTTGCAAAAACCGATGCTGCCTATTCTTTATATATGGAGCAGTTCAAGACCGTCAACAAGCTGGCAGAAAGTGCAGACTTCAATATCTTCATCGACCACCACCCAGTGCTGGCCTTTGCTGCTGAACGTAAAAAAGACGGGCCGCTGAATATCTTCCCTGGCAATCTCGCCATGCAAGACATCATGCAAACCCTGAATACCACACGCCTGTTCCCTTCCAAAGTACAGGCGACCTTGTCCGGTCATGTGCATCTGTTTGAAGCGCTGACTTTCAGTACTGATCATCCTGTGCAATTTGTTTCAGGGAATGGTGGCTCTTCGCTTGATACGCCGCTGCCTGTGCCACTGGCAGCCAATTCCACACCGTATACCGAGGCAAAACTGGATTACTTCAGCAATTCGAATGAAGTCGGCTTCATGACCATGGAGCGTGAACAGCAAAGCTGGAAAGTCCAGGCCTGGAACAAGCAGGGCAAGCTGATTACTGAGTGCCGCATGCAGGGCAATAAGACGGAGTGCAGCAACAAGTAAATCTGGGTTATCGCTTTTTTAATACTACCCCAGTCCCTGTCTCAAGATCAGGATCAGGATCAGGGCTGGGGCTTGGTTTTTTCTTCCGCTACCGGCGCAATTAAAGGCACGATGACAGTAAAACAGCTGCCCTCGCCAGCTTCACTGTGCACCTGGATTTTCCCACCGAGTATCTTGCTCACCAGGTTATAGACTATATTCATGCCCAGGCCAGAACCACCCTGGCCTAACTTGGTGGTAAAGAAGGGATCAAAGACTTTCGTCAAATGCTCTTGCGCGATCCCGCTGCCATTGTCCCTGAATTCAAGTTTGACATGATCCTGGTCCAGCAGGCTGGTACTCAGGCACATCATGCCGCTGCTGCGTCCTTCAAAACCGTGCCGGATGGAATTGGTCAGGAAATTTCCTATGATTTGTCCCAGCGCGCCAGGATAACTATCCATACGTATATCTGCCTGCAAATCGGTTTGCATTGCAAAGCCGGTCTTGGCATACAGGGATGAATTGGTCAGCAGGATTTCTTCCACTACCTGCCTCAAGTCAAATTGCCTGCGCATATCGCTGGACTGATCGACCGCCACATGCTTGAAGCTGCGTATCAGTTCAGAAGCACGCTGCAGAGAGCGCATCAAGACATCAGCACCAAAAATGGTGCTCTCCAGGAAAGCGTTAAAGGCACTGCGTTTGATTGCCCCTTGCTGCAATTCGCCCTGAAATACCCTGGCCTGGTCTTGCAGGGTACTGGCAACGGTCACGCTATTGCCTATCGGGGTATTGAGTTCATGCGCCACACCCGCCACCAGCGAACCCAGCGAGGCCAGTTTTTCCTGGCGTATCAATTCACCTTGCATGAGTTGCAGCGAATTCAGGGCTTCTGCCAGTTCTGCATTCGAGCGCTCAAGGTTCTCTGTACGCCTGGCAACCCGGTCTTCGAGCGAGGCATTCAGGTTCAGCAAGTCCTGCTCTGCGGCGAGCTGGCGTGTCACATCCTGCGGGGTGACGATGTAACGAGCTTCACCATCCGCCATATAAGTGCGCGAGGACAGCAGGCAAACCCTGATGCTGCCGTCAGCATGCCTGAGTCTCGCCTGAAAATGATCTATCTGCGGTTCAGTGCGCAAGAGTGAGACAAAGCTGCGTAACTCTTCTTTATCTACCCAAAAATATTTCAGGTACTGTTCTTCAGGACCGACGATGTCTTCTTGACGGTAGCCAAATAATCGTATCCAGGCATCATTGACAGCATCGATTTTCCGGGTGTGCAGATTGACCAGGGAAATCGCCAGTGGCGAACGTTCAAAAATTTCAGAAAATTTATATTCGGCATTTCTGAGGGTCGCTTCAGACACCCGCAATTTATGGAATTGTCTGGCCAGCATGGCCATGACACCGAGCAGTAGCAAGACCACCACCGCAGTAAAGATGGCCCTGGTTTGCAGGCGCTGGTGCCAGGGGGCGAGTATACTTTCAAGATCACGCCCATATACGACGCTGAGCGGGAAACCGCTGACCTTGCGATACGCATACAGACGCTCAAACTCATCATCAAGCCATTCAGGGTCAGTGAAACTGCCTTCCTTGTCCTGGCTGGCCAGCCTGTGTGTCGCAGGCTCCTTGCTGATATCGCGGTTCACATAGCGCGCCTCAAACGGGGAGCGAACGATGATAAAACCAGCATTGGCAATCAGGGCCAGCATCGCATTATTCTCTTTTGCCACATTCGCATACAGCTCGGCAAAGTAAGCGATGCGCAGGTCAGTGCTGATCATTGCCACCTGCTTACCCTTCTTATCAAACACATTGCGCGCGATAGGCAAGACCAGCTGGCTGTCGTAGCGGCTTTCATACGGGCTACCGATGACGACCTCTTTATATTCAGGATGTTGCATGAGGAAATGAATATCATCCCTGTCAGCAACTGACATTTGATGCGATGGAAAATCAGGCGAGCTGACCCAGCTATTACCAGCCAGGTCTATGTAGCGCAAAGCCTTGATATAGCGGTAATCCTGGGCATCATAATTATTGATGAAATGCTGGATATCAACACCAACGTCCGTGAAAGAGGCAGCGGCAATGGCAGCAGTATCAATTTTTTGCACGCCATCCTGCATGGTCTGGGCCACATGTTCTTCAAGCAGGCGCACGGCTACATGGGCATTGCTGCGCTCTGCTTCCAGCGTCAATTCCCTATCTTGCCGGGCACTCCAGTATGACTGCGCCAGGATGGCCGACACGATCAGTATCGTAACGGTAATCAGGCTCAGATTTTTACGCAGGAACACAGCTTCCCTTTCTTTCATTACTCCATCCATCACCAGCCTGACCGATGTGATTTAAGGCATATTATTTAACACGGCCCTCGCGCCAGGCTTGCAATAACTTGTCGTAGGCAATGGTTTCGCCTTTGGGTTTTTCCACCGCCAGTTTTTTCCATGGTGCGCCCTTGTCGGTCAGGTACTTTGCTGTATCACGCACGGGATTCAGTTTTGGCGGGCAATTCTTCATACCCTTGCTTTGCAGTTCCGCCATGACCTGGTCTATCTGTACGGCCAGTTTGTCGAGCGCTATTTGTGGGCTGATCTCGCCTTGCACTACGGGGGCGATATTGCTCCACCACAGGCTTGCCAGTTTTGGGTAATCCGGCACATTATTCCCGGTTGGTGTCCATGCCACCCTGGCCGGGCTGCGGTAGAACTCGATCAGGCCGCCGTAACGATAGGCATTTTTTGTGAAGTACTCATGACGTATGTCGGATTCACGTATGAAGGTCAGGCCGACGATGGATTTTTTCAGCGACACGCTTTTTGAAGTGACGAATTGCGCATACAGCCAGGCAGCGGCCTTGCGTTGTTCTGGTGTGGATTTGAAGAAGGTCCATGAACCCACATCCTGGTAACCATTTTGCATGCCGGTTTTCCAGTAGGCACCATGCGGAGATGGCGCCATGCGCCATTTGGGGCTGCCGTCAGCATTCATGACCGGCAAGTCAGGCTTGATCATGGCGGCAGTGAAAGCGGTGTACCAGAATATTTGCTGGGCAATCTGCCCCTGCGCCGGCACTGGCCCGGCCTCGCTGAAATTCAATTGCCTGGCTTGCGGCGGCGCATATTTATTCAGCCATTCCAGGTATTTGCTGAGTGCATACACTGCCGCTGGTGAATTGGTGGCACCACCTCTGGCAACACTGGCACCTACTGCCGTGCATTTGTCACTGGCGACACGTATACCCCATTCATCGACCGGCAAACCATTTGGTATGCCACGGTCTGCCGCGCCTGCCATCGACAACCAGGCATCGGTATACCTCCAGCCCAGCGAAGGGTCGCGCTTGCCATAGTCCATGTGACCGTAGATAGCTTTGCCGTCTATGGTTTTGACATCCTTGCTGAAGAATTCTGCGATGTCTTCATAGGCCGACCAGTTTTGCGGTACGCCGAGTTCATAGCCATACTTTTGCCGGAATTGCTCTTGCAAGTCCTTGCGGGCAAACAGGTCAGCCCGGAACCAGTAGAGATTGGCAAATTGCTGGTCTGGCAGTTGGTAGAGTTTGCCATTGGGTGCAGTCGTAAAACTGGTACCGATGAAGTCCTTGATGTCGAGGCCGGGGTTGGTGTATTCCCTGCCTTGACCCTTCATATAATCCGACAAGGGCTCGATGACCCCGTAGCGGTAATGCGTGCCTATCAGGTCAGAGTCGGAGATCCAGCCATCGTAGCTGCTCTTGTCGGCATAGATTGCTTTTTGCAGACGCTCAACCAGCTCACCCTCAGGCATGGTTTCATGAATGACCTTGATGCCGGTAATCTCGAAAAAGGCTTTTGCCAGCACGGTGGATTCATAGGCATGGGTATCAATGATTTCAGACGCCACCCTGATCTCGCTGACACCGGCCCGCTTCAGTTTGTCCGCCGCTGCAATGAACCAGCGCATCTCGTCCATCTGCTGGGTAGCAGACAAGGTGGATATCCTGAATTCTTCGCGCAGCCATTTTTCGGCAGCCAGTTGATCGGCATGTGCATGCAGGCATGGCAGCACAAGCACCAGCGACATTGCCAGCACGGTGCCTGATTTCCTGATTGCAGCCATTCATGGACTCCGTCTTATGGGAAATAGTCTAAATTGTTTGCCAATAGTGCAATTAATGCTACCAGAACGCAGATCAATTGATTATAAGAAGGAAGTGCCCTTCAAGAAAATTTATATATATTTCTTACAGATGAGGACGATACAACGATCCACCTGGCATAAGCCGGGATTTACAATGAGTTCAAGATTTTTAACTTTTGCAAACAGAGCCTGTTGCTGCGTCATCAAACAGTCACGCTATTTACACCGTCCGGTCACATGCACTTCCTACACTTGCGGGTTTTCTACCCACCAAGTTCATTGGAAGGCAAATAATGACACGCAAGCAAGTTCAATTTTCCATGCATATCATGACGGCGCAGGTGTTGCTCGCCATCGCATGCATGACACAGCAGCACGTCATGGCGCAAGCCATTGCTGCTCCTGAAACTGTTCAAGAATCCCCATCCGCGCTGGATGCGGATGCCATCAAATCGCGTGTTGTCATCAGTGGCTCTTCAATAGGTAACCGGGCACCAGTACAAACGTCGTTGAAAGCGACTCAGCCACAGTCCGTGATCACGGCGACCTTCATAGAACAATCAGTGACGCCACTGGCAGATTTTAATGCGGTGGCACGCATCGCCCCCAGCGTCGGTGCCGGTGTCTCACCGAATGGGCCGGGCCTGGCAGAAACCAAGGTGACACTGCGTGGCTTTCAGGATGGTGAATATAACATCACCTATGATGGCATTCCTTTTGGCGACACCAATAATCCTACTCATCATTCCACATCGTATTTCCCGGCACGCATCATCGGTGGCATGGTCATAGAACGTGGCCCTGGCAATGCCAGCAATCTGGGGCAGGCGACATTTGGTGGCTCGGTCAATCTGTTTTCCAAAGAGTTGTCGCAGGATTTTCATTTCTCGCCTTATGCCACATTTGGTTCCTGGAATACCAGGATGACTGGCGTGCAAATCGACAGCGGCACCAGCTCGTATTTTGGCGATACCCGTTTCATGTTCAATGGTTCGCGCCTGACGACAGATGGCTATCTGACTTATAGCGGCGTGACCGAAGACAATTACCAGTTCAAACTGCAACGCAGCCTGGGCAAGGACACCACGCTGACCGTGTTCTCGACCTTCAACAAAATCACCAGCTATGCAGCCGACAAAGGTGGCGTGACCTTGAACCAGGTAGCGCAGTTCGGCAAAAACTATGCACTCAATAATGATCCCAAGAGCCAGAATTATTACGGCTACAACTTCAATAATAAAAACACGGATTTTGACTACATACGCCTGCAGTCAAAACTGGCTGGCTGGGGAATCGATAATACCCTCTACACCTACTCCTATACCAATGACACTTACTCTGGCCAGGACGCCAGTGGCGCGACTGCGAATGGCACCAAGGCTGGTGTAACAGGTAATCTGAATGTCCCGGGTTATAACAAGCTCAATGCCTACCGCGTGAATGGCGATATCCTGAAGGCGAGCAATCAATTTGATGCTGGCTTGCTGCGTCTTGGCATATGGATGGAAAATGCCAGCACCAACCGCCATACCTATGACTTTGACTGGACCCTGGGTGTCGCCAACCCGAAAGAATCGACTGCACCCAAGAATGTCGCCTATGAGCAAGGCTCGAACTGGAGGCAATATCAGCCCTTCGTCGAATTTGAATGGGCCGCGATGCCAGACCTGACAATTACCCCAGGTTTGAAATATGTCAGCTTCCAGCGCTCACTCGATGCCAAGGTCAACCAGACCACCCGCATCCCGACCGTTACAGAGCAAACCTATACAACGACCTTGCCTTTCCTGACTGCCAACTACAGCATCAACAAGGAATGGTCTGCCTATACGCAAATCGCCCGCGGCTTTCTGGTGCCTGACTTGTCCATGTTCTATGTCAACACGCCCAGCCTGAGCGCACCAAAGCCACAGACATCGACCAATTATCAGTTGGGCATGGTTCATCAATCCCGCGATTTGACGCTGGATGCCGATGTGTATTACATAGACTTCAACAACAAGATTGCATCCACTGGCACAGGCAATGATGTCGTGTATTACAACCAGGGTGGTGTCATCTACAAGGGGATAGAAGCTGCGGCGACTTACTATCTCGGTAGCGGTTTCTCAGTGCATGCGAATGCTTCCCTGAATAGTGCCAAGACAAAAGACACAGGCTTGCAGGTTGCCAAGGCACCAGAATCTACCTCTGCTTTTGGTTTGCTGTACAAGGCCAACGGCTTGCATGCTTCACTGATCGCAAAAACCACGGGCCAGCAATATGCAAAAGATGGCGAACCGTCAGCCTACAAAATAGCGGCTTATACAACTACGGATTTCACTATCGGTTATCGCTACAAGACCGATGGGCTGATGCTCAAAAATGTGAAGGCGCAGTTTGGCATCAATAATCTGTTCGACAAACAGGATGCCACATCCATTTCCGCAAATAGCAAGGGTGCAGCATTTGATCAATATACTTTTGTACCAGCACGCAGCTGGAATTTTTCAGTGACGGCTGATTTTTAAACTAATTTGCGTGCACTGATTTGGTGATGGCAGGCCGTTTTGACCTGCCATTTTTGCTTTTTAAGCATGCGTATTGTCGGCATTTCGCCACGGAAAGTGCAAGAAATGGTGAAATGACTTTTTGTAAGTCTGACCATCGCCTAATTTGAAAAGGCGGGCCTTTTGTTTATGTTTCCGTCAAGCATCTCCTAGTAGGCATCAAAAAATCACATAACAGATTACTATTTTTTTGCCAACCATCGAGTTGCCACTATGCAATTGTTTTGCGGATTTCCCTGAGGAAATAGTCTAAATCTGTCTGTTCAATAAAACTTACAATGAAGAAACTTTCAAGGAGATAGCATGAAATTGAAACCTTTTATCACTTTATTGGCGATGGCATCCGCTGTTTCAGCCGCCTGGGCTGAGGACACATCGAACATCACCGTTAGCGGATTTGGTACGGCCGCACTGACACGCAGCAATACTTCTGACGCAGAGTTTGCCCGCCCAAATCAATTGGCTGGCGTCACCAGCGGCGCAAAAACCGGGGTGGATTCCAATCTTGGTTTGCAGGTCACGGCAAAAATGAATGACTGGCTGTCTTTTACGGGGCAGGGTCTGGTGCGTAAAAACGTTACGGACAATTTTGGTGCAGAACTGGCCTGGGCCTTTGCCAAAGCCAAGGTATCTGACAACCTGAACATACGCGTGGGCCGCGTCGGTCTGCCTGTGTATATGATTTCTGACTACCGTAATGTAGGCTATGCCAACACCATGTTGCGCCCGCCAGTAGAAATGTATACCCAGGTCACGCTGGAAAGCCTGGATGGTGCCGACGTGCTGTACCAGACCAATCTTGGTGATACTTCCGTGACTGCACAAGTTGCCTATGGTGTCACAGACTCGGACAACCGCGGTGGCTTCACAGCGAAATTTAAAAAGGTATCGAGCATCAATATCGTTGCTGAAAACGGTCCTTTCACTTTCCGTTTTGGCCGTGTCGATGCGAATGTCACTGTCGATAATTCCACTAACCTGAACACCCTGGTTTCTGGCCTGACGAAGTTTGGTTTTGCCTCTGGGGCAAATGCAATTGCAGTGAATGACACCAAGGCTTCTTTCACTTCCGTCGGTCTCGGTGTGGATTGGAAGAGCATGGTAGTGCAGGCAGAATATGGCAAGCGTAAATCTGCCAGCCTGTCTATTGCTGACACCACTTCCTGGTACACCATGTTTGGCTACCGCATGGGTGCCTTCCTTCCCTATGTAGTCCATGCATCGGCCACCCAGGACAGCCCACGCACTGTCGCTGGCTTGCCAACAGCTGGCCCGCTGCTGCCTTATACGCTGGGAGCCAATGCTTTGGCGTCAGCATCTCCTATACAAAGCAGCAACAGCATAGGTGTACGCTGGGATTTCCATAAATCTGCCGCACTGAAATTGCAGCTCGACAGGATGTCACCCGACAATGGCCCAGGGGTATTCATCAATGCCAAGCCGGGTTTCAAAGGTCCAGTGACCGTGTTTGCAGCAGCAGTTGATTTTGTATTCTGATGGGGGGAGGCGCGATGAATAAGCTATTGATACAGTTTTTGTTGGCCGCCACTGTCATGACTGGCACTGCAATGGTGCAAGCAGCCGAGCTGGTAGTGATCGTGAATACTGCCAACCCGGCAACGGCAATGACAGCCACCCAGGCTTCGCAGTTTTTCCTTGGCAAGTCGGCCATGTTTACTCCTGTCGATTTGCCAGACAACTCACCGATACGTGCAGAGTTCTACAAGAAAGTCGCCGACAAGGACTTGTCTGAAGTAAAGACCATCTGGTCCAAGCTGGTGTTCACCGGCAAAGGTACAGCACCGAAGGAATTGCACAATAGTGCAGAAGTAAAAAAAGCCGTGGCTGCCAATCCTACCGGCATAGGCTATATAGAAAAATCAGCGGTGGATGCCACGGTCAAGGTTGTCACTTTCTTGCCCTGACCAATCAGTCGGCCAATTATCAAAAAGAAAGCTGCTGGTCAGCTTTCTTTTTTTTTGCCACGCTTTTCTCACCTGTCCTGCTGATTAGTAATAAGAAATTTGCATTTTGCAACACTTCCTTCTACAACTAGATATATAGTTATAGCATCCCCTGCCTCTGTTCCTGATTTCCTGACCTTAGCAATTTTGTTGTTCTTTTCTGTAAAGGACTCACCATGAAATTGTTTTACGACCTGAGGATTTCTGCCAAGCTGTTCGTTGGCTTTATGCTGCTGCTGATACTCACCGTTTTTCTTGGCGGCTTTTCAGTCTTTCAATTGTCGCGGGTAAATGGTACTGCACTGGAACTGGGCACCAACTGGATGCCCAGCGTGAACGCCGCCATGGGCATGAAGGAAAGAATTTCACGCCTGCGCACGCAGGAAATGCAAATAGTGTTATCAGCAGGTGATGAAGCGAATTTGAAGAAATACGAAAAACGCTGGAATGATTATGTTGCCGAGCTCAAGAAGTATGAAGCAGACTACGTCAAACTGATCAGCACGGAGGACGAAAAAAAGTTCTTTGCCGACTACAGCAAACTGTGGGATCGCTATGTAGTAGAGGCAAAAAAGCTGACCGCCCAGGCCAATGCAGGCAATATGGAAGAAGCGCGCACCACCTTGCGCGGCGAGTCGTCAAAACTGAATGCCGAGATACTGGCGCTAGCCGACAAGATGGTGCGGGTAAACGCCGATGGCGGTATCGCTGAATACCGTATGGGCGAACAGATCTATGCCAACTCCCGAGCCTTGATAATCGGCCTCATCGTGGTGACCATTGCACTTGGCCTGTTACTGGCCTCCTGGATAGCCAGGGTGGTGGCAAGACCCTTGCAGGAAGCAGTCAAGGTCGCCAAGACGGTGGCCTCTGGCGACCTGACCAGCGATATTCAGGTCAAGACCAGGGACGAAACCGGGGAACTCCTGCAAGCCCTGAAAGAAATGAATGCCAGCCTCTTGTCGGTAGTCAGCGAAGTGCGCACCGGTACAGACCTGATCGCCACCGCTTCGACAGAAATTGCGAATGGCAATATGGATTTGTCAGCCCGCACAGAAAGCCAGGCCGGTTCTCTCGAAGAAACGGCATCTTCCATGGAAGAACTGACTTCTACCGTCAAGCATAACAGTGATAATGCGCGCCAGGCCAATCAGTTGTCGCATTCGGCTTCTGCCGTTGCGCAAAAAGGCGGTAGTGTGGTATCACAAGTAGTGGATACCATGGGTTCCATCAGCGAATCGTCTAAAAAAATTGTCGATATCATCGCTGTCATTGATGGCATCGCCTTCCAGACCAATATCCTGGCGCTGAACGCAGCGGTAGAGGCTGCACGGGCTGGCGAACAGGGGCGCGGCTTTGCCGTGGTGGCATCAGAAGTGCGCAACCTCGCGCAGCGCTCTGCCAGTGCCGCAAAAGAAATCAAGACTCTCATCAATGACTCAGTCGAAAAGGTCGGTCTCGGTACACGCCTGGTCGATGAAGCAGGTATCACCATGAAAGAAGTGGTCGATAGCGTCAAGCGTGTCAGTGACATCATCAGCGAAATCACGGCAGCCGGTGCCGAACAAAGCTCAGGCATAGACCAGATCAATACCGCCATCATACAAATGGACCAGGTCACCCAGCAGAACGCCGCGCTGGTGGAAGAAGCCGCCGCAGCAGCGGGGGCTCTGCAAGAACAGGCAGCCAACCTGAGCCGCGTTGTTGCGGTGTTCAAACTCCATCACGTGCAGCCTGCAGCAGGTTTTCAAAAACAGGTAGCCGGGCCCGCAGTCAGAATATCTGCACAAGCCGATAAACCTGCAGCGAATACACGCAAACTGCCACCAGCAAAAGCAGTATCCAAACAGCGAGAACCAGCCAAAACAGAGCAAGACTGGGAAGAATTCTGAGATGTCTGACCCGGCCCGTATTACTGACTTTTTTTCGACGTATTGTCGTCCCTTTTACCGGGAGTTGTGATGAAGATTTTTTATAACCTGAAAATTTCAGCCAAGCTGTTTGTTGGCTTTGGTTTGCTGTTGCTGCTGACGATATTCCTCGGCGTATTTTCGATTACCATGCTGGCCAAGGTGAACCAGAACGCCTACGAGCTGGGCACCAACTGGATGCCCAGCGTGAACGCCGCCATGGGTATCAAGGAAAGAGTATCGCGCATACGCTCACAGGAAGCACAACTGGTTTCCGCTGAAAATGCCGAAGAGGTCGAAAAATATATAGGCCGCACCAAAGAAGCTGTGAGCGGCCTCAAAGAGAACGAGGCCGAGTATTCACGTCTGATTTCTGATCCTGATGAAAAAAAGCAGTTTGAGGAATACAGCAAGTCTATGACCGAGTATTTGCAAATCTCGGACAAGATGGCGGCATTGGCAAAAGAGGGTAACAGCAAGGATGCCATGGCCTTGATGCGTGGAGACTCTTCCAAGCTCAATACCAAAGTCCGTGCTCTCGTCGATAAAATGGTCAAGACCAATGTCGAGGGTGGTGTTGATGCCTACAAGCGTGGTACGGAATCTTATGAGTCTTCACGCACCCTGATTATCATCGTGCTTGTCAGTAGTCTCGTCCTTGGCATATTGCTTGCGGTCGCGATTGCGCGCATTGTGTCACGGCCATTGCAAGACGCTGTCAGGGTCGCTCAGACCGTGGCTGCCGGCGACCTGACCAGCCATATCGAGTCGCACACCATTGATGAAACCGGTTTGTTATTGCAAGCGTTGAAAGAAATGAACCAGAGCCTGCTAAAGGTAGTCAGTGAAGTACGTCAGGGCACCGATGAAATTGCTTCGGCGACCAAAGAAATTGCCGAAGGTAATATGGACTTGTCCAACCGTACAGAAAACCAGGCCAGTTCACTCGAAGAAACCGCTTCTTCGATGGAAGAGATTACCTCTACCATCAAACACAATAGCGATAATGCACGCCAGGCCAATCAACTGTCCCATTCTGCATCTGCGGTGGCACAAAAAGGTGGCGATGTGGTGTCGCAGGTAGTTGATACCATGGGTTCCATCAATGAATCCTCGAAAAAAATCGTCGATATCATCGCCGTCATCGACGGGATTGCCTTCCAGACCAATATCCTCGCCCTGAACGCAGCGGTAGAAGCTGCTCGTGCCGGTGAACAAGGGCGCGGCTTTGCCGTAGTGGCATCAGAAGTGCGCAACCTCGCGCAGCGCTCGGCCAGTGCCGCCAAAGAGATCAAGGAACTCATCAACGATTCTGTCGATAAAGTAGGACAAGGTACCCGCCTGGTTGATCAGGCTGGTGAAACCATGAAAGAAGTCGTGGATAGTGTCAAACGCGTCAGTGACATCATCAGTGAAATTACCGCAGCGGGCACCGAGCAGAGCGCCGGTATAGAACAGATCAATGTTGCCGTTACCCAGATGGATCAGATGACGCAGCAAAATGCTGCCCTGGTAGAGCAGGCCGCAGCCGCTGCAGGTGCCTTGCAAGACCAGGCCGAAAACCTGAGCCGCATAGTCAGTGTCTTTAAACTTGACCAGAGCCACGTCATTGTACCCAAACCTGCTTCAAAACCGGTCGCAGTCGCCAGCGTTTCTGAAAAACCGCTGGTACGCAGGCTGTCCAAACCGACAGCTAAACCTGTCACCAAAACCACAAAACCAGTAGCCCCAGAAAAGAACCCGTGGCAACAGCGACCGATGGCTGGGAAGAGTTTTAAGCCTTCAATAAAAGTTCCTCAACAAACTTGAACTGAACCCAAAATTGGAGCACCAGATTTTGGAGTTCAGTTTATTTTTTACGGACTCAATTCAAGACCTGAGCTAGCACGAATAAACCTGCCGATAATTGCCTGCCTGCTGATATCACAAATACCTGCCTTACCACGCCGGAATGTCTGTTTTTTATACAAATGCTATCTCGCCAGCACTTAGCTTGCCCAAGACCAACAGACTGCCAGCATAATACCTGCTGAATAATTACCCACTGAATATTTACCCACTTCATGGCGGACAGGCTTATCTCCGCGACCTTATCCTGGGAGACAGCTCGTTGAAGCAGACTAGAACTCATTTCATAAATAGGGCCTGTTAACTTTTTTCGGATTATGTTAACCTTGGAGCATGACACGAAGAGAAGAATTAACCGAAGATCAATGGAGCGTATTAGCTCCCTTAATTCCAGAATCGACCAGGCGTAGTGATGGTCGTGGAAGGCCCGAAGTGCATGATAATCGTGCGGTGCTCAACGGGATTTTATGGATATTACGTACCGGAGCTTGTTGGGCTGATTTACCAGACCGATTCCCATCAGGCTCTACCTGCTTTCGTCGATTTAGCCGGTGGGTTAAAGATGGTGTATTGCGCAAGATATTGGAAACGCTGGCACGGCATCTGGAAGAAGTGGGGCAAATCGATTTATCCGAATGCTTTATAGACGGCACATTTGTGCTGGCAAAAAAAGGGGCCCAAAAGTGGGAAAGACCAAGCGGGGCAAGGGTACGAAGCTCATGGTTATTGCAGACGCTACTGGTCTTCCACTCGCCGTGCACACGTCTTCTGCTAGCCCACATGAAGTCACCCTTGTCGAAGCTACGCTCGATGAAACCATCACGGTGGGACGACCCAAACGACTTATTGGGGATCGCGCCTACGATAGTGATCCGCTCGATTGCCTCTTGGCAAAACAAGGTGTAGAACTGATCGCACCACACAAACGCAACCGCAAACGTGCAGTTACTCAGGATGGTCGCACTTTGCGTCGATACAAGCGTTGCTGGAAAGTCGAACGTCTGTTCGCATGGCCCAACAAATTCAAGCGTGTCCTCACTCCTTGGGATCGTTGTGCTGATCGATATACAAGCTTTGTACATTTGGCTCTTTCTATGAGCCTGCTTCGAAGGTATTTATGAAATGAGTTCTAGTAAAAATATAGACGACTCGCCTGCCTACATTGCCTCATAGCCGCATCGGAGAATTGCTACCGCATCACTGGATATCAACCGACTATTCTTTGCGATCACGGGAAACTCAAGTCCAAACCGAACGTCCTGGCAAGGACGAGGGTGAAGAGTCCCAGGCCCATGAGCGAGAACATGAAGATTGCGGCCACCTTGCCGCCCGCGCGTAGTACCGCATTCGTCGCCATTTTCTTCCCTTGGTCATAATGCCACTTGATGGCGAAGAACATGCCTATGGCGAGCACGAGGAGCTTGAATGTCAGCAGGACTATAGGAATCCAATCCATCATTTTGAGTATTTTCAGGTTGTTATTGGCACTATCTATGGTGTGGAGAGCACTACCGTAAAACACCGCTCCAGCAGCTTCGTTTTTTTAAACCATCCCCCCTCAGGCATCCAGCATAGTGATTTGCTGAATTCGGATGAGAAATAAGCAGACGTTCACAACTGTCACGCAATAATGGTGTTGCTGTGCGCCCTGATGCATACTACCTCAAAGCTGTTTCCCTACATGAGGACAAAATGTCTCAGTTGAAAAACATGCAATATGAAAATTTGCCAGTCTGGTTGCGGAGTTTGCATATTGAAGCGGCGCCATCACTGGACTGGCATATGAATTCCAGAGTGGTACCAGCCAGCGCATGCTGTTGCATGAGACATGGTAGATCATGACAGATGATCGCTGGTCAATGCCTGAACTTACCCAACGTCTGTGAGCGTCTTACAAATTAGCTGTATATTGGCATGTCCGGCAAGCGTCGCCGTCACTGAACTGCAATTGCCATGAAATCATTTGGAGTATTAATGAAGAAGAGAATCATCTGCGCGGTAATGTTTGCATTAAGCATTAGCGCGAATGCTGCCGACGCGCCGCAAGTTGCTGCCAAGCCGGTTGTGACGATAGCCGCACTGGATGTGCCGCGCTACATGGGTACCTGGTATGAAATAGCAAAGTTTGAAAATCGGTTCCAGAAGAATTGTACGGGCTTTACCTCGGCGACGTATTCAGCATTAGCGGACGACAAGGTACAGGTCACCAACCGTTGCCAGGGCAGTGGTGGTGAAGTCATCGAGGCTATAGGCGAGGCCAGGCAGGTGGGCAACTCAAGCTCACCGAAGTTGAAAGTGCGCTTTGCGCCAGCGTTTTTGTCTTTTCTGCCTATGGTGTGGGGTGATTATTGGGTCATAGATCTGGACCAGGATTATCAGTTGGTTGCCGTCAGCGAAGCCAAGCGCGAGTTCTTGTGGATATTGTCGCGCACGAAAAAAGTTGATAAGGAAAAGTACGATGCCCTGGTCGCACGGCTGGTGGCGCAAGGCTTTGATGTAAGCAAGCTGGTGCCCACTAAACAGGAGTAGCAGGCTTGCCTGCCAGTTTTTGCGCATGCCGGATAAAATAAACAGGCGTTGATATAATGCCCGCATGACATATAGCATCGTTTGGTTCAAACGCGATCTGCGTTTGCATGATCATCTTGCGCTACATACAGCAATCAGCAAAGGGCCTGTGCTGTGCTTGTACGTGGTCGAGCCATCCTTGTGGGCGCAGGCTGTTGCGGCGAACCAGCATTATCAGTTTTTGCTAGAGAGCCTGCGTGTGCTGTACCTTGCTTTACGAAAAAGCGGTGGCCAACTGCATATCCTGACGGGCGAAGTCACTGAGGTCTTTGCGCACATTTTTGCACACCAGCCATTCTCAGCTATTTATTCACACGAAGAAACGGGCAACAATTTCACCTACCAGCGTGATAAGGCGCTGGCGCGCTGGTGTCGCGCGCAACAAGTGGAATGGCATGAGTTTGCCCAGTTTGGTGTGGTGCGTCGCCTGCAGAGCAGGGATGACTGGCAGGCCAGCTGGAATGCACATAATGACTTGCCCTCTGCAGCGCTGCCGCCATTGAGCACCGCCAGTTTTGCACCAATGATACCTGCAATTACACTCCCACGATTACCGCCTTCAGTACAGGAGTTGCACCTGGACCCTTATGATCCGCCTGAGCGTCAGCGTGGTGGCAGGCAAAATGGCTTGATGATACTGGATAGTTTTTTGCGTGAGCGCAGCCATCAATACCGGGGCGGGATTTCATCGCCCTTGTCGGCACCCACGGCTTGTTCGCGCCTGTCGCCGTACCTGGCATTTGGCTGTCTTAGTTTGCGGGAAGTCGTGCATGCCACACGCGACCACATCGCCAGCTTGCCAGCCACGGCTGAGCGTCACAAAAAAGGGCTGGAAGCCTTTATCAGTCGCCTGTACTGGCATTGTCACTTTATTCAAAAACTGGAGAGTGAGCCAGAAATTGAATACCGCAATATGCATCGTGGTTATGACGGACTGCGTGAGCAGGAATTTAATGAGGCGCATTTTTACGCACTCGTTTCTGCACGCACTGGCTGGCCGCTGGTCGATGCGTGCGTAACCATGTTGCGGCAAACAGGCTGGCTTAATTTTAGAATGCGTGCCATGCTGGTTTCTGTCGCAGCCTATCCTTTGTGGCTGGACTGGCGGCCAGTCGGGCACTGGCTTGCGCGCCAGTTTTTGGATTATGAGCCAGGCATACACTGGAGCCAGATGCAGATGCAATCAGGCACTACAGGGATGAACGTGCCGCGTATTTATAATCCTATCAAGCAGGCCAGTGACCATGATCCCCATGGCCATTTCGTGCGGCGCTGGCTGCCTGCGATGCGGCGCGTACCTGACACCTGGTTATTTGAACCATGGCACATGCCGCCAGATGTGCAGGCTGCTTGCGGCGTCAAAGTGGGTGTCGATATCCCTGAGCCTATAGTCGATCTGGAACAGGCCACTCGCATTGCCAAGACCCGGTTGTTTGATTTGCGCAAGCAGCCTCACATGCAGGCCCCAAAATTAGCTGTCATAAAAAAACATGGTTCGCGCAAAAAGACGCCTGGCAAGATGCGCCAGCAGACTGCATCCAGCAAACAGCCTGTCAGCGTGCAATTGGAACTGGACTGGTGAGATGAAAACAAAAGATAAAGAATAAGGATGGCGATGAGTGATAGTTCATGTGTTCTTTCAGCACCAGCTCAAGAAGGCAGCCCTACCAACACGCCAGGTACTGTAATTTATTGGTTTCGCAATGACCTGCGTTTGGCAGATAACCGGGCTTTGGTTCATGCCTGCCAGCATGCGGAGAGCCTGGTATTTGTCTATTGTCATTCACTCTCGACTTTGCAGCCACAGCGCTGGAACTTGCCTCGCCCTGGGCTGCATCGCCAGCGCTTTGAGGCATCTGCTTTAGCTGATTTAAACGATCAGTTAAACGCAATGGGTAGCCAGCTACTGGAGGTGAACATGAGTGTCGTGGAATTTCTGCCGCTGCTCGCAAGTGAACTAGATAGCAAGGTGGTTTACTGTGAAGAGATTGCTGCACCTTATGAGCAAGACGATATCCTGGCATTAAGAGCAGCAGGCTTGACGGTGCATGCACACTGGCAATCCACCTTGCTTGATCCAGTGCATCTGCCGTTCAAACCAGATGCACTGCCTGATGTATTTACGCAGTTTCGCACTCTCATCGAAGCCAATGGCGTGCAGCCGCCTGCGCCGCTGCCAGCACCACAGTCCTTGCCAGCTCTGCCAGACAATTTTGGCCAGATTGTAAAGAAGTGGGGGATTGACTCACACGCTGGCGCGGTAGAGGCAAGTGCTGAAGCATCAGCCTTGCTGAATGATGATCGCTCATCTTTCCCCTACTTTTTACCTGCGTTTTCTGGTGGTTCAACTGCAGCTTGCGCGCATGTAGAAGACTTTCTGAAGCGTAAGCTGCCGCACACCTATAAGCAAACCCGCAATCAATTGTCTGGGCTGGATTATTCGACCAAATTCTCTCCGTGGCTGGCTTCTGGTGCGATATCAGCACGCCAGATTTTTAGTGCACTGAAAAAATTTGAAGCGGAACATGGTGCCAATGAAGGCAGTTACTGGATCTGGTTTGAATTATTGTGGCGTGATTATTTTCGCTTGCTGCATCTGAAGTATGGACGCCGCTTATATTTTGCCAAGGGTCTGAGCGATTTACAGGCAGCGGCGCCGGCACATGATGCAGAAAATTTCACCAACTGGTGTCTGGCCCGGACAGGCAATGCGTTTATTGATGCGGCGATGGCAGAGCTTGCAGCAACAGGCTATTTATCGAACCGCATGCGTCAGGTGGTTGCCAGTTATCTCATCCATGAACTGGCTTGCGACTGGCGCGCTGGTGCAGCATGGTTTGAAGCTCAGCTTATTGATTATGATGTGTATAGCAATCAAGGTAACTGGTTGTATATCGCAGGGCGTGGCACAGACCCGCGCAATGGCAGGCGCTTCAATGTCCAAAAACAAGTCAATGACCATGATCGTGATGGATCATATCGACGACTATGGGGCAAACCTGGCAACGCGGCAAACGATTAATCAAGAATTAAAAAGGCAAGAGCCGCATCAGGCGGCGCTTGCCAGGACATCAGTGCTTAGCTCCAGGTTTCACCCTGAACATCAAGGGCCTACGGCTTTCCAGTTGCCACCTTGTATGGTCAACATCACCCTCGCCTTTTCTTCCAGACCGAAACGGTCATTTGCTGTGTAATGCAAAACACCCTGGGTAATAGGGATATCGATCTCGGATTCCATCGCATCTTTCAAAGCTGCGCGGAATTCTGGTGTGCCGGGCTTGGCTTTTTTCAGTGCCAGGGGGATGACGCGGTTCAGTAGCAGGTAGGCGTCGTAGCCGTGGGCGGCGAACTGGTTTCTTGTGCCTTCGCCGTATTGTTTTTCATAGCGGTTGGTGAAGTCTGTAGCCAGTTGTTTTGACGGGTGGTTGTCTGGCAGCAGCTCGGGCAGGATGGCCAGGCCTGCGACGACGAAGGCGCCTTCTACATCTTTGCCGCCCAGGCGTATCAGGTCACGCGAGGCGGCGCCATGAGTCTGGTAGATTTTGCCTTTGTAGCCGCGTTCTATCAAAGCCTTGTGCGGCATGGCTGCACCGCTGCCGGATGCGCCTATGAGTATCGCATCTGGCTTGGCGGCAAGTAACTTCAGGGTTTGTGCGGTGACGCTGGTGTCGGGGCGGTTGAAGCGTTCTGTGGCGACCGATTGCAAGCCGTCTTTGCTGGCAGCAGCGGTGATGGCCTTGAACCAGGTTTCGCCATAGGCATCAGAATAACCAAGGTAGGCGTAGGTTTTGACACCTGTTTTTTTCATGTGATCAGCCACGGCGTGGGCCATGAGCGGGGTTGATTGAGCGACACGGAAAGTCCAGGTACCTTTGCCGGGTGCTACCTCAACAGGCGAGGTAGAGATTTGTGGCGTCTTGAGTTCAGAGGCAACTTCTGCCAGGGCAACGGAGGCAGGTGTGGCGGTAGAACCGACGATGACATCAACCTTGTCGTCAGTGATAAGTCTGCGGGCGTTCTTGCTCGATTGGGTGGTGTCGGATGCATCGTCCAGAATAATCAGTTTTACTTTTTCACCACCTATGGTTTCTGGCCACAGGCCTATGCCGTTTTTGGTGGGAATGCCCAGGCCAGATGCGGGGCCGGTCAGTGGCAGGCTGACGCCTATGGTGATGTCGGCGTGGGCCATGCCTGTGGTGGCGGCTATCAGCAAGGCCAATAAGCTGGGTTTGAGTTTGATTTGCATTGCGGTCTCCTGAATTATTGTTGGTATTGCAGATGCGTGGTGTGGCGTATTGTTGCTTTTCTCTATAGGCCTTGTTGCTGGCCGGGCTAGCAATTTTGCTTTTTTTATTGCGACGCAATATTGTTATGTCGCATAACAGTTATTTAATATAATAATATTTTGGATGGGATGCAAGCGGGGATTTGAATTTTTGAGTTTCGCGTTGGCGACGACGATGTAGTCATTGCGCCACGAAAACGTAAACTCGTATACCGTAGGTTGGGCTACGGGGTATCAGCCCAACACTGGGCCTCAATAAACGTATACCTTATTTAACCGCTAAGTGTTGGGTTGATGCAGCGTAACCTAGCGAGGCGCGGCCCAACCTACGCAAAATTATTACTTCGGCTCCACACACAACTTCCCCAGCAAGGCACGCAACTGCTGCCTTTCCTTCGCGTTCAGGTGCTGGCTAACCCTGTCATCGTGTTCTTTCACTGCCTGCTGGTATTTCTCTAATTGCTTCTGGCCTTCTTTGGTCAGGTGCAGGTTATAGGCCCTGCGGTCGCCAGAACCCTGGCGTTCCAGCAGGCCTGCCTGTTCAAAATTGTCGATGATGGCGACCACACCTGAGCGGGCGATGCCCATGACTTCTGCGAGGCGGGTTTGGGAGATGCCTGGATTGTTGCTGACTATCACCAAGGATGAGAAGCGCTGGGGGTGATGTCATAGACACAGAGGCTGGCACTGAAGTCTGCATAGATGGATAGCTGGGCGCGGCGGACGGCGTAGCCAGTCAGTTCATCAAGGATGCCATAGTCTATGCCTTCTATACGGGCGTTGAAAGTGGGCAGTTGCGGTGTGCTGGGCTGACGCTTGCTTGCTACGGCCCTGGCTTGTACTTTGGAGTTGTCTGTTTTTTGTTTGGGCATGGTCAGGCAATATGAGTGAACTTGTTCGTTGAAGTATTGTACATGTTGGGTTATTTTAAATTAGCTAATCTACATTACCAGCAATAGACAAATAGAAATTTGCAACAAGACTTGTGTTACCCGGAATAATTGTTATACAGTAGAACAATATAGTCGTATTTAAAAACGCGCAGTATTATCAATTTGCTGGAGGAAGACATGAAAGTGGTAATCGCTGGTGCCGGGATAGGTGGCCTGACTCTTGCCTTGATGTTGCATGAGCGCGGGATAGATGTAGAAGTCTATGAAGCAGTCAATGAGATCAAGCCGCTGGGTGTGGGCATTAATTTGCTGCCGCATGCGAGCCAGCAATTGTGCCAGTTGGGGCTGGAAAGCTGCCTTGCCGAGCTGGGCATCGAGACCTCATCATTGTCCTACTTCAATAAATTGGGGCAAAAAATCTGGCAGGAGCCACGTGGCCGTGCAGCTGGGTATGACTCACCGCAATACTCGATACACCGTGGCGAATTGCAGATGACTTTGTTGCAAAATGTCATTGAGCGCCTGGGTGCTGGGTGTATCCACCAAGGTCATGCATTCACGTCTTTTGAGCAGGTCGCAGACAAGGTGATTTCTACTTTCACAAGGCAGGCGGACAAAGCGGCGGTGACGGTGGAGTCTGATTTGCTGATAGGTGCGGATGGCATACATTCAGCAGTGCGGCGCTTTTTGTATCCGCAGGGTGATCAGCCACGGTTTTCTGGACGCATGTTGTGGCGTGGCGTGACAGAAGCTGCACCGTATATGGATGGGCGCAGCATGTTCATGGCGGGGCACCAGGACCAGAAATTTGTTTGCTACCCTATCTCTGAGCCTTTGCGCAAACAGGGCCGTTCGCTGATCAACTGGATTGCAGAATTGCGGGTGCCGGGTGGCGAATTGCCCGCCTCGGACTGGAACCGCAAGGTCGATAAATCTACATTCAGCAAACCCTTTGATAGCTGGAACTGGGGCTGGATAGATATTCCTGCACTTATAGAGGCCGCAGAGGTGGTATATGAATTCCCGCTGGTAGATCGTGACCCTTTGCCGCGCTGGACATTTGAACGTGTGACGCTGCTGGGTGATGCTGCCCACCCCATGTACCCTATAGGCTCGAACGGTAGTGCGCAGGCAATACTTGATGCGCGGTATTTGAGTGACTGCCTGGCCGATTGCCTGCGTGGTGAAGCAAGTACCTTGTATGCCTTGCGTGAGTATGAAGCTGAGCGTTTGCCGCGCACGACAGGCATAGTATTGCGTAACCGCATGAACGGGCCTGAGCAGGTGATGCAGATGGCAGAGGAGCGTGCGCCTCAGGGTTTTTCTGATGTGAATGAGGTGATTGCGCAGGCTGAGCTTGAGGCGATTTCTTTGCGTTATAAACGTTTGGCTGGGTTTGACAAGGATACTTTGAAGGTGGCGGGAGTCGGGAAGACTAGTTGATGTCCATTGAGGATAGCTATTGGGGTGGCTAGTCTGGCCTTTGAGATTTCGTCACCTGGGCCAAGCCTCACTATGATACGAGATTGACGTGCCTAATGTCCGTACGCGACGCACGTAAAACTGCGATCAATCAATTGCGCTTATCTGTGAATTTTCTCCGAATTTGCTTTGCGTTTGATTAAGATTGCATCATCGTGTAGTATTTTTCACAGTGCACCGGGCGCATACGTATCAATAAAATCAAAATTTGAAAGATCACCACTATGTCTTCTTCATGGGACAGTAATTCACCTGTGCGCCCACTCACGAGCATGCATCTTTATTTCGCTGTGATGTATGCTTTTATGTCACTGCTATGTCTGTATTCGCTGTATGAAAGCTTTAGCAAAGGTGGAGACGAGCTGGTAAAAATGTTGATTGCTTGCGGAATTTTTATTCCTTGGACTTTTGCACATTACAAGACCAGTGATGCTGTTGAAAAAGGTAAAACATGGGCATCTACTGCTTCGTATATTTTGGCAACTCCCTTATTGTTCGCTTTCCCTATCGGTACATTCTTTGGCGTCAGAATGATGTCGCATGCCAGCAAGCTCAAGCAAGAGTAGATTCGCATGCTAAGTTTTTGCAGGCATAGCAAGATATAGGATTCAACAAGCTCTGGTAGTTTGCAAGATGTAGCTAATGCTGATCTGGTAGCCAAAAATCACTACCAGATCAGTACGTCAATGCCTCAATTCATGCGAGTTTTTCAGGTTCACAGCAAATCAAACCTGTCCGCGTTCATGACCTTGCTCCAGGCCGCTGCAAAATCTTGCACGAACTTTTGTTGCGAATCACTGCTTGCATAGATTTCTGCCAGGGCGCGCAGTTGTGAGTTGGAGCCGAAGACCAGATCGACTACGCTGGCTGTCCATTTCACTTCGCCATTCACACGATCACGGCCTTCGAGCACACCTTCTGTGCCGGACTTTTGCCACCTGGTATTCATGTCCAGCAAGTTGACGAAGAAATCATTGCTTAATGTTTCTGGTCGTTTGGTGAAAACACCAAGTTGCGACTGAGCGGCATTGGCATTCAAGGCACGCAGGCCACCTATCAGCACGGTCATTTCTGGCGCACTGAGTTTAAGCAGTTGTGCCTTGTCTATCAGCAGTGCGGCGGCAGAGCCTTCCAGTCCTTTGCGCAGGTAGTTGCGGAAGCCGTCTGCAGCAGGTTCGAGGACTTCAAAAGATTCTACGTCGGTCTGTTCTTGCGTCGCATCCATGCGGCCAGGGGTGAAAGCTACCTGTATGTCATAACCCGCTTTTTTCGCCGCGGCTTCAACGGCAGCAGTACCACCAAGGACGATGAGGTCAGCCAGCGAGATTTTTTTGCCGCCAGACTGGGCGGCGTTGAACTCTGACTGTATGGCTTCCAGTTTGGCCAGCACCTTGGCCAGTTGCTCTGGCTGGTTGGCTTCCCAGTCTTTTTGTGGTGCCAGGCGTATGCGTGCCCCATTTGCGCCGCCGCGTTTGTCGCTGCCACGGAAGGTGGAAGCAGATGCCCAGGCGGTGCTCACCAGTTGCGATATGCTGAGGCCGGATGCCAGCAGCTTTGCCTTGAGGCTGGCAATGTCCTTGTCATCAACCAGGGCATGATTGACTGCAGGGATAGGGTCTTGCCAGATCAATTCTTCTTTCGGTACCAGAGGACCAAGGTAACGACTGATGGGGCCCATGTCACGGTGAGTCAGTTTGTACCAGGCGCGGGCGAAGGCATCTGCCAGCTCTTGCGGGTTTTGCAGGAAACGGCGCGAGATTTTTTCATACGCAGGGTCAGTGCGCAGGGCCATGTCTGCCGTCGTCATCATTGGTGCATGACGCAGGGATGGATCATGCGCATCAGGCACGGTGGTTTTTGCAGCTGGGTCGGTGGGTATCCATTGATGGGCACCGGCCGGGCTCTTATTGAGTTGCCATTCATAGCCAAACAGGGTTTCGAAGTAAGAATTGTCCCAGGTAATAGGTGTTGGCGTCCAAGCACCTTCGATGCCGCTGGTGATGGTGTGCACGCCTTTGCCTGTGCCAAAGCTGTTCTTCCAGCCCAGGCCTTGCTCTTCTATGCTGGCGGCTTCCGGTTCTGCGCCTACCTGTGCAGGGTCGCCTGCGCCGTGGGCTTTACCAAAAGTGTGGCCACCGGCAACCAGGGCGACTGTTTCTTCGTCATTCATGGCCATGCGGGCGAAGGTTTCGCGGATATCGCGGGCTGATGCCAGCGGGTCGGGCTTGCCGTTCGGGCCTTCCGGGTTCACATAGATCAGGCCCATTTGCACGGCGGCCAACGGCTTTTGCAGGTCGCGGTCGCCGCTATAGCGCTGGTCGTCCAGCCATTTGCCTTCTGGCCCCCAGTAAATGTCTTCTTCCGGCTCCCAGATGTCGGGACGGCCACCGGCAAAACCAAAGGTCTTGAAGCCCATGGAATCGAGCGCAACATTACCGGCCAATATCATCAGATCTGCCCAGGACAGTTTGTTGCCGTATTTTTGCTTGATAGGCCAGAGCAGGCGGCGTGCCTTGTCGAGATTGCCATTGTCAGGCCAGCTATTGAGGGGTGCAAAGCGCTGCGCACCAGCGCCAGCGCCGCCGCGACCATCGCTGGTGCGATAGGTACCCGCGCTATGCCAGGCCATGCGAATGAAGAAGGGGCCGTAGTGACCGTAATCAGCAGGCCACCATTCTTGCGAATCTGTCATCAGGGCATGCAGGTCTTTGATGACGGCATCAAGGTCCAGGGTCTTGAATGCTTCTGCATAGTTGAAATCTTCGCCCAGCGGATTGGATGCCGGGGAGTGTTGGTGCAATATCTTGAGGTTCAGTTGGTTCGGCCACCAGTCTGCGTTGGCGTGGCTGGCTGCGACTGCGGTGCGGGCGCTGCCAGAGAATGGGCATTTTGCTTCGTTAGACATTCTTATCTCCTTTGATTGAGTGACACGCGAGCTCATTTCATCAAGAGGATGCGATGAACTCTACTACCTGATCGATTGTAGAGATGGATGAGCAATAGGTATACTTAATTTAATTTATTGATTCAATTTGTTTTGACTATCGATTGATGCTCTGGCCCGATCGGGCTTCTTTTTTACGCAAACTGCTACTGGTGACTACATTTAAGGCTTTGTTTATGACAGGCTTATGGGCTGAGCGATATATTGTTGACCTGAAAGCGACTTAGCCCAATGCGTTTTTAATATTAGCTTATTTATACCGAAGCATGAGAGTCATTGAATCGCCACCACTTCTAAGAGATAATTGCGGTCATGAACGACACTACACAACTCCCCCCATTGCCAGATCGCCTGTCGGTTGATCCGCGCAGCCCTTATCATGTTGCCGCCGTGTTTCAGCACGATGTCGGTATTAAGCTCAATGGCAAAGAGCGCAATGACGTTGAAGAATATTGCATCAGCGAAGGCTGGATCAGTGTTGCTGCTGGCAAGGCACGTGATCGCAAAGGCAATCCCCTGATGATCAAGGTCAAGGGCGTGGTTGAGGCGTTTTACCGCTGATTGCTATTACTTGGTTGCAGCCGGGTACTGTTTTTTTGCAGTACCCGCTTCTTCAGGCCAGAACTGGCCGTCTGGGCGTCTGGATGTATCAGCAGGACGCCAATTTCCCCGATAATATTGCCTGCCTGTTTGCGGTCTGAACGGGCATACTGTCTTTGTTGCCTGCATGACCAATCCTGATTCACCTATGAAGCTCATTTCTTCACCACATGCTGTGTCGCGCTTGCGTTCTGCCCGTCTGGAACGCAGTACCAGGCCGTTTCTGGCACGTGGCGGGCCCAAGGGCGAGCGTTGCGGTGCTTGCAGGCTGATACTCAGTCATTGCATGTGTGAGTTGCGCCCCATCGTGCCTACCCGCGCCGGAGTATGCCTGCTGATGGCTGAACATGAGACGTTAAAACCCAGCAACACCGGCTGGCTGATTGCCGACGTGGTGCCCGATACCATGGCTTTTGGCTGGGCGCGTACCGAAGTCGATCCGGCTTTACTGACCGTGCTGGCGGACCCGCAATGGCAGCCGTATGTAGTATTTCCCGGTGAATTTGTGGCTCCAGAGCGGGTGATTATGGAGTTGCCATCTGTAGATGCAGAGCAGAATAGTCACAAGCGCCCGCTGTTCATTTTGCTGGATGCGACCTGGCCAGAGGCACGCAAGATATTCAAGAAAAGTCCTTACCTGGCGCAGTTCCCGGTGTTGAGCCTGTTGCCGGAACAGTTGTCACGCTATCGCTTGCGCCGTTCCCGGCGGGACGATCATTTGTGTACGTCTGAAGTCGCGGCTCTGTGCCTGGGGCTGGCGGGCGAGACTGCGGCTGCACAGGCGCTGGAAATGTATCTCGAAGTGTTCACTGATCACTATCTGCGGGCCAAGCAGCAGTTGAAAGTGGAGTGGGAAGATGAATTGCATGTGCAGATGCGGGAGTTGGTGGGCGGGATAAAAAATAACCTAGGTGGGCCTTCGTCGTAGGTTGGGCCGGGCCAACGCCACTCACATTTGCTCACTACCCCAAATTACGTTACGCTAAGCTCCTCCAAAGAAGCTTTTACCAAATGACTACCCGCAAACCACCCCTGCTCGCAGACCATCTGTGTTTCAACCTGTACTCCACGTCCTTGAAGATGACGCAGTTGTACAAGCCGCTGCTGGCCGAGTTGAATCTGACTTATCCGCAATACCTGGTCATGGTGGTGTTGTGGGAAGAAGAAGGCCTGGGGATACGCGATCTGGCTAACCGCCTGGGACAGGACTCTGGTTCTATCACGCCTGTGGTCAAGCGGCTGGAAGCAGAAGGTTATCTGCTGCGTAACCGCGACCCAAAAGACGAGCGTAATCGGGTTCTGACGCTGACGGACGAAGGCAATAAACTGCGCACAGCCGGAGTACGTATCAGTCAGAAAATTGCCGCTGCCTGCGACTTGCAGCTGTCTGATTTCCAGCAACTCATGGCAGGCCTGAACAAGCTGAGTAGCCACCTCGACAGTTAAATTGAAAACAAGCAGCAATAAAAATATTCAAATTTAACTTGCGCACTAATTATTAGCGCGCTATTATTCAGCACATGGCAAAGCGCAAAAGACAGGAAATGCCATTTAAATACTTAGCGCGCTAACCAATTTATCTGTTTTTAAATTTTCTTTGAAAGCTCATCATGAAAAACATAAGTAAAACTGCATTGATCTTGTCTGTCGCCCTTGCCTCTGCTGCTGCCTTGCCAGGCCATGCATTGGCTGCCTCTGGCAATGACACCACGGTAGTTCTGGTCCATGGCGCTTTCGCCGATGGCTCAAGCTGGAACCAGGTCACGCCTTACCTGCAAGCCAAAGGGGTGAAAGTCGTCGCCGTGCAAAACCCCTTGTCTTCTCTGGCAGATGATGTAGCTGCGGTACAGCGTGTAGTTGATGCACAGACTGGCAAGGTAGTATTGGTAGGCCACTCATGGGGTGGCGCGGTGATCACACAGGCGGGTGTCAGCGACAAAATCAAGGCGCTGGTGTATGTGGCCGCCTTTGCACCATCTGAAGGTGAGGCACTGGGCGGCCTGGGTAAAGATTACCCTGTACCGCCAGGTATCGCGACCCTGAAACCTGATGCGAACGGTAATCTGGAATTGTCACCGGAATCATTTGCGACCAACTTTGCGCAAGATGTGCCAAAAGAAAAAACGGCGGTGCTGGCCACTACCCAAGGCCTGTTGCCAGCCAAGGTGTTTGGCGAACCGGTGACATTCGCTGCATGGAAAAACAAACCAAATTATTACATCGTCGCCAGCAAGGACCGCATGATAGATCCGGGCTTGCAAGCGGCGTTTGCGAAAAAGATCAATGCCGTGACAACCACGCTACCAACCAGCCATGTGCCGATGTTGTCCCAGCCTAAAGCGGTTGCAGAAGCGATTCTGGCTGCGGTCAGGAACTAAGCTGTTGAATTGAGATCAAGGCCTGTCGCCTTAAAATGGGACGGGCCTTTTGCATTCACGCTGTCATGCCAGGAACTTGCCCGTTCTCTGATCCTGTGTTGCGGCTGATGGCGGCAAGATAGCGCTGTGCTTCTTCCCATGTAATGGTGACATCCCCTGGTGCACCGCTATGTGTAACCGCAGTCATCGCCTCTTCCTGCAGGCGTTTTTGTTCTTGCTGTTCTTTGTGCAGGCGCTGTTGTTCGTCTTTCTGACGACGCTGGGCATCTTCTATGGCATGCAGACGATTTTGTCTGGCAATGAGTGCACGCAGGGCAGCGCTGGCTTGTTCGCGTCTTTGTTTTTCCAGTTCCTTACGTTGCCGTCTTTGTTCGGCGCGCTGGCGGGCTGCTGCCTCTATTGGGGATTCTTTTATTTCTGGCTGTTTGCCATGACTGGCTGCCTTGCTTTGTGCTGCGTTGCCAAGCGGCCTGGCTGCAGCCTGCAGAGTTTGCAATAACGCACGCACACTGGCAGGGCGCTGGTCTGGCTGGATGGCAAAACCACTTTGCAAGACTTGCCATTGGGCGGCGTTCAGTGCAGCTGGTTGTATCGGTTGCTGCTGAGGGTGGCGATATTCGCCAAAGGGCATGGCCGCTTCCAGCATCTGGTAAATCATGACAGCAACGGCATACACATCCAGACCGGGACTGTGCTGATGGCTGCCAGCTTCCGGCGCGCGGTAACCTGCGGTACCCGCATAGGGAGAACGCGAAGGGGTCATGCTGGTTGAAATCAAGCCTGCCTGGGTATGGCTGCGCAAACGTGCCGAGATGCCAAAATCAAGCAGTTTGATGTCACCTGCTGTTGTCAGCAAGAGGTTACTCGGTTTCAGATCACGGTGCACGAGTTTGTGTTTGCCCCAGGCATAATCGAGTGCATCGGCCACAGGGCTGAGCATGTCCAGCACTTGCTTGAGGGTGCAGCGGGTATGCTTGATGAGATAGTTTTCCAGATCGTGCCCGTCCAGATATTCCATGATGATGAAATAGCTGTTGGTGGCCGGGTCGCGGGCCCAGTCATAGACCCTGACGATATGCTCATGCGCGAGCCTGCGCACCAGCGAGGCTTCTTCCACCAGGAGGCGTGCATGCAGGGCACTCTGGGTAAGTTGTGGCGGCAAGATCTTGAGCGCAACCGTCTCGCTATGCCCAAGCTCAGCCTGGGTTGCCAGGTCGCTGGCTTGCCACACCTGGCCCATGCCGCCTTGCCCCAGGAGTTTTTCCAGCCTGTAGCGTTTGGAAACACCACCCACTTCTTGCCCCGCCAGAAAACCCAGGTCAGTGCCCTGTGCCGCTTCTTGCGCGGCTTTGCTGGTCTGCCTGGAAATAGCAGGGGCAAGCTCATTATCGAGAATAGCGTCTTTGCGTTGCGTGAATTCGTCTTCTGTGAGCAGACCTTCATCCAGCAATGCGCGCAATTCACGGATTTTTTGTAGTGGCGTTTGCATTGTCAGGGGCTGGGTTCTTCAAATGGGTATAGGGCTAGGGGTATAGGGCTTAAGATCAATTTTTGCTGTACTCGACTACATTCTTTAATTACCTATTTTCTACCTGCCTGGCCCGACTGCGCTACACGGCTGCCCAGGTTTTGCGCCATGCTCAGGTCTATCTCATGACGCCTTTGCTGTTCAGCTTCTCTTTGCCCGCGTTCGTCCTGTATGCGCTCTTGCAACATCTTGACGGCCTGCTCCCAACTCATGCCTTGCTGCGCACTGACCAGGGCACTCATGGCATTGGCAGCATGTTCTGAGCTGCCAGCCTGCATGGCGAGGATTTGTTCAGCCGTCAGGCTGGCTTGTGCCTGAACCTTGACGATCTCGGCCAGTGCAATCGCATTGGCTGGATCGGCAGTGGCGATCTTGCCGGTTTCGCTAAAGTTGGCGATGGCGTTCATGCGCTCTATGGCAATGCGGGCCAGCAGGGCATCATGCGCCTGTTCAGCCTGGCGCTGTTCGCGTTCCAGGCTGAGTCTGGCGAATTTGTCAGCCCGCTCGGCTTCTGCCTGTTGCAGTTCTTTTTTCCAGCGACGTTCATCTTCTTGCTGCCTGAGTTGCTGGCGCAGGGTTTCTATTTCCACCTCGGCCAGCCTGGCCTGATGTTGTTGCTGCTGCGTTTGTTGTTCAAACAGGGCATGGGCTTTCAACGTCGTCAGCAGCTTTTCATGCTGGGCCATGGCATCGGCCTGGCTGTCGTTGCGTTTGATGCCATTGATCTTTTCCTGCACCTGGCTGAGTTTGAATGCAGTATCCACATCGCTGATGCTGTCTTCACGTTGCAACGCACGTGTGCGCTGCTGTTGCAATTCTTCTTCCCATGCCTGTATGCGTTGGAACTCCCTGGCCTTGGCTTCTGCTTCTATGCTGATCAGTATCAGGCGGCTTTTTTGTTCTTCCTCTTCCAGTTCCTGCTCACGGCGTGCCAACTGGTTTTGCCTGTGGCGCAATAATTCTGTCTGGACTTTTTGCTGTTCCTGGTCAGCGATCAGGTTGGCTTGCGCAAACTCGTGTTCGAGCTGGAATTTTTTTAACTGATGCTGGATTTTTTGCTGCATCAGTTGCGCAGCTTCCTTACCCTGAAGCTGGGTGATTTCTGATTCTGAACGCATCTTGATACGTGCCATGGTGCGTATATGCAGCCACTGGTCTGCTTCGTTCTGGCGATGTTCGGATTTCTGCTTGAGACCGTGTTCCAGTTCTTTGATGGTCTCTGCGGCACCGCGTTCCAGCGCATGTTTGCGGGTGGTGGCATCGGCAATGCGGCCATACAATTCCAGCTCACGCGCGCGTATGGTTTGCAGTCTTTCATTTTCATCCTGGCGCAACTTGGCACGGCTCAGGCGTTTTTTTGCATCCTCTGCATGGCCTTGCATGTAGAGCCAGCCCAGGTCTTTGCCAAACTGCTGGCGCATTTCTTCATGGCGGTAACGCAGGCGGATTTGCTCTTCCTGTCTGGCGATCTTTTGCCATTCACTATTGGTATAGAGTGCATCGATAAGTTTGCTTTGTTCCAGCTTGGCGCGCTGACCATCGATAATCAGATGCATGCTGCTTATTCTTTCACTGATTTTTTCCCTGTCATCTGTCAGCTTGTCATGCCGCACTTCGCGGGTCACGGCCTGGGTCGCGACGAAACCATATTCCGCAATCGACAAATTCAGTGTCGAGAGCAAACGCTCATCGAGTTGCTGGCGCAGGTGGACATTGTCTTGCAAGTCCCTTAAGGATTGTGCGCCCAGGAATTCAAGCGCAATCTGACGCACCATGGGTTCCAGCAATTGTTGCAATTGCTGGCAGGTGATGATGCCTGGCGCAGCCATGAAGTGTTTGGCAAATGCAGGCACGTCGGCAATCTTGACGCTGATGACAAATTTGGCTGCGATAGCCAGAAATTCTGCCGTATGCAGGTCTTCAAAACTGAACAGCAGGGCAAAGGGATTCAGGCGCGTCAGCAAGATTTCTGCCGCTCTGTCGGTCTGCAAACCCATGAGCTGGCTGCTGATGTCTTGCCCTATATAGTCACCGGCCTGCAATTCAACGAAACGTCCTTCTTGCAATATATACGCGCGGGCGCTGACCGGGATATGCAAATCCTGTTTGGTAATGCTGTTGAGTGGACGCACGCCAAAATACATGGCGACCTCGTTCTCTTTTGGCAGCCAGCGATTGTGGCGCAATATCGTCTCATGGCGAGGGCTGCTCAGCATCAGGCCACAATGCGTACAATAAATTGCATCTTGTATATTGTTATGGTCGCACTGAGGGCATTTGAGCTTGGAACTGGCAAAGATGCTGAACATGGGGAACTCCTTCTATCGCGGCGCGGTGCGGGGACGAGGGAACTGCACCTGAGCAAAAATGGTAGCACCGGGGGTAGATTTGAAAGACGGGAACAGAAGGGGGTTTTAGGGCCAGATCGTGATTTGTATGGAAAAGACAAGACCTTTCAACACATTGGGCAGGGGCACAGAGGAATGCTGAAGAATGTTAAGAAATGTCTTATTTGCGGGCAATCAGTATCTTGTCCCATAGTCCTGTACGCCTGCATAAGGCACACTTGCATACCGACCTACTGATGCCAACTGAGGAATTGCCTTCAAATCAGTGTGTGCATCCAGGCTGTTTTCTTGCAATGTCGCTATGTCCCGGTGCCAGAACCCACCCTGAAAATGAAATACCAGTGGCAAGCCTGCTGGCGGACTTTGTGCGGCGGCCTGGGGGCGGGTTTCTGGTTTGATCAGGTATAACAAATCGCTTCCTGCCCCTGCATCTATCTCGGCAATGATCATGGCATGCGGCAGTATCGCCATGACCTGTAGCCGGACTATGCCTCTGACGCTGGCGCAGAACTCTATCTGCATGCCTGCACTTAAAGCATAGGGCAGGTCTTTTTCCATGACCATGCCATCGAGCAAAGTGCCATAGCGCGAGACATCGGTGATTTCTGCTCGCACGCCCTTCCAGCGGATGAGGGCATGGCGGGCGCTGATGCGGCGTGTCAGTCTGACATTTTCTGCTGCGCTACTGGTGCGGTGACTGAGCAGAATGTCAGCCTGTGGATGTTGCTCCATTCGGCCAAGCACATACTCATCCAGGGCAAAGAGCCGCATATTGCTGTGAGGCCGGGTCTGTTGTCCCGTGAGGCCGGCCCATCGTGTTGCAGTTGTTTTTGACGTGTTTGTTGCTGGCCTGGCTGGCGGCACTTTCTCTGGCCTGGCAGAAGTGGCTATTGCCAACGGGGCTTCAGGTTCGCCAGTGATTTCCATGAGTTCTTCATCCCAGGCAATAGTGCCCATGGCGATTTCATATTTGCCTGACGGTGGACGCATGTCCAGTTTGGCTATAGAGGCATCCGTGGCACTGATTTCAATATTCATATTGCCTTGCGCATAACCGTTCGACTGGCCCAATCCGCTGAGCGTGGCAATTCCACCATCTTCCGCTACGACCCGTATATTCTTTTGTGCGGTTAAAAACACACTGTGTATCTCTGTCAGCGATGCGTCTGCCCGCGGCACAAAGATGACGCTGGTACATAGCCATGTACGCCTGGCCTTCGATACCTGTTCATGCGACAGGCTGATTTCAAGCGGGTATTGCCCATGTTCTTTGTTTCTGGAAGAAAAGCTGAGCAACAAGGGTTGCCATAGTCCAGATGCAGTGCGCAGCAGGCGTTGCTTTGTAGCACCAGCGGCTATCAGTTCCGAGCGCAATTGCACTTCGATGATGCTGATATCTGGTGGCAACATGCCACGCAACTCCAGCCTTATGGTTTGACGGCCACCAGCGGCACGCGGGTCATAACCGCTGAAATGCAGATGCAGATTACCGGGTGCCACCGCTACACGCTTTTGCATCAGCTTGCCAGCAGAGGCATGCAATAACTCCTGTCTGCGGGGGCTGGCTGCCTGGGAATGACCTGCAGCACAGACGGCCTCGCCCTCTGCCACCCAATGCGTGCAATGGGGGTGATCCGGGGCTTGGCATTTTTTCATGATGAGGCATAGGTCATAATACGGGCGATGCTACAACTATAAAGACAATGCGCCAGATCAAATGGGGGAATACAGCAGTGTTTCGCCTCCTGTTTTTTCGCCGTAGATGGTGGCCGCGTTGACCTGCCCGGCTCACTGCATTACCCTTGTCGTTTCGATATACTTCATTTCGCATCCTGTCTGCGGGATGTCTGTGATCAACACGCTATCCCTGTCCTGGAAATTGCAATGAAAAAAATTGTCGTTAAATTTGGTGGCTCCAATCTGCGCCAGCCTGAAGATATCAACCGCGTTGTCAATGTCGTGCAAACTTATCAACAGCCACTGGTGCTGGTGGTATCTGCCTTTTATGGCATTACCAATGCCCTCATCGCCTGTGTGCAAGCCGCAAGAGAAGGCGCGGGCACCGCAGCTGCCCTGGCCGAAAGCCGGGATTACACACAAAACCTGCGTGTCCTGAAAAAGCAGATACTGGAAGCCAATATCAGTGATGCCACCAACCGCGCACGTATAGAAAAAGCCCTGTCAGTACGCCTTGATCAGCTCGACCGTTATCTGACCGGCATACACTGCATAGGTGATGTGCCCACCTTTGTCAATGATGCCATCCTCAGCTATGGTGAACGTCTGTCCAGCCTGTTGCTGACCGAAGTCTTGCTCAGCCATGGCATACGCGCACGCGAAGCCTTGCCAGAAGACATAGGTCTGGTCACCGATGGCGTATTTGGCAATGCCGCCTGTGATTTTGATGCGAGCGCCCCGACTGTCTCGAAAGCCTTGCAAGGCAATGAAGTCATCGTCGTGCCGGGCTTTTATGGAGTAGATCGTGATGGCAAGGCGACCCTGTTTGGCCGCGGCGGCTCAGATTACTCAGCAGCATCCATCGCCTGCTGCATAGGTGCAGAATCACTGGATGTATGGAAGGACGTGGATGGTTTCCTCAGCGCCGACCCTGGCACGGTGAGTGCACCGCATACGATTACGCAATTGAATTATCTGGAAGCAGCAGAGCTGTCTTACTTCGGCGCCAAGATCTTGCATCCGCGCACGGTAGAACCTTTGTTCGACCAGAATATTCCTATCCGTATCTTGAACATCACCCGTCCCAAGCGTGGTCTCTTGCCGTATACCATCATCAATGCACAACGCAAGGTGACACGTGATGTGGTGAAGAGTGTGACATCGACAGAAGACGTGGCAATACTGAAATTACACGGCCCTGGCGTGGGATTCAAACCTGGCATCCTGGCGCAGGTGACCAATACGCTGGATGCCAATGGCATCAATATCAAGAGCGTGCTTACGGCGCAGACAGCCATCAATATACTGGTATCACGCGACCATCTGGATGCGGCTTACGCTGCACTGGTGGAACATCACCTGGCCGGTGTGGTGGAAGTGTCACGCAACGCGGATGTGGCTATTGTCGCAGTGGTTGGTGACGGTGTGCTGGAGGCATCAGATGTAGGTGGCGCAATCGCCAGCCGTGCCCTGTCGGCAGCGATTGCGGCAGGCGTGCATGTCTGCCTCGCGGCTGCAGGTGCCAGCGAGGTGGCGGCGTATATGCTGGTACAGCAGGAGGACAGGAAGCTGGCTTTGCAGGCGATACATGCGGAGTTTTTTGGAGGATGACGGATTTGGGGGATTGCAGCTTTTGTTACGATAACTTCAGGTTTGATGCTTGCCAGCAAAAGATGTCTATGATGATCAACGGACGCCGCTGCGTTCCTGCCTACGCTCACCGCTGTCTGGAATAATTCTCTTTACTCGTTCGGAGCGTCAAGTACGTACAGCGTCTCGACGATTTTTCTACGTTGGAAACTTAATTCTGCAATTGAATAATTTTGCCAGCGATTATGCTTGAAGCTCCTTCCCCTTGAAAGGGAGGGAGATTACTCGTTATTGCTTGGTCAAGGAGATTATTCCTGACAATAGTGAGCCTACCAGTGCAGGCTGGAGCCTGGTTGCGTTTGTTGCCAACCAATCAAGCGATTCAATATACGCGGCCTATGACATCCACGTTCAAAACACTGACCAATCTTATTTACCTGCTCTCGTCCCTTTTCGACGCATTTTTCTGCAAAAAAATCACTAGACGACTGGTCTAATTTGTTTTAGAATTCAAAACTATGAACACTCCACGCACCGATGTCAGGCAACATATCCTCGATACAGCCAAGCCCATTATCCTGGGCAAGGGCTTTTCTGTGGTCGGCCTGAACGAGGTATTAAAGGCGGCGGCAGTACCCAAGGGCTCGTTTTATCATTATTTCAAGTCCAAGGAATTATTTGGCGAAGCCTTGCTGGAAGATTATTTTGCCGGCTACCTGGCAGCAGTTGATGTGGTTTTGAAAAACCCAGACATACCAGCAGCCAAACGCCTCATGCGTTACTGGCAGGGTTGGTTACCGGAGCGCCCGGGTGAGGGTGTGCAATGCCAGTGTCTGGCGACCAAACTCGGTGGCGAGGTGTCTGACTTGTCTGAAGCCATGCGCGTCACCTTGCAACGTGGCACGGACAGTATCATTGCCAGGCTGGCCGATTGCATGCGTGAAGGTATTATCGACGGTTCGCTACCTGCAGACCTGGATGCTGATGCATGTGCACTGACCCTGTACCAGATGTGGCTGGGTGCAGGCTTGCTGACCAAGATGCGGCGCGACATGAGTGCGCTGGAGAGTGCCATGTTAGCCACCCGCAAGATGCTCAAGCTGTAAAGTTTTGAGCTTGAAACAAGAAACATATTCCTCTTAGCAAACAATAGTAACGAAACATTTATTCTTATAAGTTTTTTCTAGACGACCAGTCTAATTTTTGTCTTGAAGTACCCTGGGTTGGCTACACATAGAGTTTTGGATTTGCTTACCCAATAAGTTTTACCCTAAGTTTGCCCATATGAGTTTTACCATCGATTTTTGCTGCCCCCAACACGCCCAATAAAGGAATTAAGAAATGTTATTCAATCCTCTGCAAACCGGTTCTGTATCCCTCGCTAACCGCATCCTGATGGCCCCGCTGACACGTGCACGTGCTGATGCTGGTCATATGCCCAACGCCCTGATGGCGGAATACTATAGTCAACGCGCCACCGCAGGCCTGATCGTGACTGAGTGCACGATGGTGGCTGAAAATACCTCCGCTTTTTATGCTGAACCAGGCATCTACAATGCAGAACAAATCGCTGCATGGAAAGTCGTGACTGACGCCGTGCACGCAAAGGGCGGCAAGATTTTCATGCAGATCTGGCACGCTGGCCGTGCTGCTGTTCCGGCATTCAACAATGGTGTTGAAAACGTCGGCCCCAGCGCTATCGCGATTGACAGCGAAGTGCATACACCAGACGGTAAAATCCCAAATGCAGTGCCACGCGAATTGCGTCTGGATGAAATTCCGGCGCTGGTTGCCGCTTATGCACAAGGCGCAAAAAATGCAATTGCTGCCGGCTTTGATGGTGTAGAAGTGCATGGTGCGAATGGCTACCTGATTGATCAGTTCCTGCGTGACAGTGCCAACAAGCGCACTGACAGCTATGGTGGCTCGATAGAAAACCGCGCGCGCTTTTTGTTTGAAGTATTGACTGCAGTCAGTGCTGCCATTGGCGCTGATAAAGTCGGCCTGCGCCTGTCCCCAATCAACAGCTATAACAGCATGAAGGACAGCGACCCACTGGCCCTGATTTCTTATCTGACGACACGTCTGAATGAATTCAACCTGGCATATTTGCACCTGATGCGTTCTGACTTCTTCCAGGCACAGACTGGTGATGTAATGACCGTTGCACGCGCCAACTACAAAGGTGTGTTGATCGGCAATATGGGTTACAACGTTGAAGAAGCAGCGCAAGCGATCAGTAATTCCACACTGGATGCGGTAGCTTTTGGTACCAGCTTCCTGGCTAACCCTGACCTGCCTGCACGTATCAAGCAGGGCGCGGCCTTGAATGCACCTGACGCAGCGACTTTCTATACACCAGGTGCAAAAGGCTATACGGATTATCCTAGCCTGCCAGCTGCATGATGCGCTACATGTAATACAGCTCAAGTAATGCAGATCAAGTAATACCGTGAAAGGCCGGCCATGATGGTCGGCCTTTTCATTTTCTTTTAAAAAAACAGAGGTGCAACAGTTTGTAATAAATTTCCTCAAGTCATCATCTGGTAACTCTCAAGCCTTACATTCCTGCCAACGCCAACATAATGGCAGCGAAACATATCTGACCAATTATATTGGCCTCATTTTCTAATGCATATTGAGGAATACTTTGATGAGCAATTTATCTAAAAACTCTGCGCATTTGCTGTGCGCAGTATTTGCGAGCTTGAGTCTGAGCGCCTGTGGTGGCAATAGCAGCGAGCCTGTTGATTTTCAAAATCCAGGTCTGTCATGGCCACCATTGCCGACAGTCACCGGCCACCGTGGTGCATCTGCACTGCGCCCTGAACATACGCTGGCTTCTTATCAAAGAGCGATAGATGACGGTGCAGATATTGTTGAGCCTGACCTGGTTGCCACCAAGGATGGTGTCTTGGTCGCGCGTCATGAGAATGAAATTTCCGGCACAACCAATGTATCAACACTGCCGCAATTTGCTGCCCGCAAAACTACCAAGACCATCGATGGTATACCTGTCACTGGCTGGTTCACGGAAGATTTTACGCTGGCGGAACTGAAGACCATACGCGCCAAGGAACGCATACCGGCGAATCGTCCAGCCAACACGGCTTTTGATGGTCAGTTTGAAATACCGACGCTGCAAGAAGTCATCGACCTGGTCAAGCAACAGGCCAAAGAAAAAAACCGCGTCATCGGTATCTATCCTGAAACCAAGCATCCTACCTATTTCAAATCTATAGGCTTGCCGCTGGAAAAACGTCTGGTTGATGTACTGGTCGCGAATGGCTATAAGGGAAAAAATGCAGCGGTCTTCATTCAGTCTTTTGAAGTGGCGAACCTGAAAGAATTGCGTGGCATGACAGACATGCGTCTGGTGCAACTGGTTGATAATCCGCTCAACCCGCCTGTCAATGGCGTACCACGCAATGCACCGTATGACTTCATCGCTGCTGGCAGCAACCGTACTTATGCTGACCTGGTCAAACCTGCTGGCTTGAAAGAAATCGCGCAATATGCAGATGCCGTATCACCTTACAAGGAAGTCATCATCCCGCGTGATGCGAAGAATGAACTGGGCGCGGCGACCAGCTTTGTTGCTGATGCGCATGCCGCTGGCTTGAAAGTGCATACCTGGACATTGCGCCCGGAGAATCCTTTCCTGCCACCCAGCATGCGTCTGGGTGATGCTGCCTCATTGACACAGCGTGGTGATTCCATCGCTGAGATCACGGCTTATTTGAAAGCCGGCATCGATGGCTTCTTCACAGATGATCCAGCCGTTGGCCGTGCTGCGGTGACCGCGTTCAAGAAGTAAACTCCTTTAAAGTGATAATGCCAATGCCTGGATATTGATCCAGGCATTTTTTTTGCACATTCTTTCTTAGGCTTGCTTCAAGCGATGGGCAAAGAAAGTCAGTATTTCATCCCGCGCAGCGATGGTTGGCTGACCTGTCTCATCGATCAGGTGTGCGGTCACCACGCTATGCGGTGTTGTTACGTAACGTTTAAAAAAAGGCGCAGTATCCTGATTGGCAGCGCTGTCAGGCAACACCTTGCTGATGAAGCGCTCACCCAGGGCTTCTGAAAATGCCGCAAAGCGCTGGGCACGGCAAAATGCATCGCCGGCAAAACGGTAAGCCATGACAGTCAGGTCTTCTGTCTCCAGACGCTGGCGTACAGCCTGCAGGTCAGCAGCTTCTATACCAGTGCCTGCCGGGTCATCCATAGGCAAGGATGGCTGCGATACCACTGGTGCAAGCACGGCGGGTTCCAGCATCATCGATAAAGCAAAATTACCGGTAAAGCACATACCTATCGCCCCCACACCAGGACCACCAGATTCTTCATGTGCAAGTCTTGCCAGCGCCCTCAGCCATAGCGTGACAGGGCTGGAACCTTTGCCTGCAAAGGCGCGGAACTCTGCACTGACGCAGGCTTTCTGAAATACAGCCGCTCCCTCTTCTGCTGATACCACGACGCCATCTCGCCCGAACAAAGAGGGCATATACACCGTAAAACCAGCATCACGCACCCAGCGCGCAAAGCGTGCCACATGCGGGCTGATGCCGGGCATCTCTGTCATGACGATGACGGCAGGCCCAGATCCTGCAACATAGACACGCTTGCTGACTTCATTAAGCGTGATCTCGCGTGCGCTGAAGTCGCTGAGCGGGTCATCAGCATGCATGTCCTGTTTAGGACTAAATGTGATTTCCTGTATCGGTATTTGCGTAAATTCCACTTTCGACATAAGCACTCCTGATTTCAAACCACTGAATATCAAAACCTCTCACCACAGAGACACAGAGGACAAGCACAGAGAAATTCTTGTTATTGCACACTAATTGCAATGACAAAGAAAAATGACCTCCCGTAAAAGGCTTTTCTCCTGTCTTTCTCTGTGTCTCTGTGCCTCTGTGTTGAGAGGTCTTCTGATTAATAATCCCAAGCTAGAAGTGTAGGTCTGAGTCAGACACAGGAATAGCGGCAGTTCCGCCAGAATCAAGGCGGAATTGGACATTTGCAAACGGCATGTAGAATACGGTACCGTCAATCGCAGTTTCGATCACATTTAGCGGAGCACAAACCCATGCTGATCTGGTGCAGGCTGCAATACCTTTTGTCTTTAGCCTTGAAACTGTTATTACTAAGCAGTTTTGCAGTACAGGCACAAGCCGCCGATACACTCAAAGTTGGCTCCAAGCGCTTTACTGAATCCTATGTGCTGGGAGAAATCCTGACGCAAACTGCGGCAGCACATAATCCTGCCCTACATCAGCAAGGGCTGGGCAATACTGCCATTGTCTTCAATGCACTCAAGAATGGCAGCATTGATGTCTATCCCGAATATATGGGTACCATCAATACCGAGATACTCAAGCATGAAAACGCCATCAGCATGCAGGAGATGCAGACAGAACTGGCTAAACAGGGCCTGGGCGTATCAGTGCCTTTGGGCTTTAATAATACCTACGCATTGGCGATGCGGCCTGATGCTCCTGACATAAAATCACTGACTGATCTGGCGGCAAAAACTGATTTACGCTTTGGACTATCGCATGAATTTCTGGGCCGCGCCGATGGCTGGCCGGGTCTGGTCAAACGTTATCACTTGCCGCAACAAGCCAGTGGGCTGGATCATGGCATCGCTTATGAAGCACTGACTGCAAAACAGGTAGATGTCATTGATATTTATTCCACCGATGCCAAGATCAAACAACTGGGCTTGCGCGTGTTGGTGGATGATACAAATTACTTCCCGCGTTATGACGCCGTCTTGCTGTACAGACTGGATGTCCCCGCCCGCTTCCCGCAAGCCTGGGCAGCCATACAGAAACTGGAGAGCAAGATAGACAATGCGCAAATGATAGCGATGAATGCGGCGGTAGAAATTGATGGCCTGAGCTTTGCCCAGGCGGCACAGCAATTTGTGGCAAAGTCACCTGCAAATGTTGAGCGCGCAGGCTTCATGTCCAAACTGTTTGGTGCAGATTTCTTGAAACTGACCTGGCAACATCTGACGCTGGTATTGCTATCAGTTGCCCTAGCCTGCTTAGTGGGTATCCCGTTGGGCATCATCGCCGCCTTTGCCCCGCGCTTGCGTGAAGTCGTCATGGCGACTGTCGGCATTTTGCAAACTATCCCCTCACTGGCCTTGCTGGCGATGTTGATCCCTCTGCTGGGCAGGATAGGTTTTGTCCCCGCCCTGATCACCCTGTCGCTATATGCCTTGCTGCCCATCGTCCGCAATACCTGTGTAGGCCTGGTGCAAGTACCAGCCGGATTACGCCTCGCAGCGCAAGCCCTGGGCCTGTCATCGCGAGATCGCATATTGAATATAGACTTGCCTCTGGCCTTGCCGATGATACTGGCAGGCGTTAAAACCGCAGCAGTCATGAGCGTAGGTACGGCAACCATCGCCGCCTTCATCGGTGCCGGTGGTTACGGTGAACGCATCACCATAGGCCTGGCCTTGAATGATAATCAGATGCTGCTGGCAGGCGCCTTGCCAGCGGCGGCTTTGGCTTTGCTGACGCAGTGGGGATTTGATTTGCTGGAGAGGGTGGTCGTGAGGAAAAGGGATTGTTAAACATGCGGCGCGCGGTATGTGCTGTATGTCGGGCGAAGGTTCGTAGGTTGGGCTACGGGGTATCAGCCCAACACTGGGCGTTTAATAAACGTACACGTTATTCCCAGGCTGAGTGTTGGGCTGGTGAACCGTAGCCCAACCTACGATTTTACGGATATGTGACCACTTCCACAGTGAGCATAGCAAGGCGTTACATCTCAAACGTGATTGTGTACACAAAAGAACAATGCCTACCAGAAAGCAGCCCCCTTTGGTAATATGCATCCGGTTCGATCCAACCAAGCTCACGCTGCAAAATGCACGTGACTGGGTGCGCAAGATGGAAAGCAAAGAAAACTATGTACAGGGTGACCTGACATGGGACCTGACTGGCTCTTTCATCAAGGACATCAAGCTGGGCCTGAAATATCGTGACAACACCGTGCAAAATCACCGCACCATAGGCACGGTAGGCCCAGGCAGTACTGGCTGGCAGTCTTTCAGCCTGGCCGATTTATCCACTGGCCCATCACCACTGTTGAGCCAGGCTGCCGCAACCTCTGGCTCATTGACACAATATGCATGGGTCAATGACGCACTCGCTGCGAGCAAAGGTTTTGCCATGTATGACAAGGGCATGGTCTATAACGAAGCCAAGGGCGAATACTACAAAATACAAGAGAAAATTACGGCAGCTTATGTCAAGGCTGATTTTGCTGCAGACAAATGGCGTGGTGACTTTGGTGTGCGCCTGGTCAAGACTGAGCAGACATCTGAAGCCTATCAAGACCTGACCGGCAAAGGCAACCATGTCATCGGCAGCACGACACGCACTTACAACGATGTCTTGCCCAGCCTGAACGTCGTGTATGACTTGCGCAAAGACCTGATCATACGCGGTGCCATAGCCCGCGTCATGGCACGTAACACCTACAGTGACCTCAGCGCCAGTACTGAAGTTAGTGGCACCACCAATGCAGCCACCGCAGGTAATCCTTTGCTCAAGCCTTACCATGCTGACCAGGCAGAGATAGGTGCAGAATGGTATTTTGCTGATGCATCGATGTTGTCTGCAACATTGTTCACAAAACGCCTGGATACCTTCATCTACACCTCGACCGCACAAGAAAATGTAGGTGGCGTAACGCGCCCGGTAACACGTCCGCATAATGCCGACAATGGCGCGGTCATCAATGGACTGGAACTGCAATGGCAACAGGCTTTTGGCAATGGTTTTGGCGCCATCGTGAACTACACCTTCACCGACGCAAAAGCTGGCTCCATCGCTGGCGGACAAAAACTGAATGTCATCGGCAACTCACGCAATCAGTTGAATGCCAGCGGTTACTATGAGAAGAATGGCATCAGCTTCCGTCTGTCGTATAACTATCGTTCCAAATCCTACGGTGGCCTGGATGAAGGTGGACAGGATGTCACCAGCGCCTATGGTCAGTGGGATGCCACGGCCAACTGGGATATCACACCAAAGATCAGCCTGTTTGCGACAGCTGTCAACCTGACCAATTCTGTGATACGCACCAACACCACAGATGGCCTGCCAGTTGGCGTGTATGAAAACGGCGCACGTTACAGCGTAGGTGTCAGGGCCAAGTTCTGATCTGCACGATGATGGCCGGGAGTATCCAGGCCAGTAACACAAAGCCTCCCCTGATCAGTCTGTGGGGGAGGCTTTTTTTGCCCGATGTCCCGGCAAGGACGATGATAGTTCGTCAGCTCAAGTGACCATTTAAAATATGTCTGGAACACCTCATGAACAACAATGATCAAGCAACGGGATCAACAAAGGATGTGGTCGTTGCCATGTTCTTTATCAGCCTCTTGTTTTTTATCCTGGGCTTTGCCACTTGGCTCAATGGCTCGCTGATCCCATTTTTAAAAATAGTCTGCGACCTCAATAACTTCCAGGCGCTATGGGTGACATTTGCGTTTTATATCGCCTACACCGTCATGGCCCTGCCATCTGCCGCCATACTCAGCCGTACCGGCTACAAAAATGGCATGACACTGGGCCTGGGCATCATGGCAGTAGGGGCATTGCTGTTCATCCCCGCCGCAAAGACCAGCTACTACGCTTTCTTTTTACTGGCCCTGTTCACACTGGCCACCGGCATGACGCTCATGCAAACCGCCATCAATCCCTACATCGTTTGCATAGGTTCACGCGAGAGCGCCGCCATGCGCATCAGCATCATGGGCCTGTTCAACAAGGGCGCAGGCATCGTCGTGCCGCTGGTGTTTTCTGCACTGATCTTGTCCGGCATAGAAAAATATTCTGACACTGCACTGGCAGCACTTGATCATGCTGGCCGTCTGGCCTTGCGTTCTGAGCTGTCATCCCGTTTGGTCTATCCCTATGCCATCATGGCGGCTGGCTTGTTGGTGGTGATGCTTATCGTGCACTTTTCTTCACTGCCAGAATTGCGGGCAGAAGAAGAAAAGAACCAGCCCGAAGTCACCAGATGGGGCGTGCTGCAATACCCGCAACTGGTGCTGGGCGCATTGTCGCTGTTTGCCTATGTCGGCGTCGAAGTCATCGCCGGTGACACCATAGGCCTGTATGGCCGCAACCTCGGTGTGCACAACTACACCGTGCTGACCTCATACACCATGAGCTTCATGGTCATAGGCTACATCCTCGGTGCCACCACCATCCCCAAACTGATGACACAAAAAACTGCCCTGCTGTTCTCAGCAGTGAGCGGCCTGCTGTTCACCGTCGGCGTCGCCACCAGCTCCGCCACGGACACCGGCATTGCCCAGGCAATAGTCGGCTGGGCAGGCGTGCCAGTGGTACCAAATACCGTCATGTTCCTCGCCATGCTGGGCCTGGCCAACGCCCTGGTCTGGCCATCCATCTGGCCGCTGGCTCTGCAAGGCCTGGGCAAATACACCGCAGCCGGTTCCGCCCTGCTCATCATGGGCATCGCCGGCGGCGCACTGCTGCCCATGCTATACGGCAAATTCTCAGACGCAGGCAACTCCCAAACCGCCTACTGGGTCATGCTGCCTTGTTATCTGATGATTTTCTTTTATGCGGTGAAGGGGCATAAGTTGAGGAGCTGGGGAGCCGGTGAGGGGAGACTGGAGAGGGTGGATCAGGCAGGGTAAGTTAACTCTCCGAATCCCATGCTACAAATACCCTCATTCTTGTCATAACGAGGATGGGGGCTAATCAAAAAGCAACATTTTACAGGGCATTCTGCTCAAAAAATAAGCCTATATCAAGACCATAACCAGTATAATTCTATTGGAAAGTTAGATTATCTAACCTTAATCTATATAAAACCAATGGATTTCTCCTTACTCTTACCTGATGAGATTTGCCTCAATCTCGGCGAACGTGCACGCGAACGACGCTTGCTGTTGAACATCAGCGTAGAAGAATTGGCGCAACGCACAGGCATCTCTGCCCAAACTGTCAGCAGCTTTGAACGCACTGGCAAATGCACTCTGGCCAATTTTGTCCGCATACTTGAATCACTGAATGCCACGCCAGATTTGCAGACAGTTCTGGTGCCGCAAACCAATACCATAGAAGAGATGCGGGCAAAGTCTGCAGTGCAAGCCAGGCAGCGGGCGTATCGCAAACCGAAGAGCCCATCATGAAAGAGCTCAAGGTCAATTACAAGGCGCAAGGCGAGTCGCTTTGGCTGGGTACACTGGCCGATGATGGCCGCGATATCTTGTTCCAGTATTCGCCAGCAGCACTCGCAAGTGGCCTGGAACTATCTCCCATACGCTTGCCACTGCGGTCATCTGCCTACCCTGACAAACAGGCAGATTACCTGCCTATCATGCGCGTGCCAGGATTAATCTACGACTCCTTGCCCGACAGTTGGGGCTTGCAGTTGATGAGCCGCCGCATGAAAGCCAAAGGCATAGATACCGACACTGTCTCCGTGCTGGACATGCTCGCCTATCTTGGCGACAACACCATGGGAGCATTGACCTATGAACCCGGCAGCGAAACCCATCTGGCAGTCAGCGATCTTGCCCTGATCGATCTGGCGAAAGAGGTTCAGGCAATACTCACAGATGACAGCTATGAAGTATTGGACGAGCTTGCCAAGGCAGGTGGCTCACCCGGCGGTGCACGACCGAAGGCACTGGTTTACTACCAGCCTGCGACAGGGAAAATGAGCACTGAATACATGCCAGATGCAGAATCCTGGCTCATTAAATTTCCGGCAAAAGACGATGCCAGCGATAGCTGTGCACTGGAAGAACTGTATGCCCGGCTGGCGCGCAAATGCGGCCTCGGCATGGGTGAAACGCAATTCTTTGAATTACCAGACGGTATGACAGCATTCGGCACCAAACGTTTTGACCGCGATAATGAGCAACGCATCCACGTCCACTCACTGGCAGGCATGTTGCACGTTCATTTCCAGATACCCTCTTTAGGCTATAGCGAATTCATGCGAGCAACCCGCAGGCTGACTAGGGATGCGCGAGAATTAAAAAAAGCCTTACAACGTTGCGTTTTTAACGTATTGATGAACAACCGCGATGACCACGCAAAAAACCTGTCTTACCTGCTCAACAAAAACAATGAATGGGAACTCGCCCCATCCTATGATCTGACGTATTGCGCCGGTTATCGCGGTGAGCATTTCATGGATGTCGCTGGTGAAGGTAAATCACCAACGCGGGTACACATTTTGAAAGTGGCGCAAGACTGTGGAATGAAAGAAAAAGACGCGCAAAATATTATCGATGAGATGCTGGAGTTAATTACTGGTGTTGATTTCAAGAATGCGGCAAGGGATTTGCCTATCTCGAAAAAGACATTGGCGATGGTGGGCAAAGTCATTGAGGCGAATCGATCAAAATTCTAGATCTAAGTTCACACAAAATTCTCTAATTTGTTAGAACAATTAAAATAATCAACTACACCCAATATCACAAGAATATCATCTATATGAACATCAAAGATTCAAATAAAAATCCCTTAAAAATGAAGCTCTTCTCTAAAATTTAGCTAATTAGAATTGAGTCTCCACGCTCCACGATGGTGTTCATATTTCTTACTCCCACTGTTATTGACAAGCCAACCAGACGCGCTTTGATGGAATTGATGCACTTCAACACCATCGACAACACCATCTTTTCGCAACAATCGAACACAGTTCACTATTGGTAAAACACTAGAAGGGAGAGTTGCTCCTTCGACAGGCGGAACCCCTCTTACCAAAAGTACTTTGTCATCTAACTCAGATCGCACTTTCTCATTATGTTCGTGGCCACACATCATCAAAACTGGTCCGTCAGCAGCAAGCCCCGTAAGAGTATTGTTGATTATATGTGCAAGAGTGTTCCATCCAGAATCTTCATGCCGGTGTGCAAGAACAATGACACATTCTTTCGAGTGGCGTATTTTCAGCACATCTGTAGCCGCTTGATTTAAAGACTGTCGTATTTCATCATCGGACAATCCTTTTTGGTATTGCTGAATGTCATATCGCTCAACATTCAGTTCTAAAATAATAATCCCAGCACTCGAAAATCGCGAATTTATCCTGTACCCTGGCGAAGGTATCCATCTATCTGAATGCCCCGCGATCTCAGCTTCGAACTGAACGTAAGGCTCCCAAGCATATGACCGAACCCATTCATTTTCGACATCACCAGACTCTTTAACTGTGAATTTGTCTTTCCCGCTAATATTTGCTCCTAAAGCAATTCTCCGAGAAAAATCATGATTTCCTGGGCAAAGAAAAACTCTATCACGAGGTAATCCCGTATCGGATCGAGTCACCACATTATTATTGGCTAGAGCACGAAAATACGCCAACGACAATTTATATTGCTCCGGGGTTCCTTGATCGGCAATATCTCCTGTAATTGCCAAAAAATCGGCAGCTTCCAACCCTACAGTTGACCTCGCAACGCGAAGCGTCATTAACGAACCGACATCCCATTGGGCCCGACCAAAATGTGGGTCCGTAATATGCAAGATATCTATTGGCTCATCTGGTCCTTTACGAAATAAAAGGTCTTGTCCATGCGATCGCGACAGTATTGAATCAAAAATAAATGCCAAATCATCAATATCAATTCCATCTACAGATCGCGCTATAGCAGACCACATTAAAAATTGCGATGGCGCACCTGTGCCACTCCCGTCGCCAACAACAAGCTTATTTGCGCGAGCAATCGCCTCATCGGCACCAAAATGTGCACTTACCAAAATTAAAGGCCAGTGCTCAGAGAGAAGTTTTAAGTCCAATTTTTCGACTGCTTGAGAAGTCCACTTTGGCCCATCTAAAACCATATCCACAATTGCGAGTCTTGGTTGCCCAGGAAAGGTTTTTATTGCAGCCAAAGAGCCTAAATCTGGACAAAAACAAATCTCTAGCGTCCATTTCCCGGCTAAAGCCTTATTAATGAGATCCAAACACTTTGAATATTTTTCTTTTCGGCTGGTATCGTCGCTATCTGTAACCAACTGATCATCAATAACTAAAACTAGAACTTGCTTATTGTTAAATTGATTCATGGCTTCTCCAAAATAATATCCGCAAGTGAAGGAATTCTTACGCGCACTTCAAAATATTGATAATCATTTGATGAAATAATTTGAGACGTCACCACGACTCCGAATTCATCGAGGCCGCGAACTTTAGGAACATACTTAGAAATAAGTTTATTTTTTTCAACACCAGTCACTAAAATCAAAGTAATGCCACGACTTACTTGCTCTCTTTGCATATCAAATCTAAGCCACCCTTTAGCACTCTCATTTAAATCACAAAATTCGGGCTCACACCTAGGTGGAGGTGCAAGTATGCTTTTCCCGGCAACATTTGAAAATATTTCGCAAAATAGAGTTTTAACATGCTGGCAAAGTGGAAAATAGCCACTCACATTTGTGGGCCATTCACACGTTAACGCATACTTTGAGAAAACTATGTCTTTCGTCAAAATCAGCCCATTTTCGGTAGTTTGCTCTTTTAACATGTCGTAAAAAAGAACACAAACTAACGGTGAAACTCGATCACCGAATCTCATAAGAGTATTATGAAGTTTATGTATTGCCTCCTCATAAGTTAAATGAATGGATTTCAATAAATTAGCCGCCGTTGTATTAATATTTTTTGACTCATCAGAAATTTTTAAAGTTCCATTGATCACAAGTCGTAAGTCAATCCCCAAGCAGTCCATCACAAAACTTTGGTCACATTGTCCAAGTAAACTACCGATATGATCAATGTACATGTATATCTTCTTTGGTTCCAGTGAACGTGATAATTCAGCGACTAATTTTCCAAATACTGAAGTTTGACTATGACTTCCTGAACGACCAAATGCTTGAGTCAATTTATCCCAAGAGTCTCTTGCGGTACCTTTTGTTGGGCGAATTGAGTGGTAATTCCGAACTAGTAATTCAGTTGTGTGCACCTCTAAACATTGTTTACGAAATTCGTCTTGAACTTCATTTGACTCATCTGAATCAGTTGTCAACGCCAGCAGAGCAATTCTAAGTTCAGTTGCATCCAATATCTTAACCACTTTTAGTTTTTCACAAAGTTGAGTTAATACTGCGAGCTTGCACGTCTTGCTCTGAATAGAAAATACAAGCGAAACTAATCCAAGTAACCTAGCACAACGATCAATAGTATCTTCAACAAAAGGAACAGCACCTAATTGAATTGCAGACTCAGAGAGAAGCGCTACATAATCATGCAAATCAGAAGCAGCAAAATTTCCTCCTGCTAGAGCTAAGATTGTAGATAGTACTTCTGTCGCACACTCACTTCCATTTATAAGAAGTAATTTATCCACCACTTTTAGTGGAAGCTCAGTATCTCCAGTTGCGCGGATATGTTCAATGAGCCTAGCAGTTAACGTTGTTGAATTAGACGGAAAATTCTCAAACTCAATCCTTGCAAAGATTGGCTCTAACTCTGCAATAAACTCATGGGATAAAGACAAAGGACTTAAACCGAATTCTTCCCAAAAATCTGCTACATCTCTTGGCAACCACTCTCGTCCAATTCGCTCAAGTGGCATTAGCAAATCAGAATGGGCCTCGTCTACTACACGCCTTAATCTACCAAGCGCTGGTAACGCAGAGCAAAGAAAGCAATGATTGCCTGTTCCTAACGTCGGGACATTCCACCTCCAATAAGTTTGCGGAATCGTCATATTTCCTGATGTTTCGAAATCACGTTTTAATTCAATATTTAGTACTGGAGTAGACGACCTGTTCAACAACCCCATTGCCCTGACCTCATCAAAACCTGCGTCATATAACTGACGCACAACATGCCTTAGAGTTCGGTTAGTTATAAATCCAAAGTTTAGGAATACTGCTAACGGTACTTTCTTATCGACTGGTTTAGCGAGTTTTTTCGCAGCTTCAAATACAAGCGGAGCAAATCGAGTCATACCTCCTGCAAATCGAGGCAAGAACGAAATTGGCAAAATCGAAAAACCATCATGCCCATTAATAGATCTTTCAATTCGCCTCTCTACATGATGTGCTAAGCGATATGCTAGTTTATCTACTGGAAAGACTAATACGACCGGACGACTCTTACATATTTCTGTAAGTTGAGCTGATATCCAAGGAATTGCACCGGATTCACTGGCTCCAGACTGTTCAATTGCAAGCTCCGCGTTTATGTCCAATAAACTGTGCCTATCACCATACGACCAGTGACCAAGTTTAATCAAATTTGTGAACTCGATTTCCTTGTATAGATTCTCGTCGTATACCGCAGCAACCGCTTCATATCCTCCTCTAATTGGCTCGACAAATGCCGTTTTTCCCAATCTCCTGAAGCGTGCGGGGCTTTTTTTCCGATCAGATTTAATAAATAACGGATCCCACAAAAGCGCAGCTACATGAAGAACATCACCTTCGTTGTTGTTTAAATCAAAGTAGGGAGCTTGTATGCAATCAATTACTCCAGCAATATGCACCTTTGGGGCACCTCTGTACCTTTTCAGAGTAGTGCCTGATACAGATAAACTACCAACAAGAACTTGTGAGTTAGTTTCTTTAATTGGGCGAACCAACCACTTTTTCGCATCATGAAGCGACGGACCAACCAAACTATCAAGAGCATGATCGTTTGCATCAGGGAACAAAGCTAACAAGCGACGAAGCGCCCTTCGCACACATCTAGCTGCCTCAGTGTCTTGAACAAGTACTGAGAAATTTAAATAGTATGGCAGTATAAAACTTGCTGAAATATCCCACAAAACATCTTCAACAATAATCGGATTTGCCAAATTCTTATCTTTTAATTCTGAAATACGTTTCCAAAGCGTCTCCGAATCACGTAATCGAAGATTTTCCAACACATAAACTAGCTGATCCTCCAACTCATTTTGATTAGATGCGACATCAATTGAAACTTTATATTTTTCATTTCCGATATCTTTAAAATGAACCGAAAATTGCAAGCAGCATAAATCCTCCGTTACCAAAAATATCTTAGTATCATCTGGGACATTTTTTAAACTAAATCTTGAATTTTTCCCCAAAAAATTTTCAAGAACCCATACGACGTCAACAGCTTGAAATCGACCAAGATCACATAAAAACAGTGTTGAATTATTTTGTGTTGATTTTCCTATTCCTTCGAACCAAGAGAAAAGCATCGTGATGATGAGATTTTTTTCCGATACTCTATTTACTCTAACAATGGTTTCTGAATATTCTTTCGCAGTTTCTATTATCTTTGAGTGAACACTATCCAAACCCAATTCACTTCTTATGTCAATAACATGATTCTTTAATTGAAAAAGTGTCGCATCCTTTGATAACTGGGAAAATTTTTTTAAAACGGAATTCCTAATGTGGGCATTCGAAATCTCATCAGAAGCAAACCATTTTTCGCTCATGCGCGGAATTTCAGCAGAGCTAATGCCGATGTGGAAAAATGTACCAAGTATTGCATCTGGCTGAGCTTTATATCCTCCAGTAGAGATAGTATCGGCGTGAAACCCTTTAGGCCTTGGGTGAGGTCCCGCTATCCATTCATGACCAGTTACGATTCGCGTAACGTCATTGTAGTGTCCTAATAAACGATCAAGATGCATCAAACCTGTCGAACTACCGCGCTGCCGCTCTACTGCGATGTCAGACCGATCATGCCTAGACAAGGGGCGGCGAAACAATTGAGAACCTAAATGCCGCAAAGGTTGTTGAGAGTAAATTACTGAATCGGCATCTCGCCAAGCAGCAACATCCGCGAGCAAACCTCGCCCCACATCAACGACAAAAACTTCAATTTGATGCTGTTTTTCACTAAGTAATAAATTGCCTAGCAAAGGAGATTTAATCATCTCCATTCGTCTACTTGCTGATGCCACCTCTGATTCCGTCTGGCGTACTCGTGCATACAATCCAACGTAACCTGTGTTTGAATCGAGATATCCGTGTTCAGCGGCATTCTCGACTAATTCCAAGAGAGTTTGATTCAATCTCTGAAGAGTTACATCGCGGTATTTTCTCGCCTCGGTTTTGAATTTAAATAATGCAGAGTCCGCTTGACGAAGCAATCGTGCGACCTGCATTCTAATTTTTGCTGATAGATCCTTATCCCTACTACTTGGCAATTCCCAAGTTGTCGCGGTTAAAACTATAGTTGTGCCATACAGCAAATCACCTTTAGACTTCTCAATATGTTCCTTAAGTGACGTAAAATTTGCACCCGTCTCCCACCAACAACCAGATTCACCACTTTCATCCGTGGGGTCAAATTGAAACCGGACACAAAGATCTTTTCTGCTTGTAAATGCATCCAGAAAACCGTGCAACAGCAAAAATTTCCTTGTTCTCGCTCTAGCAGCAGCACCTATATCACTACTCACGCCATCACCAAGATTAATATCTATAAATCTTCCCGGCAAAGAGAATGACATCAGTTCTGTTGCTATTGCAAGCAATGGAAGGGGTGATACCCATTCACAACTACTAAAATCGATGAACACATGTGTATCTTGTGTACGGCGATTTTCTTTTTGAAATGTTGGGAAATGACTCACTATCCAATCGTCATATAAAGCGCCAGGAAAAATGGGTCTTAACTTTGCATCGCTTCTGATCATATTGTGCATTCCTAATATTTACTACTGCAACTCAGTATTGAAGCAAGTCAATTTCTCTTAGGACTTAATGTTCGATATTTTCGTATTCTTAAATCTTTCGAGTACCATTTTATAGAAAATGGCGGATTCAAGCTCGAAGTGCAACCCTGTGTTAGTGCGATTGTATCTGAGCCATAAAAACTTCGTGCGGTGTTTTGTAGCCAAGACATTTTCTAGGTCGATGATTCAAGTAGTCCATAGCGTCAGTCATGTCTTGCGTTGTGATAGATTCAAAACACATTTTCTTCGGAAAAAACTGCCGTATTAAACCATTCATGTTTTCGTTAGCGCCGCGCTCCCAAGAGCAATAAGGATGGGCAAAGAAATACTGCACATTGAGGCTCTGAGCAATACGTTCATGCTGAGCAAATTCCTTACCATTGTCGGTCGTCAACGTATGCACTAATTCAGAAAAAGGCGCTAGCAAAGAGATAATGGTATCCGTCACCGCCTCAGCAGTTTTGCGGGTCACTTTTTCTAGCAAGGTGTAGCGCGATTTGCGCTCATTGAGCGTGACCAGCGCTTGCTGGTGATTCGCGCCGACAACAAGATCACCCTCCCAGTCCCCATAGCGCTTGAGCGTGTCCACAATCGCTGGGCGCTCTTCAATCGAAATCTGGTTGAGTATGGTGCCGCGTCGTTCACGATTTCCATAGCGCTTCTTGCGTATCTTCTGGCAGCGCAAGGTTTTGTGTAACGTGCCACCTCGTTGCTTGTCCGCATAGATTCGCCAATAAATGCTTTCGTGACTCACTCCAGGAAGAGCATTGGCACGGAGATAGCCGCTGATCTGTTCCGGGCTCCAATACGCTCTCAACCTGTCTTCTGCAAATGCCCATGTCTCAGCGGAAATAGTCACACCATTCTTTCTGGCTTGCTTGTCGAGACTGCGTTGTTGAGCCTGTTTTGGGCGGTATCCACGACCACCACTATTGCGTTTGATCTCTCGACTGATCGTCGATCTGCTACGCCCCATCACCTCTGCTATCTCACTTTGCCTATGTCCTGCCTTCTTCAGTATATAAATCTGGTATCGTTCTTCTTGGGTAAGATGTGTGTATGTCATTTCGGGCAACTTTGACTTGGGGGTCTGGAAGTTCGGATGCTACCGCATCTTCCCATTCAAACCAATTTAGCTTCTGTTGCACTTCTTATTTGAACTCGCGAATACATTGTTGTTACATTATTTACAATAACAATGCGATTAAAAACCGTAACTTTTTCAATTCCATTTCGCATCAATTTACAAGACGAGTTAATTTTCGAATTCAAAATCATTGCTTTTACGAAGAATTCATAGATATTTTGAAGCTCTACTGTTAGTGTGAACGCGTCTTAGTAGCTTATCAACGCACATTAATGCAGCATAGAAAATTTCATATCCACACTTGTGATAATGTACCAATTCAGCAATACTTCGCCTACGCCGAATGTGCTGGTGAAATTCAGTCACTTGCGCCTATTCGCCGAATAGCTGTTGGCCGCTATCTAGAGAATTGCCTGCCAGCATCCTGCAAGAATTTTGTTTTTTGGAGAACACTATGGGTCTGTGGAATAAACTCAGCAATGAATTTATCGATATTGTCGAATGGCTGGATGACAGTCCCGATGTGATGGTGCATCGCTTTGAGCGCTATCAGAACGAGATCAAGATGGGTGCCAAGCTGACGGTGCGCGAGGGGCAGATTGCTGTGATGGTCAATGAAGGCCAGATGGGCAAGGGGCAGGTGGCGGATGTGTTCACGCCGGGCATGTATGAGCTATCGACCGAGAACATGCCTTTGCTGAGTACGCTCAAGGGCTGGAAGTATGGCTTTAACAGCCCTTTCAAGGCGGAAGTGTATTTCTTCAAGACTACCCGATTTACCAATATGAAATGGGGCACGGCCGGGCCTGCCACCATGCGCGACCCTGAATTTGGCGTGGTGCGTGTGACTGCGTTTGGTATTTATGGCATACGCATTGTCGATGCCAAGGCCATGCTGTCGGAGCTGGTCGGTACCAAGGCTGATTTTACGACAGCGGATATAGAAGAAAACCTGCGCGGCAAGATAGGCATGCGCATCAAGGAAGTGATGCCTGAAATTGGCGTGCCTGTCATCGACCTGGAAGCCAAGGTCACGGAAGTGGGCAAGCGCATACAGGAAAAAATTGCTTCTGACTTTGTGCAATATGGTCTGGAACTCTGCGAAGTGCAGGTGCAGGACATAGGCTTGCCGGAGGAGGTGGAAAAAGCCATCGACCAGCAGGGTGCGATGCGCGTGATCGGCAATATGAACCAGTTCGCCCAATACCAGGGTGCACAGGCCTTGCGTGATGCAGCGCAAAACCCGGGCATGGCTGGTGCCATGATGGGTGTGGGCGTGGGTGGTATGCTGAGCCAGAGCATGGGCACGATGTTTGGTAATAATCCACAACCGGCAGCTGCGCCTGCTACAGCTCCAGCATCTGCACCAGCAGCAGGTGGTGGTATGCCACCGCCTTTGCCGACTGCCGTATCTTACTTTGTTGCGCAAAACGGTGCGCAGACCGGGCCGTTTGATCTGGGTGTATTGCAATCACACGTGGGCAATGGCAGCTTGACGCGTGACAGTCTGGTATGGCGTCAAGGCATGGCTGCCTGGGGCAAGGCCGGTGAACAGGCTGATTTGTCTGGCTTGTTTGCGGCAATGCCTCCACCGCTGCCACCGCAGTAAATCTTCCTCTGATGTGGCGTCGCGCCTGATGGTGGCGACGCCTGCTATTTTGTTCTGGAATCATCACCTGTGACGACAAAAAACTATCCCTGCAAATCTTGCGGTGCCAAGCTGGAATATGCGCCTGGCCAGCATGCCCTGCAATGCCCGTATTGCGGCTCCAAGAATGAAATTCCTGAAGACAAGGAAGCCACGGTCGCGGCGGTAGAAGAACTGGACTATCAGGCTTACCTGGCTGAGCAGGCTGGGAACGAACCCATGCTCGCCAGCCAACATGTGAAATGCACAGGCTGCGGTGCAGAGTCGCAACTGGCAGCCAATCTGGTGTCTGACCGTTGCCCGTTTTGCGCGGTGCCGCTGATCGCAGCCAACGCTTATTCTGCACGCAAGATCAGGCCTAAGGCGATCGCCCCATTTGATATCAAGGAATCAGATGCACGCAGCAAGTTTGCCAACTGGATTACCGGCCTGTGGTTCGCGCCAAATGCGCTAAAGCAGGCTTATAGAGCGGAACGTGGCCTCAAAGGTATCTACACCCCTTACTGGACCTATGATGCAGATAGCGACACCACCTATCAAGGCCAGCGCGGTGTCGATTACACGGTCACAGAAAACTATACTGAAAACGGCGAAACCAAGAGCCGGCAGGTGACCCGTACCAACTGGTACCCGGCAGTGGGCGCAGTGCAAGTGTCGTTTGATGATGTGCTGGTCGTGGGTTCAAAGACACTGCCAACTTCGTATGCAGAAAATCTCGCGCCTTGGCGTCTGGAAAAATTGCAGGGTTACCGTGACGATTATGTATCCGGCTTTACGGTAGAGGCTTACCAGGTGGGACTGGAACCTGGCTTTGTCGATGCCCAGGGCAAGATGGAAGGTGAAATCCGCAATGCCATCTGCCGCGATATCGGTGGTGACCACCAGCGCATCATTGCGATGCAGCCTCGCTATTCAAATATCAGCTTCAAACACATCCTGCTGCCTATCTGGCTGTCGTCTTATAAATATGGCGACAAAACTTACCGCTTTCTGGTGAACGGCCAGACTGGCCAGGTGCAGGGTGAGCGTCCGTATTCAGCGTGGAAGATTGCGGGGGCGGTGTTGCTGGCCATCGCTGTTGTCGTTGTGATTGCGATGCTCAATCACAAGTAATCAAGTCAGGGCAATATCTATCAACACATAGACACTCAGGTTTTATAGAGAGTTCATCAAAGAATTTTCTCTGTGAATCCTCTGTGGTGTAGCAGGGAAATCGAACGGCATGCCGTTCGCCTGCGTAACGAAGGCTGCTTGCCAGCAGCCTTTCTTCCCTCGGTGCCTCTGTGGTGAGCATTTTGGTCTTTCAGAAATCCACCCAATTCAAAAACTCAACGCTCCATCAACACATCCATCATGCGCTTGGGATTCGCCAGAAAATCCCGTGTGACCTTGTAGTGCTCGGTGTCTTCATAGGCAATTTCAGAGATACCTTCTTTACCGCATTGGTAGATGCAGGCATCAGGATAAGCCATGAGTATCGGTGAATGGGTAGCGATGATGAATTGGGAATTATCTTCTATCAGATCATGGATGCGAGACAGGACCGCGAGTTGCCTTTGTGGTGACAGCGCAGCCTCAGGTTCATCGAGTATGTACAGGCCCTGGCCGCCGAATCGTTCTGTCATCAATGCAAGGAAGGATTCACCGTGCGATTGCTCGTGCAATGAGATGCCGCCATAGGATTTGATAATCGGCGGAGCTGGATAAGAAGTATCTTCGTCCAGTCTTTCAATTTCAGTAGCCACATTGAAGAAGCTCTCAGCCCGCAAGAAGAAGCCATCACGCGGCTTGCGTATGCCTTTGGCAATACGCAGATACTCATCCAGTACTGAATGTGAGCGACGTGTACCAAAGCTGAAGTTCTTGGTACCACCCTCGGCATTAAAACCCAAAGAAACCGCGATCGCTTCGAGCAAGGTAGATTTGCCCGAACCATTTTCACCAACAAAGTAAGTGATCTTGGGATGCAGATCGACATACTCGAAGTTTTTTATCGCGGGCAAAGAGAAGGGGTAACGATCAAACGATTCGACGATATCCCTCCGCAGGCTGACGCGGCTGACATACTGTTTTGAAATCATGTTGCCTCGGGTAATTCAGAGTTCATACCGCCTCTTGCTACTCAAACAGATCATCAGAGAAAATTCATTCAACAGAAAATTTTTCCTCTGTGCCCCTCTGTGGTGTAGCAGGGAATTGGAACGACATGTCGTTCGCCTGCGTAACGAAGGCTGCTTGCAAGCAGCCTTTCCTCGCTCCGTGTCTCTGTGGTGAGCTTTTTAGTCTTATAACTACCTATTCAAACTGCTTCTTGAACTCTGCAAACTGCGCACTCAAATCGCTTACCTGCTGCTTCAGTTGCGCGACTTCTGTCTCCAGTTGGCTGACCCTGTCATTTTTTGAAGCACCGCCGCCGCTGGCAAAACTGGAAGCTTCTGCCTGATCCAGGCTGGCTTCATCACAGGACAGCAGATGCGCGTAACGCGGCTCCTTGGTGCCTGGTGTCAGGTTCAAACGGGCGACCAGTGGCGGGTATTTGTCCATCAGGTAGTCCAGGCATTTCTCTACATCGGCGACGCTGGCAAATTCATGCAGGCGGCCAACGCGGGCGCGGATTTCGCCTGCGGTCTGGAAGCCGCGCAACATGAGTATGGTCAATACCGCCACCTTGGGCTGATCCAGCATCCATTTGATACGCATGCGGTGCTCATACTTGGCGACGCGGGCACCGGCCTGGTGGATGGCATTGACCAGTTTCTTGGTGGCCAGCCTGTCTATGGCTTCCAGCACTTCAGACTCGGTCACTGACATGACGGGGTCGCGGCTGGTGAGCTGGTTACAGGCATTCACCAGGGTATTGAGTGACAGGGGATAATTGTCGGGCGTGGCGGCTTCTTTTTCTGCCAGTACGCCAAGGACGCGCACTTCTACTGCGTCGAGGTATTGTGCATCTGCTGCCGGACTGGCCGTTGTGCTAGCCGATTCGCTGGTGTTTTCTGTGTTCATGGCTCTTCCTGAGGTGATTGCTGCGAGCAACTCAAATAACTTAGGTAACTTGGCCCATTTAAGAAACTTAAGCTCGCGATGGCTTCATATTATCCCTAAAAATTGAAAATGTGACACTGGATCATAAGAACGCAGCCATCTATTCGATTATTTTTTAAAAATCTTAACCCCTTTTGTTTTGCTGCTCCGTTTAATGAGTATGAACGCGCTTTTTATGGAGAACAAAATGAATAAATGGACATCTTTACTTGCAGCCCTGGCAATAGGAGCGACCGCGACGTTGAGCACATTCGCACATGCGGGCCAGCTTGCCAGCATCAGCATCATCAATCAAAGCACGGGTGAAAGGCTGCCTATATGGCGTCATCAGGGCAATAATTATGTGGCGGGCAAGCCCGGTGAGCGTTATGCGGTAGAAATCACCAACAAGACTGGTGGGCGTATTTTGTCGGTCTTGTCTGTCGATGGTGTCAATGTATTGACGGGTGCCACAGCATCGCCACAACAATCGGGCTATGTATTGGCGAGCAGGCAGCCAGTAGAAATCAAGGGCTGGCGCAAGAATATGGATGAAGTGGCAGCTTTTTATTTCACCCAGTTGCCTGATTCGTATGCGGCACGCACAGGCAGGCCAGACAATGTCGGCGTCATCGGCGTGGCCCTTTTCAGGGAGTTCAGAGAGTATAGAGAGCCTGTACCTGTAGAACCATGGTATTCACGCCGGGCTGAATCTGCTGCACCTGCATCTGTACCTCCACCTGCCCCAACTGCTTCTGCCTTGCCTCCTGTTGAAGTGACCGGCAACCTGGCAAAAAGCAAGTCTGACATGGCAGAAAAATCCATGGATGCGAGGATAGGTACAGGCCATGGTGAGCGCATAGACAGCAGCGTGCGGAACACCGATTTTCGCCGTGCCAGCCAGCAGCCTGACGAAATAATCAGCATCCAGTATGACACCTACGCTCATCTGGTAGCACGCGGCATTATCCCGCGTGGCCGCCATCAGGATGCCAATCCCTTCCCTGGCGGTTTCGTACCTGACCCGAATTAAAGCGCGGCAAATATAGCGCACCACAAATACCTGATGTCATGCAGCACCTTCATGGGGGTTTCCCAGGCCCCCGTTCTCACTAAAAATACAGGAAATTGTCAATGATGAAAAAATCTGGTCACTACTTTAAAGCACCTATTTTGTGCCCCTTGCTGTTACTGATGCTGGGCGGTTGTCAGTTTGGTGATGTCGCAGAGACCGTGGCTGCCACCGGTGATGTGATGATAAGCCCGCAGTCTGACACAACAGCTTCCCGACAAACTGGCAACAAGAAGAACAAAACGATTGCAGCCCAGGATGGGCAAAAACCAGTACTGGGCCCGGTTGCGGCTGAACCAGCCCCGGCGGCATCGACCAGGATCAAACAAGTGCGCGCTGAGGAATTGCCGGCCCTGATCAATAGTTATTTCGACACGCACGAGAGCCGCAATCTGTATATACAGGTAGATAAGCCGCTTTACAAACCCGGTGAAACCATCTGGTTCAAGAGCTGGGACTTGAAAGCCCGCAATTTGACTGGCAGCGAAATGCAAGCGGCAACGGTGGAACTGATCTCGCCCAAAGGCGCCAGCGTGATCAAGAAACGCTTGCGTGTCGAGGCGGGTAGTGCTGCCAATGATTTTGAATTGCCACCTGAGGCGCAAGGTGGTGAATACAAAATACGTATCACAAGCAGTGACGGAAAAACCTTGGAACGCGCCATCATCGTCTCTGCATTTGAAGCTCCACGCATGAAGAAAACCCTGGAATTCGTCAAGAAATCCTATGGTGCGGGTGAACAGGTCAGTGCCACGATCGCCGTCAAACGCCCTACTGGCGAGATAATGTCGGGCAAGCGCCTGGTCGCAGTTGCGACTGTCGATGGCGTGGAATTACCCCGCGTGAATGTCACGACAGATGCCACGGGTGAGGCACTGGTGAAATTTGATTTACCGAAGAACATCAACACTGGCGATGGCTTGTTGACGATACTGGTAGAAGATGGCGGCGTCACTGAATCGATTTCAAAATCCATACCCATCCTGCAAAACAAGCTGGCACTGTCTTTCTTCCCTGAAGGTGGCAAGATGGTGGCAGGTTTGCCTGCGCGTCTCTATTTTGAAGCCAAAACCAGGCTGGGGAAACCGGCAGATGCCGAGGGCAAGTTGGTGGATGATCTGGGTAATACTATTGCCAGATTCAATACCTATAAAAATGGCCTGGGCCGTGTCGCGTTTACGCCAGCTACGGGTCGCCGTTATCATGCAGAAATCAGCAAACCCAGCAGCGTGACTGAGCATTATGCTTTGCCATTGGCAGAAGAAACGGGCTGTGTCATGCGCAGCTATGATGATCTGGATGGACAGGAAAAAGCCTTGCGTATAGCCGTGCAATGCAGCGCCACGCAAAAGGTCGTGGTCGCGGCCACCGTGCGCGACAAATTATTTGATGCAGGCAGCATGGAAGCCGGCCCGGGTAAACCGGCTGTCATGTATTTACAAGCCAAAGACCAGGCCACGACAGCTACTGCAGGCATCGCCCGCGTTACCCTGTTTAACCAGAATCTGGACCCGCTGGCAGAACGCCTGGTGTTCCGCAATCGCCGTAACCGGCTTGAGATCAAGGTAGAGCAAGACAAAAAGGCCTATGTACCGCGCGGCGAAGTCGCCCTGAACATCACAACCAAAGATGCCAGCGGCAAAGCCGTGCCAGCAGAACTGGCCCTGTCGGTTGTCGATGACACGGTGTTGTCGTTTGCCGATGACAAAAGCGCCAATATGCTGTCGCGTCTTTTGCTGGAAAGTGAATTACCCGGCAAGATAGAAGAGCCTAATTTTTATACCGACCTGGGTGAAGACAAAAGTGCCCTGGCACTGGATATGCTGATGGGTACGCGCGGCTATCGCCGCTTTGACTGGGTACAGGTGCTGACCCCCTTGGAAAGGGTGACAGTCACTGGCAGCAATATCCGGCGGCGGGAGATGAATGCGGCAGCACCCATGCCTGTGCCTGCTCCAGTAGCAGCACCAGAATTGAAAAAACTGGCTGCCGCCATAGCACCCGCAGCACCTATGGTAGCTATGGCACCGCAAAAACCTGCCTTGGCAAAAATGAAAGAAGAATTTGCTGCGGGCCGCATTGTGGCCGCGGCTCCAGTACAGATGGAAGCCAGATATTTTCCGGCAGAACCCATGGCTGACAAGGACTTCGCTCGTGCCGATGCAAAAATGGCAGCGCCTATGGCAGAGCTGGCGCCAAGTTGGGCAGCGGTGCGGGTGTTTCCGGTTCCAGCCTATACGCCTGATTATGCCGGTCCGCGTGATGATTACCGCGATACCGTGATGTGGGCTCCTTCAGTAAAAACCGACAAGCAGGGCAAGGCCACCTTGAAGCTGGCCTTGTCGGATGCCGTCACGTCTTTCCGCGTCACCGCAGAAGGTGTCGGTGGCGGGCAGGCAGGGCATAGTGAAAATATCCTTAAATCTTCCTTACCATTTTCTTTGTCGGCCAAACTGCCACTCGAAATTTCTGCCGGTGACAAACCGCTGATTCCCGTCACCCTGAGCAATGAAGGCGAGCAGGCTGTCAATGTCACGCTCAACAGCAATTTTGGCAAACTCCTGAAAGCCAGTGACAGTAATAACAAAGTGGGTGCTATCGCTGCTGGCCAGCGCAAGAGCATGTTCATCCCGCTTGAGATCACAGGCACACAGGGTTTGTCTCAGGTGCAGTTGTCAGCGACTGCATCGGGTTTGAAAGATGAAGTCTTGCGCAGCATACCAGTGGTCGCCCCTGGCTTTCCGCAATTGCTGGAGAAGTCAGGACAAATCAAGGGACAGGTCACGCATGACATCGATCTCAGCAAGGCCAATAAGGGCAGCGTGCAGACATTCATCAAGGTATATACCTCGCCACTCGCTACCATGGTATCTGGCCTGGAAGGCATGTTGCGTGAACCGTCTGGCTGTTTTGAACAAACCTCATCGACCAATTACCCTAACGTCATGATCATGCAATACCTGAAGCAGCATGATGTGGCCGACAGCGCCTTGCTGGAACGTACCGGAAAATTACTCGATAGCGGCTACAAGAAACTGGCTGGCTTTGAATCACCGAAAAAAGGCTATGAATGGTTTGGTGGTGACCCCGGCCATGAAGCGCTGACTGCCTATGGCTTGCTGGAATTTGCCGATATGAAAAATATCTATGGTTCCGTCGATACCGCCATGCTGGCGCGTACTGCAAACTGGCTCAAAGCCAGACGTGATGGCAATGGCGGTTACCAGCGCGATGCCAAGGCGCTCGACAGCTTTGGCCGTGCTGCACCAGAAGTGACTGATGCCTATATCACCTGGGCCCTGGTCAGCGCTGGCGAAACCGGGCTGGATAAAGAAATAGGCAAATCCGTCAAACTGGCGGAAACCACGCAAGATGCGTATCAACTGGCACTGGCCAGCGGTACCATGCTGGCACCATCTGCAAAAACGGCGGTATCAGACAAGGCACGGCGCGCAGCAGTGGATAAATTGGTGGGCATGCAAAATGCCAATGGTTCCTGGACGAATGCAGATCATTCCATCACCCGCAGCGGCGGCAGCAATCTGCATATAGAAACCACCTCACTGGCGATACTGGCCATGCTCAAATCAGATGGCCACCTGGAACAGGCACGCAAAGGTATCACCTGGTTGCAGGCAAACCGCAGCGGCTTTGGTCAATGGGGTGCAACCCAGGCCACTGTGCTGGCTTTGAAGGCAATGATCGCTTTTGATGAGGCGACCAGGGTTGCACCCACGGCTGGCAAAGTCAGCCTGCTGGTTGATGGTGTCGTGGTCAGCGAGAAGAGCTATGAAGCTGGCAGGCGTGAACCTTTGTTGTTTAATGATTCTGAAAACTTGCTGACACCTGGCAAGCACAATATCACGCTCAAAACCAGCAGCGGATCTGCCTTGCCGTATTCGATGGCGATTGAATACCGCAGCAATGAACCTGCATCTTCCAGTACCGCCGTCATCAACCTGAACACCAGCCTTGCTAAAGCTGATCTGAAAATGGGTGAGACCGTCAGGTTGAATGCGGTTATCAGCAACAAGACACAAACCGGCCAGCCCATGAGCCTGGTACGTCTGGGCTTGCCTGGTGGGCTGACTTTCCAGAACTGGCAGTTGAAAGAAATGCGTGAGAAAGGACAGATAGATTTTTATGAAACCCGTGCCCGTGAAGTGATACTGTATTTCCGTGACATGAAACCGGGTGAAGTGAAAAAACTGGCGGTAGATCTGGTGGCAACAGTGCCAGGCAGCTATACCGGGCCCGCTTCTTCTGCCTATCTGTACTATAACGATACGGACAAGACGTGGACAACTCCGCTGGCAATACGCATCGCGCCTTAGCATCAGCTAAAGCAATATCAGGGCGTTTTTTTGGCAAGTTGCTTATTGTCAGAAAAACGCCGGAAGTGGCTTGGATGCATGACAGTTTTACCCTGACAGTACATGGAAATTATGCTGGTGAGACGGGATTTTCCGTTAAACTAGCGGCCATGATGACCGAACCACAAACAGACGAGGCACTGATGCTGCTCTATTGCGATGGCGACCTGCTCGCCTTCAAAGAGTTGTATCAGCGTCATCGCCTGGGTTTGTACCGTTTTATCGACTGGCGTTCGCCACGTCAGGAATGGGTAGATGAAATCGTGCAGGACAGCTGGGCTGCACTGCATGCGGCGCGGTCGCAATACACAGCGCTTGCGAGTTTCAAAACCTATTTGTACCAGATCGCCCGCAACCGTTTGATCGACATACTGCGCCAGCGCGAAAGCCTGCTTGACGCCGACCCTGACCAGTATGAACACACGCTGGAAAGCACACAGGAATCGACGCCGCTGACCAGGTCACCAGAAACCCGGCTGGAAAAAAAACAGCAGACCGAGCGTCTGCATGAAGCCATCAGGAGCCTGCCCAGCGAACAGAAAGAAGCGCTGGTCTTGCAGCAATTCAATGGCCTGAGTCTGGAAGAAATTGCCACCATTACCGCCGTATCCACGGAGACCGTCAAAAGCAGATTACGTTATGCCATGCAAAAATTGCGTGCCGAATTGCATACCCAGACGCAAAGGGAGCCAGCATGACATCCAGGAATGACGATATGCGCGAAGCTGAATTTGAGGATTTCCTGCAAGGCAAGGGCGAACTCGCCAGCCTGCTGCAAGATTTGCCGCAAGCACAACCGTCGGCAGAGCTGGATGCGGCGATCATCGCTGAGGCAGAACTTGCCCTTGCGGTCCCGTTAGCAACAAGGACAGCACCAGCCATTGTGCCACCCGCAGCCAATGATGCCACAGGCCCTGAAGGCAACGGGAAACCGCCATCATTTTTATGGCGCTGGAAGCTGCCACTGAGCCTGGCTGCCAGCATACTGTTTGCCATACCCGTGGTCATGCAGCAGCATCAGGAATCCTATCCAACAGAACCTGTGACTGCGTCTGCATCGAATGCACGGGCGCTACCTACGGCACCTGCCGCACCTGCGACACAAGAAAACGACAAGTCAGCATTGCCACAACTGGCACAAGCAGACTTGACGAAAAGGGCAAAGGTCGCCGCAGAAGTTGCCGCACCAGCGGCACCGGTAGCAAGCACGAGCAATGCAGCGTCACCTGTCATGGAAGCCAGCAAAGCCAATGAAAGCCAGGTGGCCGATGACGCCAGACGCGCCAGTGCCGCAAAACCGCGCAGTGAATTCAAGCCAGCTGAGCAGCAAGCCGAATCGCCGCCTGCTCCAATATCTGCTTCAAAATCCGCTCCGGCTCCAGCCCCCATGGTGGCCGCAGCACCAGAGCCTGCGAGGGTGACAGTCACAGGGTCGGCAATACGCAGGCAAGACATGTCTGCTGCGGCACCCGCGCAAGTGGTCAGCGCTGAAGACAAAGTGGCAGCAGACAGCCAATATGCCGGTAATGCAAAAATGCGTTCTCCAGCGGCGAATGCCAGTGCCGCCAAAGCAGAGGCTACAGGCATGCTGGCGAAAACCAGTGAAACAGAATCCCGGTCATCAGCAGCCATGGCAGAAAAGCCAGTAATGACAGCATCGGCAGATAAAAAAGCTGATATGCCTGCGGCTGTACCATTCCCTGCCGCACCGTCAGCGCCACGCTTAGTCATGGCGCCACCACCTGTGGCGGCTGCACCGCCGCTGTCAGCCGCACTGGCACCAGAGGCACATCCAGGTGCCTATGAGTGGCAGGAGAAAATTGAACAGCTCTTGAAGAACCACCGTAACAAGGAAGCACTGGAAGAGTGGCGTAAATTCCGTGCCAGCTATCCGGGGTTCACTGTTGATCAATCCCTGCAAAAGCAGATAGACGCGCTGCAAAAATAAAAGGATCAATGACAAGCATTTGTCATTGATCCCCATACTCACCTTGGTCTAGGTTCTTTTCTACCGGACAAAATTGCTACCTGATATAACTTACTGGCGAAAAGTGCTGGCCGGTACAGTCACTGGCGCGCTGCCGCAGGCAGGTACATTAATGACACGGTTTGCGCCCACTTCCCATGCCAGAGGTTTGACGCCCTGGGTCAGGTATTTGTATTCATAAGTCGTATTGGCATTCAGGTTGCGCGACACTGTCCACAAGGGCCAGAGATTGCCTGACAATTTGGTGGCGCTTGCGGTATTCCAGTTACCCAGTTCTGCCCCGCTGCCGGTGAGGTATACGTCCTGCCCGACCACGGTAGTGTTATTGGTCACCTGGAAATTTACCTGTACCTGACAAGCACCCGCCGGCGTTTTTGCACTGGCCGTAATGCTATTGGCTGACACATTATTAGCATTATCGACCGCTGCAACGGTGTAGCTATACGTGGTGGCTGGCGACAAACCGCCATCAACAAAGCTGGTGCTGGCACTGAACACAGGGCTGCCGCCATTGCGTGCAATGTTATAGCCCTTCACGCCGCTGCCACCAGCATTGTCGGTAGCAGCATTCCAGCTCAGACTGATGCTGCTACTGTTGGCGGCAGTTGCCGTCAGGCCAGTTGGCACCGAGGGGCGGTCGTGTCATTCGATGCGCCACCGAGTTTCTGGTTGATGTGCAAAGCCACTGCCGGTACCGTGTTGCCTCCATTTGCGGGTATGCTGAGCGTGACCGTGCCATTTGCCGCCACCACCACCGCATCCGCCGTACAAGCGGTTTTGCCAGCGTTGGCGACACCATGCACGACATTGCAGTAAGTACCGGCAGGTAGCAAGGTCTGGAAGCTCTGGTTCCATGCACTGAACTCATTATTGATAGCGACAAAGCCTTTGCCGCCACGGTTAAAGGCAATCTGGTTGGCGCTACCGCTGGTAAAGTTATCGACACCCTGGCCCGATGTCACCGCACGAAAAGCCACCATATTGGCGATGTCAGCCCAGCGATGGATGAAATCCCATTGCTGGTTGATCAGTGGATTGCCATTCGCATCAAAGGGACTGGCGGCTGGCGCGTCGGCATTGGTGTCCGTGAAGATAAAACCGGAATGCACTTGCGCCTCACCATAAGGCCAGGCCAGCATGAAGATATTCGCCAGGTCATAGCGTTTGCTGCCCTGCGTATCATTGGTCGCACCACTGCGGTTACTGGCATTCATGGAATCACCATTGCGCTCAGTGTCCCAGTTATTGATAAACACGGTGGCCTTGCTGCTGTCTGTGAAAAAGCCCCAGGTACCACCCCAGTTACCAGGCGTGCCCATGATGCTGCGCATTTGCGAAATGCTGGCACCATTGAGGTTGCGGAAGGTTTCTTTCATCGCCGTTGCATACTTGAATTCATTGATGGTGCCTATGCTCAGGTAAGAATTGCGATCTACCGTGCCATCGGTAATGATTTCTTGCGTGATCCATAAAGGCTCGCCAGCAGTGGTCGTATGCGTCACACCATTCACGATGGTTTGCAAATCGCTCTGACGTATATGCTTGGCTGCATCAAAGCGAAAGCCATCTATACCCATGCCTATCAGGCTGCTCAGATAATTCCTGATCTGCCCTTGCACATAGCTGGCCCCCGTGTCCAGATCAGGCAGGCCGACCAGACGGCACTGGGTGACGGCATTGCGGTTATTACTGTAATCACTGCCCTGGATATCGCAGGCAGGATGAAAATCAGCAGCGCTGAAACGAGGGTAGCTGCTGGCAGCTACCCAGTTTGCACCAGCAGTAGAAGTGCCACTGCCTGCTGCCAGGTGATTGACGACGATATCCGCATACACACGCACGCCTGCAGCGTGACAGGTATTGATCATGGCCTGCAGCTCGGCCCCCGTGCCCATCTTGCTGGTCAGATTGGTGTAATCAACAGGCTGGTAAATATCCCACCAGTTACTGCCACGATTGGCTGAACTGGGTGGTGATATCTGCACACCACCATAGCCTTGCGGGCCGAGGAAACTGCTGCATTCTTTGGCGATATCAGTCCACTTCCAGTGAAACATCTGCACCGAAGTGTCACGCGGATTAAAGGCATGAGCAGGCGCACTCGCCGCCGCCACAGTCATGCCGGCCACACTATAAAGAAATGCTTTTCGTAATGCGCGCCTGATACTGCCTTTGATACCGCCTCTGCTACTTTCTTTGCTTATATTTTGATTCATATTGTCCCCTCACTATTTGCCTTGGCAAACTCAAACCCTGAGGATTTGAATTGCCCCCAATTTCATGCAGCCTGATTTATGCCCTGCCTCAACAGCCCCAAACTCACCGCCCGTCTTGCTCGACGGCACCATTGATGCAAGCCAAGGTGAAAAATCCACCTCAGCTGCAAGGCTTACCTACCTCTGCGGCAATTGATTTGCTACATGAGATTTTGATAAGCTTAAAAATTGTGCAGTAGTTTTAATACAAAAACTATCAATATATAAATATATTCATGCTGTTATGCAGCAAGGATTTAGTATGCAAGTCGGAAATTCATCCTAGAATGCTTTGAAAGCAAGTGTATTTCCGGTTGTTGGCGCACAACAATGCATATTAAGTAATTTGACTACATTATTTTTGTAGTTGAATGCTTTATGCAAATATAGGTGTCTGACAGCCCGCATCTATAGATGAGGTCGAAAAAATTCGCTCAAAACTTTTTTGCGTAAATCAGGCGCGATGGCCAGGGCGATCAATGGGATGCGATTTGGGCCAGCTTTTCATAGTGCGGCGAGGGCCAGCAAGCGCTTTTGCACATAGGGAGTAACAAACCTCACGTTTGCATCAGTCGCAAAAAAACATCATTAAATTGAATAAATTCTTCATGCCATGCTTGTTTTTATAAAAAAGCTGTGGCAAGATACGTACATCAACCAAGCAACACCATACTATTTAGGAATGATCGTGAAAACAACTTTGACACAACAACTGATACAAAACTTGCGCAAGACAGCGCGGGCTTTGGCGTCGGTTGCCAAAGTTGGCGGTGCAGCAGGCGGCACATGGAATACCTATGAAGCCTCGTATCGTACGAGTACAGATACACGCACAACTAAAGATACCGATAGTGAGATGTTCAATGATGTCAGCCCAATTAATTTTGCGGCCACATGGTTTAGCAACACAAGCATTCGAGGGGAAACCCTGAAGGTCACAGGCGGCAGTTAAAGCCACCCAAGACCCTAGCGCTGAAAAGCCCGGATGCCCTGAAAAGCTCCGGGCTTTTTGATTTTTTGGTTTGCATGTTTTATTACAAGGCAAACCACAGTAGTTAAACCCGCCACCGCGGTCGTGACCGGACAACACCGGATCATGGAAGCTCTTTAACAATTTGGGAAGTTCAAACAGTTTTATCCCAAGGGCAAATTTATTTGCTTTTGGGGTAAGGCTGAATACAAAAACTCGTTTCATCATTGAAGATGAAACACGTTTATATGCGGGTGTAGCTCAAAGGTAGAGCTGAAGCCTTCCAAGCTTAAGATAAGGGTTCAATTCCCTTCTCCCGCTCCATCATGAAAGTGACTTTATAAGTACTTGCTATTGCCGAGGTTTTTTTCATGATGTCTTTGTCGTCTAATGGTGAGGACAACTGATTTTCATTCAGTAAATGGCGGTTCGATTCCGCTCAGAGACTCCAGTATCAACAGTTTTAAGGATGGTTGCCCGAACGGTAAGGGGTGCGGCTGTAACCCGCAAGCACGCTAGACGTAGGTGGTTCAATTCCATCACCATCCACCATTTTGTGTCTCAAGCTAACCAGGTGAAAGCGCCGTTTTGAAGAATCGGAGAGCGTGGATCGTTACCACGGGGACGCACCATTTTATTCGCAGTAAATAACATGGCATTTTCAATGTCACGTGCAATTGCCTTACAGATTATGGGGGTGTAGCTCAGTTGGGAGAGCGCCTGCTTTGCATGCAGTATGTCGTCGGTTCAATTCCGTCCACCTCCACCATTTTTTTCATTTCAATAACAGGAGTAATTCATGAAGCGAAAGACCATGCATCGTCAGATGCCACACTTAATCATCTCACGGGATGTAGCTCAAAGGTAGAGCATCCGGCTTTTAACCGGACGGCGAGAGTTCGATTCTCTCTATCCCGACCAACAAGAATATCGATTAAAGCGTAGTCGTTTTAACCGATGTTTTTAAGAATTCCCCGATAGCTCAGCTGGCAGAGCGATGCACTGTTAATGCATTTGTCCCTGGTTCGAATCCAGGTCGAGGAGCCATAAGGTCCCTTTAGCTCAGTGGGAGAGCAACCGGCTCATAACCGGTGGGTCGCTGGTTCAACACCAGCAAGGGGCACCATTTTATCTTTACTTGCATAGCTCAATTGGTCAGAGCGTTGCCTTGATAAGGCAGAGGCTGATGGTTCAATTCCATCTGCAAGTACCAGTTTTTGTATGCATTTCATCAGCATGAAATGCACAGCCATTATCTCAGTAGCTCAATTGGCAGAGTCGCGGTCTCCAAAACCGAAGGTTGCAGGTTCAAGTCCTGCCTGGGATGCCAAACATTTTTCTCGCCTTAGCTCAGTTGGAAGAGCGCAACAATACGAATGTTGAGGCCGCAGGTTCGACCCCTGCAGGCGGGTCCAGTTTTACCGTGTGATCATGTGATCCTCACTACCTCACCAGTGGGATGTGTGCACACACATGCGCGGTATTTTTTAGAAGGAAGATTCGCATAATGGTATTGCACCGGATTGCTAATCCGGAGGGTTTTCACGAGCCTGTGTGCGTTCGAGTCGCACATCTTCCGCCAGTTTTCGCCGGTTTAGCTCAGTCTGGTAGAGCAACTGATTTGTAATCAGTGGGTCGCGGGTTCAAATCCTGCAGCCGGCACCAGTTTTGCCCTATTAACTCAATGGTAGAGTGTTCGCCTGTCTAGCGAATTGCCAGCGGTTCGATTCCGCTATAGGGCGCCATCTATGGAAGCGTGGCAGAGTGGTCTATTGCAACTGTCTTGAAAACAGTAGGCCCGATGGGGCCCGTGAGTTCGAATCTCACCGCTTCCTCCATTTCAATTCGTGTCAGTAGCTCAAAGGATAGAGCCCCGGTCTTCTACACCGACTGTTGCAGGTTGTAGTGGACTGCAACAGTGAAAAGCGAAGTGCCTGCCATGCGCGCGCCGACCATGGCGGCGTTGCAAATACTCGCGATAGCCCCGCTATCGCTGTGTTTTGCGCCTAGCCCTGGTTCGCCGGGCACATGTCCTTCACTTTCGCTTTCACTATTACAGTCCACTGATCCCGCCTGACGCACCATCTTTGATCGCCACACACAGACCCGTTTCGGCTTTGCCGATTCGTGGCGGTCATTCCTCCATCCCTTGACCATACGAGATTTAGCTCAGTTGGCAGAGCATTCGCTTCATATGCGAGCGGTCGCTGGTTCAAATCCAGCAATCTCGACCACTATTTCCTGTTTTCATCCCCCACTTAATTCCATTCGCTTACAATTGCCGTCAATCAAAAATACATAAAAATAAAAAGGAATCTCTATGAGAAAATTAGTCACTATCAGAACCGTCAGCAGCATCAGGCCTATCCCTGATGCAGATGCCATAGAATGCGCGAGCGTGGATGGCTGGTCTGTGGTCGTCAAGAAAAATGAATTCCAGGTTGGTGATGCCTGTGTCTATTTTGAGATCGATTCCTTCCTGCCCTTGAGCGATACACGTTTTACTTTTCTTGAAAAAAACAAAATCATCTGGAATGAAAAAAACGGAATAAGGCTGCGCACCATTAAACTGCGTGGCCAAATTTCACAGGGCATGATACTACCGCTGAAAAATTTCCCGGAACTGGCTGAGCACAGCAATGCCAAAGATATGGATTTCAGTGAAATGCTGGGTATAGAAAAATGGGAGCCAGTCATTCCAGCCTCACTGTCTGGTGAAGTGGAAGGCGCTTTTCCTGAATACATACGCAAGACCGATCAAGAGCGTATACAAAACCTGACTGAAATCTTGAGCACTCAGGCGCAGGAAGAATTTGAAGTCACCATCAAGCTCGATGGTTCCAGTATGACGGTCTTTCACAATGCTGGCGTCTCTGGTGTGTGCGGCAGGAACTGGTGGATCAGGGAATCTGAAGCCAATAGTCTGTGGCGCGTGGCAAAGCAAAATCAGATACTGACTGCGCTGCTTGCTTATGGCCGCAACCTTGCACTGCAAGGTGAGATCATCGGTGAAGGTGTACAAGGCAACCCTGAGAAATTGCGCGGCCAGGATTTTTATCTGTTCGATATTTTTGATATTGATGCCAGTAGATATCTGGGCAGGGCTGAGCGTCAGGATGTATTGGCAGCACTGCGTGCCCTGGGTGCTACTGTACATGAAGTGCCCTGGCTGGAAAACATGACACTGGAACGCTTTGCTGGCGATGTGAATAAAGTGCTGGATTATGCTGAGGGTGGTTCGCTTAACACGGCGACATCCAGGGAAGGTGTAGTCTTCAAGCGTCTGGATGGCAGCATGTCGTTCAAGGCGATTTCAAACACATATTTGCTGAAACACGGAGACAGGTAGGAAGATCATGGGTGGTAATGCATTAAAAGCTGAGTCAGTTCGTTTGCCTGCTGCACGCTATCGCGAAGTGGAACATGAAGCTGTCGCTATATTGCAGCGGAATTTTCCACAACGCCGTATCGAGGCAATCATCGCTTATGCTGACAAGGCAGACTTTGGTGATCTCGATATTTTGATCGAAGCTGGTGGTGACTACGATGCAGCGCAATTTGCTACAGCATTGCAGGCGACCGAAATCGTCTTGAATGGTGACATCACCAGCATAGGCCTGGCGGTAGCAGAAGGCGTGTTCCAGCTTGATCTGATCAGAACAGAATCTGACTCATTTGATTTTGCTTCACGCTATTTTGGCTACAATGATTTTGGTAATCTGATAGGCCGCATAGCGCATAAATTTGGTACCAAGTTTGGTCATCTGGGCTTGCTGTATCCATTACGGGCACCAGACGACAAAGATCATTTGCTTGCAGAATTATGCATCACCAGGGATTTTAGTGAGGCACTGAAGCTGTTGGGCTATGATGCCCCTCTGTATGAGAGCATGCGCGCGAGTGGGCAATTCAAAAACCTGCAAGATATCTTTCGCTATGTTGTGTCTTCGCCGTATGTGAATCGCGAGATTTATCTGCTGGATAACCGTAATCATAAGGCAAGGATACGCGACGCAAAGCGCGCGACTTATAACTCCTTTTTGTTGTGGCTGGATGAGCAGGATGAAATCACACTGCCAGCCTACCTTTGGGCAGAAGCAGGCACGGCCGCACGTGATGAGCAAAAGCAGAAATTTCTGGAAACGACTTTTTTGCGCTTTCCAGATTTCAAGCGGGCTTATGATCAGGCGCTGGAAAAATACGCTCGCAAGAAACGATTGAAACAACAATTCAATGGTGAACTTGCGGCTGACATCACCGGTCTGTCTGGCAAACGGCTAGGCGAGTTAATGGCGCAAGTGCGTCATTCATTTATAGATGAAACCAGCTTTGAAAACTTCTTTCTTGAAGCTGATTCTGATACTGTCAAAGCCAGGTTTTTAAAGGAAGCGGCTGCACTCAGGCCGTCATGAACTTCCCAATAAGGCTGCCTGCGCAATCAGGGGGTAACCAGGCCGTCCATGCGGATTACTTCAAAACTGCTGCCTTTGACACTGCCTAGTTCTGACAACAGTTTATTGTTATTCCAGCGTGCATCTGGTGCGCCGCTGATGTACCAGTTGGAACCATTGTCTGCCACCAGCATGCCATAGGTTTTCATGGCTTGCAGGATGGCTTTGCTCTCATTTGAAAAATTCGCAGGTATCTGGTAACTCGCTTTCAGGCGCACGCGCATGCCCATGGGTGGCAGGGTATTGCTGGTGTTCGATGAAGCGTAATGCGTCGCTGGTGGCACATAGGCGCGGCGGGTGCGGCTGACAGTAAAGCGGAAGGCATGCCGTATAACGCCGCTGGCAGCTTCGTCATAACGTACCAGGCCGGGGAAGATGGGCAGACCTGCTGCGTCGGCACTGGTCCAGCCTGGTTTGCCACCGGGTCTGACTATATTGGATGTCAGGTCGAATATCGCACCCCCACTGACTTTCCAGCTACCGCCTGTTTGTGGGTAGGCATTGCCGACTTCATACAGACGATTGGCATCACGGTCTATGACGAGGACGTGGCGGTCGCCATCAAAGCTGCTGCCGTTGGCTTTTTGCCCTTCTATCGGTGCGTTGGCTGGTATGGGATAAGGGCCGGGGTCGCTCTCATTGCCATAGTCGGTAAATTGCACACTGACCTTGGGCTGGCTGCCAGCGACAACGACATAGGGTATGCCTATCGGTGAGCCGTCATACAGGCCAGCACCAAAATCAGGGTGCAAGCCTGTACCAAGGCCTATACTGGCAATCAGTGCGTCGGATGCAGGATCGACTGGCGCAGTCGAGATATCCGTATTCCACGCATTATTGGCAGGGAAAGGCAGGCTGCCATTCAGATTGGCACCGGCACCGAGGTCAGCCTTGCGCAAATCGCCATACACTGCATTGCCTGCCGTGTTACCTGTACCTGCGCTGTTCACAGTCACTGTGACCGTAGCGCTGGTATTGCAGGCTGTGCTGCAGGCAGAATTACTGGCTGTCAGCGTATAAGTCGTGGTCGTAGCCGGATTGATTGCGAGGCTGTTGCCAGTAAGCGTAGTACCATTCAGCGTCAGGCTGGTCGCACCAGTGACTGTCCAGCTCAGTTGCGTACTTGACCCGGTATTGATGCTGGCAGGATTGGCGCTGAAGCTATTGATCACTGGCGCAGTGGCAGTCGTGGTTCCTGTTGTGCCTGTAGTGCCACCAGTACCCGTTGTGCCTGTGCCAGTCGTGCCCGTATTGGCAGGCGCAGAACCGCCTCCGCAAGCGGCGAGAGTCAATATCAGTGCGAGAGCAGACAGTTTTGCTGAGTAATTTGGTAGCATGATTTTATTCTTGGCATACGGCACGGGAAAATCAGGCTAGTCTTGAAATCCTGTGCCGACAATACGAATTGCATTTCCTTACAAATTGCCAGACTGAAAACATGTATCATTTTTTGCAAAACCATTATCAAAGATCACCATGAACACGACGACCCAGCCAATGGAAGAACAAGAACATCCCATAGACCCGGCGATACGCGCAGAGATCAATGCTACCCTGCAGCGCATAGAGCAGATGCATGATGTCAAAGTCTTGTTTGCCTGCGAATCAGGCAGCCGTGGCTGGGGCTTTGCCTCACCTGACAGTGATTATGATGTGCGCTTTATCTATGCCAACAAGCTCGATTGGTACCTGACGGTCTTCCCTGGGCGCGATGTTATCGAATTGCCTGTCAATGAAGTCTATGATGTCAGCGGCTGGGATGTGCGCAAGGCCCTGGGCTTGCTGCGCAATGGCAATGCGACCTTGATAGAGTGGTTGTCTTCACCGGTAGTGTATGCCGCTGATCCGGGTTTTCTGCAAGCCTTGCAGGCGGCAGCAAGAGAAGTGCACAGGCCGGAAAGGGCTTACTACCATTACCTGCACATGGCCAGCAAAAACTATCGCGAGCACTTGCAAGGCGAAATGGTCAAGCTGAAAAAATACCTGTATGTATTGCGCCCTTTGCTGGCTTGTTTGTGGATAGAACGGGACCTGGGACCCGTGCCCATGCGTTTTCAGGACATGGTGGATGCGACTGTTGAAGACCAGGAATTGCTGGCAGCCATCGCCGAATTGCTTGTCATCAAACGGCGCGCCAAGGAATCAGAATTATCAGTCCCCATGCCTGTCATTAACGGTTTTATTGAAAGCCAGCTGGAAAGGTTGGACAGTGTCAGGACCAGCAGTACTGGCGATATGGATTTCTCGGTGCTTGACCGTCTGTTGCTGGATACCGTGATGAAGAAGACTGCGTAAATTGGTAGGGTGCGCCGTGCGCACCGTTGTCCTTGCCGACGAAAAAAAATGGTGCGCACGGCGCACCCTACCAGACGCAGACCGGCATTAAAATAACTGGCACAAGCAGCTCAATTAATTTTGCAACAATCGTAAGAAAATTGAGCCTGCCAACAGAGAATCGCGATTTCACCCATAATGGTTTTCTCTCCATTTGAAATTGCAGGCTATGTCTTCTCCATATCCCTTATCCATACTTGATCTGTCACCAATTGCCGAAGGCAGTGATGCTGCGCAATCTTTCCGCAATTCCCTCAGCCTGGCGCAACATGGCGAGAGCTGGGGCTATCAGCGTTACTGGCTGGCAGAACACCACGGCATGCCTGGCATTGCCAGTGCAGCCACCTCTGTACTGATAGGTCATATTGCTGGCGGTACCAAAAGCATACGCGTGGGGGCTGGCGGTATCATGTTGCCAAATCATTCGCCACTCGTTATCGCGGAGCAATTTGGCACATTGGAATCGCTCTACCCTGGCCGCATAGACCTGGGTCTGGGGCGTGCACCAGGCTCAGACCAGCGCACTGCCCGCGCCTTGCGCCGCAACCTATCCAGCGATGCAGATGAGTTCCCGCAGGATGTGGCTGAACTCATGGATTATCTCAGTGAAGAATCACAGCAGGCAGTACGCGCCGTACCCGGGCATGGTCTGAAAGTGCCTATCTGGATTTTGGGTTCCAGCCTGTTTGGTGCACAACTTGCGGCAGCCATGGGCTTGCCGTATGCGTTTGCTTCGCACTTCGCGCCTCAGCAAATGATGCAGGCGATAGAAATTTACCGCGCCACCTTCCGCCCCTCAGCCCAACTGGACAAACCCTACGTCATGCTGGGCTTTAATGTGTTTGCGGCTGATACGGATGATGAAGCCTATTACCTGGCCAGCTCTGCCCAGCAGGCATTTATCAATTTGCGTAGTGGCCGCCCGGCAAAGCTGCCTTTGCCTGTGCATGGTTTTCTGCAAAAAATCGGCCCGCAAGAGCATGCCTTGCTGGAGCAGGTTTTGTCCTGCTCCGCACTCGGCGCGCCGGATACCATTGCTGAAAAAATGCAGGCCTTCATCAACTACACCGGCGCAGACGAATTGATGATCACAGCGCAAATCCACAATCACACTGCGCGTTTGCGTTCTTATGAGATTGCGGCGCAAGTCAGTAAAAATCTGCGCCCCAAAACAGCCGCAATATAAATTGGAATAAAAAAAAGCCTGCGCACACCTCGTTGCGCAGGCTACTAAATTGCTGACCAGAGAACAATGATCTATCAGCAAGAGGGAAGCGTTACTACTTCAATTTTTTACTACTTCAATTTTTTACTACTTCAAAATTTTACTACTGCAAATTTTCACTACTACAATCCTTTACTGCTGCAATGCTTCACACTTTCAAGCTTCCCTGAGTTGTGCCTCAGGCATTTTCTGCCTTGATATCCATACCTGCATTTGCTTTACGGTTTCGACCAGTGACGAGACCAAAAAGTTTCATCAACATGCGATATATAAAGCGTATGAACAGCAAAGTGAACAATGCTTCCAGCATGGTCATGCAAAATCCCAACAATGGGTTGCGTTCTTCCATGCGCCTGTGCATTTTTGCCATCATGCGGTCACGTGAAATTTCTATGCTGTCATAGAAAGTTGGCACGACCAGCAAGGTCAAAATCGTCGAAGTGATGGTGCCACCGATAATCGCAATCGCCAGCGGGCGGTAGAACTCACCACCTTCACCCAGGCCCAAGGCCACTGGCAACATCCCTGCAATCAGCGCAAAGGTTGTCATCAGGATAGGGCGCAGACGCACACGGCCTGCATGCATCAATGCCTCTTCACGGTCATAGCCTTCGGCCTCTTGTTTGCGGGCAGCATCAAGCAAGAGAATCGCATTCTTTGCGACAAGACCCATGAGCATGATGATGCCGATAAAGCTCATCAGGTTCAGGGTACTGCCTGTGACCAGCAAGGACAGAACCACACCTATCAGTGACAGCGGCAAGGACAACATGACGCCCAGCGGTGCCGTGAAGGAGCCGAACTGTATCACAAGTATCAGATACATCAAACCTATGCCAGACAACAATGCGATCAGCATGGCACCAAATACTTCTTGCTGATCCTGGCCAGAACCACCGAGTGAAAGACCATAGCCAGGTGGATAATCGAAAGACTTGGCCAGCTTCATGGCGTCATCAATCACTTCGCCGTTGGAGCGGCCCTGCGCATTGGCAGACACGGTAATCGTGCGTTTGCCATTCGCATGCTCGATACCTGATGGTCCTTTGCCCATGGTGATGGTGGCGATCTGGTCAAGCGGAACCATCTGGCTTGTGCCGGATACAGCGATAGGCAGGCGTTCTATGTTTTCCTTGCTGACGCGGTCGTCAGGATGCAGGCGTACTGCCACGTCGCGGGTCTCACCAGTAGGATCTACCCAGTCACCGACCTCGATACCGGCAAAGGCAACCCGCAAGGCCTGTGCTGCATCATTGGAAGAAATACCCATGGAATTTGCAAGGCCACGGTTCAGTTCTATCTTCAGTTCTTTCTTCGGGTCTTGCTCAGACAAGCCGACATCGACGGCACCTGGCACCTGGCGCAATTTATCCATGTAGGCACTGGTAATTTCCAGCAGCTTGCGTGAATCGGGGCCGGTGAATTCTATCTGCACCGGCTTTTGTGCGCCATTGTTGAGATCATCCAGCACCACATATTCTGCGCCAACCAAGACACGTACTTTCTCGCGCAGTTCAGCCGCGATTTCTTTGGCACCGCGTTTGCGTTCTGTACGTTTGCCGATATCGACATAGATGCGGCCACCGGCAGGCGTGATATTGCTATTGGTTTCTTTAGTCTCTGGCAAGGTACGTGCTATTTCGGCGGCCCTTTCCATTTTCAGGCGTGCATACTCCAGTGAAGATGAAGCAGGAGTGCGCACGGTGATCATCAGGTTGCCGGAGTCAGAGGCTGGCAGAAAACTGGTGCCACCCCATTTGACTTGCACAGCCAGCGCAGCTACCAGCGTCAACAGGGCAATCGCACCCATGGAACGACGGTGATGCAGGGCCCAGGCAATCACATTACCGTAACGGTCAGACTGATGATCAAACCAGTCATTGAAGCGTGCCAGTACCTTGCTGATGCCTTTTTTCGGCGCAGTATGATGATCCGGTGGATCACCCCAGTATGCCGACAGCATAGGATCAAGCGTGAACGAGATACCCAGGCTGACCAGCACAGAACAGGCCACGGTCAAGGCAAACGGACGGAACCATTCACCCGGCATGCCAGGCATGAAAGCGACAGGAATAAATACCGCGATGATGGAGAAAGTCGTTGCAGCAACGGCCAGGCCTATCTCTGCCGTGCCTTCAAGTGCGGCAGTGCGGCGGTCTGAACCATTTTGCATGTGACGCACGATATTTTCCCGCACCACAATCGCATCATCAATCAGCACACCAATCGCCAGCGACAGGCCGAGCAAAGTCATGAAGTTCAGTGTAAAGCCACACAGCCAGACGGCGATGAAAGCAGCGATGACGGAAGTTGGCAAACTCAGTGCCGTGATCAGGGTAGAACGCCAGGAATTCAAAAATGCATACACCACGAAGATGGTCAGGCCAGCACCGAGTACCAGGGATTCGATAACGTTGTTCAGACTGCGTTGTGCATCCTTGCCACCATCACGGGTGATTTCCAGCTTGGTACCCGGTTGTGTTTTCTCAAGTTCCTTGTTGATCTCTTCAACTTTATCATTGACAGCTTTTGCGACGCTGACGGTACTCGCATCACGTGCACGGGTCACAAAGATACCGACATTCGGTTTGCCACTGCGTATGCTAAGGCCATCCTTGTCAGCAAAACTGTCTTCTATGGTCGCTACCTGTGACAGGCGCACGACCTGATCGCCAGTACGTTTGATGACGATGCCCTGGAATTCTTCCGGTGTTTCTATACGGCCCACCAGACGTATGCTTTCTTCATCCAGCGTGCCGCGTATCTTGCCTACCGGGGCATTGGTATTCTGGTTGCGCAGCGCATTGACGACTTCGCCAACGGATACATTGAATTCACGCAGTTTTTCTGCACGTAAGAGCACAGATAATTCACGTTTCAGCGAGCCACTGACTTCGACAGTTGCCACACCATTGATACTGCGCAGTTTGTCGGCCAGCGTATCTTCAGCCAGACGGGAAATCTCTGCATGGGTCTGCTTGTTCGACGACAGAGCCATATTGACGATAGGCTGTGATCCCGGGTCCCAGCGGCGTATCATGGGTTCGCGCATTTCTGTCGGCATTTTATAGCGCAAGCCAGAAATGACATTGCGGACTTCATCCGAAGCCTCGATCATGTTTTTCTTGAAGCTGAAACGCATGTCGAAGCGGCCATTGTTTTCTGACGCCGTGGCCCAGACTTCTTCGACACCGGCTACTGCTTGCAGGGATTTCTCGAGGCGGTTGATGACTTCGCGCTCTACCGTATCCGGTGATGCACCAGGATAGGCAATCACGACTGACAAGCCCGGTACTTCGACGTCAGGGTTCTGGTTCACCCTGAGCTTGCTGAGAGCCAGCAAACCCAAAGCCATGAGGGCGACGATCAGGACGATGGTCGCCGTCGGCTTTTTGATACTGAAGTCAGATAAGAACATGATTATTTCCCTTGTGCTGGGGTCGCGTCAGCCACTGCCACTTTGGCAGCAGCCAGCTCTATGTTCTGGCCATCCTTGAAACTGGAGCTTGGGCTGCGCATGACGACATCGCCTGCGGCAAGGCCACTGCGGACTTCATAATTGCCGGTGCGCTGGTCGCGCTTGCCAATTTGCAGATCAACCTTGCTGAGGGTCTTGCCTGCCACTTTCCAGGCGTAGGCCTTGTCGCCAGATTTGACGACGGCAGCTTCAGGCAACATCAGGGCGCTGACGGTTGCTGCTTCTATATTGCCTTCGGCATACAGGCCAGACACACTGGGTTGCTTGCTGTCCGCAAAGGCCACCAACACTTCAACCTGACGGGTAACATCGTTCGCTGCCGGATCAACCCGGGTGACCTTGCCACGGAACTCTTGCCCGGCATAGCCATTGATACGGAAACCTACCGGCTGGCCGACCTTGACCATGGCGATCTTGTCGGTCGATACGCGTCCGGCAAAGCGCATGCTGGTCGGGTCGATGACTTTGACCAGTTCCTTGCCTATGGCGGCAGTATCGCCAGCCGATACCTTGCGTTCGCTGACAACGCCATCAAATGGTGCCCGCACGACAGTGCGCTGCAATTGCTGGCGTGCCGTCACGGCGCGGGCTTTGGCTGCCGATAGCTCACTCTGGGCGCTGTTACGGCGTACTTCTGCATCATCCAGTGCCTGCAGGGATGTCATGCCGGATGCACGCAGGGTTTTCAGCCTTTGCAGGGCACGGTCTGACTGGTCCAGTGCCAAGGCCGCATTACGGGCTGCATCTTCTGCTGAATTGAGGTTGTCGCGGATAGAGGTTTCATCAAGCTTGACGAGGATATCGCCGCGCTTGACGACATCACCGTTTTCTTTTAATACCTGCAAGACTACTGCGCTCACCTCTGCACGCAGGTCAGCCTTGCGCTCTGGCTGTATTGAGCCTGTCACTACCGGGCCAGATGCCATCGCATTGCTCTGCACTGTCATTACGTCTTCCGGCGCAATGACGAGCTTGACGGGGGCTTTGTCTTTTTTGTCATTTGCACCACCTTTGCCGGCCACTGCACTGGCGCTGGCACTTGAGCTGGCACTGGAGCTCGCGTCTGCTTTTTCTGCAGCTTTGTCTTTGCTGCAAGCTGCCAGCGCTGAGGCTATGGCAAGAACAAGTAGAGTTTTACGTAACATGATGGTCCCTGTCGCTATTAGTGTGGGGAAATTGGATGAGAGAGTATTCCCTGTAGTCTTGTCCAGTTCAATCGCCTTGGTTTTGAAGTGCGCTTTTTTATGGATGAAATGCTGATTTGGCGTACTGAAATGCAAACAGACTTGCTTGAATTACCGGGAATCAGACCCAATAAGCGGGGATAAGTTCAGGAGCGTGCTGAAATTCGGGGCAGGGCCGGCTCCAGCATGAGCTGGCGCAGGGCATCGATATAATTCTTGCTGACGGCGACTTCGCTACCGTTACGCAAGCTGAGTTGATAGCCGCCGTTCCCCATTACCTGCAAATGGACGGGCTGGTCAGTCCTGACGATGGCACCGCGGTGTACCCGGATGAACTGGCGGGGGTCGAGATATTCTTCCAGCTTGCTTAGCGCCACTCTGTGCAAGACTACGCGCTGGCCCAGGTGCAGCTCTACATAATTACCTGCCGCCCCTATCCAGTGCACGTCAGCGAGCCGTATGCACTCCATCTCGCCCACAGACCTGACCGTGACTTGCTGCAGATAAACGGGCTGCAACTCACCTGATTTACCTGACTCAGCAGGCTTATGCTGGCTGGCAACCAGGCAGGCTGCCACAGCCTGGGCATACGCGGGCTGCTGGGTCAGGCTCAGCATTTCCCGGGCACGCTGCAGGGTTTTGGCAAATCTGTCCTGGCTGAAAGGCTTGAGCAGGTAATCCAGTGCATGTAGCTCAAAGGCATCTATCGCATGTACATTGTAAGCAGTCACAAAGATGATCAGCGGCGGTCTTGACTGCGCTGCCAGACTGCGGGCCAATTCCAGCCCTGATTCCCTGGGCATTTGTATATCAAGGAACACCACATCGACCGTATTTTGCGCGAGAAACTCACGCGCTGCTGCCGCATTTTTAAGCACGGCCAACACCTGCCATTCAGCATATTTACCCAGGGCATAACCCAGGGTGATGCGGGCATGCTCTTCATCATCGACAATGATGCTGCGGATAGCCATATTCATACCAGGCTGCCAGCAGTGTTAACAGGCAGCCTGATCGTGACCTGGAAACGGCCTGCGTCTATCCCTGTCTGCAAGGAAGCGGCATCACCATAGGCCAGCTGCAGGCGTGCCATGGTATTGCGCAAACCCAGGCCAACGCCGGGGTTGGCAGCAGCTTCGGCATAGACGGGGTTGCTGATGCGTATCAGCAGATTACCCTCCCGGCATTCAAAACTGCACAGGATGTCACTGGCTTCTTCATGACAATCGAGGTCATGCCTGAGTGCATTTTCTATCAACGGCTGCAATAACAAGGGTGGACAATCACAGGCCAGTACCTGTTCATCTACCCCGACGATGGCGACATGCAGGCGTTCACCATAGCGCAGGGCCTGCAGGGCCAGGTAATCCTGCACAAAAGCCAGTTCTTCTGCAAACCTGACCCAGTTTTTATCGCCCGCCGCCAGTGCGTAGCGCAACAGTTCACTGAGGCCCTGTATGCCACGCAGGGCAACATCCTTGTTGTCAGAAATTACCAGGGCACTGATGGCATTCAAGGCATTGAACATGAAATGCGGTTCCAACTGCGCCCGCAGGGCCAGGGATTTTTGCTGTTCCAGCTCCAGCCGCAGGGCCAGGGTATCTTCCCTCTCTTGCGCCCAGGCACGGTTTCTTTGCTGGCTTTGCTGCCAGATTTTGATGGCCACCACGGCAAAATACACCGCACTGATGGATGACAGCCGTAACAGCGCTGCCAGCTTGTCAAACACCTGTAACTCTGCCTGTATCTGCCCCCAGTTCACATCATGCGGACCATCCAGGGTAAACAGCTTGCCTACATACAGTAATTGCCCCGGCAACACCAGCAGCAGTAACAATCCATAGCCGACAGCAATATTTCGGGCGCGGGCATAAAGCCACGGCCAGCGCCGGAAGCAATACATGAGGAGATAACCGAGAACGGCCAATGCGATGGCGCTCCTGCCCCAGCTTTGAAAGATCAGCCAGAAATCGCCCTGATTGCCCTCGCGCAAATCATCATTAAGAGAAGTCAGCGCACCGATCAGGCTCAGCGTGCTCCACAGGACTATATTCAGCAGCAATACCTTACCTGCCGCCTGCCAGGTCTGTGGCGCAGGTGGCGGCAATGCATTTGTAGATGTATGAAGGCTGCTGGTATTCATGTCTTGCAGTATAGCAGCGTGATCAGATGGAAATTTCCTGCCAGAGGTGTTCTGTCACTACAGACATTATTTTCGTCACACTGCCCCGTTCAGGAACTCGATAAACAGCGTATTGTCAGTTCATTCAGCGCTTTACCGGCAGGCAAACATTCACGTGTCGCTTTCTTGGCTTTAGGCTTGCCGGCATTCAGGGATGGGGCATCTGGTATCAACCAGCTTTGATAACGTGGTGTGAAGATGCCGTCGTGAGAATTAATGAAGTGAAAGGGCAGCGATATGACGGTGCCATTCTGGTTTACCTGCACATGAAAATGCAAATGCGGCGTGGAAGAATAGCCGCTATTCCCAGACAACCCCACTACCTGTCCGGCTGCGACACGCATGCCGGGTTGTACCTGGGCAGAGTTTTGCATGAGATGGAAATAGTCTGCCCAACTGCCATCGTCATGCAGGATGCGCACATAATTGGCCCTGTCGATATAAGCTGGCTCTACCCTGCCATCATCGGCGAACTGGCTGACCACTTCCACCACTTGCCCGGCACGCGCTGCCACGACTGTCGTACCCATGGGCATATCGATATCAACCGCATAGCGGGTAGCAACCGTATGATGGGTAAACTGCGGGCCGTCTGCAGCCTGCAAAACCTGAAAACCTTGAGGAGCAACAAAAGGAATCTGATAACTGATGCTGGCATCGTGCCTGGCCCTGGGGTCACCCTGCACTATATGGCTACTGTAATCCATGGTGTAGCCAAATTGCCTGTTGGCGGCGGCGATCTCTACCAGTTCCATGGTTTGGCCGCCCGCCATTTGCGCCTGTATCGGCCAGGGTTTACTCGACGTCAGGTTGCTGAAATTGCTGAGTTGCAGCGTCACCGTCACCGGCATGCGGCTGGTATTGGTCGCCAGCAAGGTGTTCGATGAGACACCTTTGACAGTTTCGATTTTTACGGGATCATTGCGTGCCTGTATTGGCTCAGCCAGGCAGAGGGGAGTGACCAGGAAAACTGGCAGAAGAAAGAGTAGTTTGTGCGCTGACATCAACATTTGCCTCAGCGCGCAGCACGCCAGATGGTACAGCCACCGACATTGACACTCTCAACTTCACCGGCATCGCGCATGCCTTCCAGTACTTTCAATACCAGGGACAAAGGCGGGGTCGCATCTGGCCACCGTATCCAGAACTGATGTATGCCTTCGGCGGTATCGGCGCTGGCTGGCCGTGTCTGCAGGTAACTGCGTATCGCACTCCTGGCAAATTCCAGTTCCTGGTCCTGCATCATGCGTCCCTCCGGTCAGCTTCCTGTTGTATGGTGCGTATGAGGCCAGCGCTGGCATCCTCGATATAATCCAGCACCAGGTCAAAGCCATCCGGCCCGCCATAGTAGGGGTCAGGCACGATCTCGCTGTTACTCTGGCTCGCATAATCCATCATGAGTTTGAGCTTGTGCAGATGTTGAGGTGGGCAGGCAGCTTTCATGCGTGCCAGATTGTCTTTATCCATGGCCAGCAACAGGTCGAAACTTTCAAAATCATCTACAGTGAGTTTGCGCGCCCTTTGCTGCGACAAGTCTATGCCACGGCGCGCCGCAAATTGTTGAGAGCGCGGATCAGGTGCCTCGCCTATGTGATAGGCATGAGTACCGGCAGAATCTATATGCAAATCCAGCCCTGCTGCCCCGGCGTGGGCGCGGAATACACCCTCGGCACTGGGTGAACGGCAAATATTGCCCATGCAGACAAACAGGACAGCCTTGGTAGCAGAAGTTTTCATTGCCAGATCAGGGATTTAATGCAGGAATTTAACAAAACGATAAATTTTTCTATTGCTATTGACATGTTAACACGCTGTCTGGCGTACGCAAAGCCAGATTCTGGAGCAAGAAACACATGTTATTATTTCAGCCCATTGCTAGCCAGAATTCATCTTACATAAACAGTCATGACAGCAAACACCAGCAGCAATACCTCAGACATCCATTTCCGCCCCGCCATTGATGCCGACGCCGACACTATCGCGGCACTGGTGAACAGTGCCTACCGTGGCGACAGCAGCCGCGCGGGATGGACTACGGAAGCCGATTTGTTACAGGGCTCACGCATATTCCCGCCCGAAGTGCGCGACCTCATCGCCAATCCCGATTCCGTGATCCTGTTGTGTCTGCAGGGCGAAGACATCATCGGTTGCGTGAATCTGGAAAAAACCGAAGGTGCCGCCTACCTGGGCATGTTTGTCGTACGTCCTGTGCTACAGGGAAATGGTATAGGCAAACACTTCATGCAGACTGCTGAAAAGCATGCGCAGGAATTATGGGGCATCAACAAGATATGGATGACCGTCATCAGTGTCAGGAAAGAACTGATTGCTTACTATGAACGCCGTGGCTATATACGTACAGGTCGCTTCAAACCCTTCCCATCTGATAATGGCAAGGAACAGATGCTGGTAGAAAACCTGCAGTTTGAAGAGATGGAAAAAAACCTGGACTAGGTTTTAGGCTCCTGAGGATAATAAATACTGACGGCGATGGCGATGCAAAAAGCGATGCCTACGCCGTATAGCAAACGTATATCGCTGCCTATGACGTAGGGATAAAACATCAGTCCCACGGCCAACCATGTGACACGCTTGTTGGTTCTTTTCCTGCCATAGTAAAACGCGGCCATACCGAGCAAGCCAAAAACGAAGGCGGCAATCAGGTAGGCGCGGGAAGGCAACAGGCTCCATAACAGGGCCAACAATTCCTGTTCATCCATAGCATTAATCCTTGATAAGATAGTCCAGATAGTACAGGAAATTGAACAGTAGAATGAGCAAACAGATCAGCGCAATATTGCAACAGGCAGTCGCACTGCACCAGCAAGGCAAGCTGGGTGCAGCAGAAGCACTCTACCTGCAGGTTTTACAAAACCAGCCTGAGTATTTTGATGCCTTGCAACTGCTGGGCGTCATAGCAAAACAACGTGGCGATGCCGGGCTGGCAGTAACACGCCTGCGCGAAGCGATTGCTATCGATGCACAGCAGGCGATTGCGCATGGCAACCTGGGGGCTGCCTTGCAAGACCTGGGTTTGCCAGAAGAGGCTTTGCTCAGTTATGACCGGGCGCTGCAATTGAAGCCCGACTATGCCATGGCCTGGAATAACCGTGGCAATACGCTGCGCAGCATGGGCAAGCTGGTAGCAGCCCTGCATAATTATGACAAGGCCCTGCGCCTGAATCCCCGCTATACAGAAGCGTTATTAAACCGCGGTATCGCCCTGCAGGAAATGGAAGAGCACCAGCAAGCCTTGCAGGACTTTGATGAAGCCCTGACATTAAAACCGCAAGATGCCGCCATCCATTTTGCCCGCGCCTTCAGCCTGCAATGTTTGCGGCTGGAAGAAGATGCGATTGCCGGTTATGAAGATGTCCTGCACTTGCAGCCTGAGCACATACAAGCACTGTGCAACCGGGGTATCTGTCTGCAAAAAATACAGCAGCTAGCAGCCGCTGCAGACAGTTTTGAACAGGCAATAAAACTCAAACCGAATTACGTCAAGGCGCATCTGCAATACGGCAATACTTTACGCCAGATGGGGCAAGACGCTGCTGCCATTGCGGCCTACCAGACGGCAGCAAAGTACTGCGAAGATGACACAGAGCTGGCACACATCAATTATGCGCTGGCAGCATTGGGAGTGATGGATGCACCCGCAATTTCACCACCCACCTACATCGCAGATTTGTTTGATCAGTACGCGATGCATTTTGATGAGCATTTGCTGAAAGTCTTGCGTTATCAAATTCCCGCTTTGCTCAGTAAGGCAGTCAGCAAACATGTCAAAGCCGGGCCCGGCAATTACCTGGACCTCGGTTGCGGCACAGGCTTGTGCGCCACTTATCTGCGGCCAAATGCCAGCAAACTGACAGGCATAGACTTGTCAGAAAAAATGCTGGGTCAGGCCAGAAAGACAGGTTTTTATGATGAACTGCATTGTGCAGAAATCAGCGACTGGCTGCAAGTACAAGACCAGGATTTTGACCTCATCATGGCAGCCGATGTGTTTGTCTATATTGGCGCATTAGATACCGTATTTGCTGCGGCCAGCCGTGTCATGCGGGCTGGTGCAGTGCTGGGATTTTCAGTCGAAGCCTCAGTTGAAAAAACAGACGAAAACACAGACTACATTTTGCGCTCATCCCAGCGCTACGCCCATAGCTATGCCTACCTGCAGAGGCTGGCGCATACACATGGCTTCAAGATAGTCGAATCCAGCCAGGAAATTGCACGTCAGGACAAGGGCGAAGATGTACCCGCCCATATCCTGGTCATGATCAAAACCTAAGCCTGAGCCATCAACAAGATGGCGATGCTGGTTGCCACGCCACCTGCCCAGACCAGGGTACGCAAAGTCCCCTGGTTCATCAGATAGACGATGATATAAACAATACGGATGGCAATGAACAACACTGCCAGCTGATCTATACGTGTCTGGTCAGCATGGGCTTGCTGTGCAAGAACAACCGCAGCAATAAACAGCGGCAGGGCTTCAAAGCCGTTTTGCTGCGCCGCATTGGCACGCTGCCGCCAGCCACTCAGGTTTTTGGCCCACTCTCTGGGATTATCATTGTCATACCTGCCTGCTTCACGCGGGACTTTGGCTGAGCCGCCCTTGGCCAGGCCAACTGTCACTACCGGTAACAGGCAGGCTGCCAATACGCACCAGTTTGCTATCGTCATTTTTATCTCCTGGAATAGTGTAAATTCAGATTTGAGAATTGCACGATACCAGCAGTCACAGCAAGCTGCAGTAAATATTTTTACGCCACCAGCGTCCATCCAGCCTGCGTCACAGGCAGGCGTGTGATTGGTTTGCCACTGGCTGCCAGCAAGGCATTGGCAATGGCCGGGCCTATCGATGGCGGGCCTTCTTCGCCCACGCCTTCCGGCTTGTCACCCGTACTCATGACCATGACGTCCAGTACTGGTGTCTGCGCCAGCGTGACCAGGCGATAGCTATCAAAATTGCCCTGCTCTACCTGGCCATCCTTGAAACTGATTTCGCCAAACAACGCAGCAGACAAACCAAACAAGGTACCACCCATCATCTGCGCCTCAACTGCTTTGGGATTGGCAACGATTCCCGGATTGATGCCAGCGGTAATTTTTACCAGACGGAATTGCCCCGGTTTGCTGACCGCAATTTCAACAATATGCGCACTGAACAGGGCGCTATTGCCGTTCATGGCAAAACCACGATAATGGCCCTTGGGCAAGGGCTTGCTCCAGCCTGCGTGTTCTGCCAGCGCATTCACAAAGGCAAGGGCTTTGGGATTATGTTGTAACAGACGACGACGGTATTCCAGACTATCCATGCCCGCCTTGCGGGCGGCCTGTTCCAGTGTATGTTCAAGAAAAAAACAATTTTGCGAATTGCCTACCGAGCGCCAGTAAGAACAGGGAACGCCAAAATCTACGCGTGTCCAGCGCGTATCGAATAATGGAAATTTATAACTGCTGCCGAACCAGCCCATGATATAGGTCCAGTCCAGACCATCCCTGGCCGGGCTATTCGTGACCTGCGTATATTCGAGTAGTGAGGGCCCCGCAGTATCGAGCCGTAAAACCATGGGCAGATAATCTTTATCCAGTGCCAGTTGCACGCGGGCAGCGGTGATGGGGCGGTAATAGCCAGAGCGCATATCGTTCTCACGCGACCAGATGGTTTTTACGATGGCACCGGCAGCTTTGGCGATCAAGGCGGCCTCGATAGCAAAATCATGTTCCAGCCTGCGGCCAAAACCGCCACCTACGTGCTGGGTATATATCTGTACCTGCTCAGGCTGAAAACCCAGTGCCTTGGCGACGCCATTTTGTGTGTCCGTCTGGCTTTGGGTGGAGAGCCAGACTTGTGCGCCTGTAGCAGTCACTTCAACGGTAGCATTCAGGGGTTCCATCGTTGCATGGGCCAGGAAGGGTACATCAAAGCTGGTGTCGATAATGCTGCTTGCTTCGCTCATTGCGGTCTCTGCAGCACCTTCTTTTTGTTTTTTTGGACGAGGGGAGAGCTTGCCATCGCCAGCAGCAACTGCCCTCAGCAGGCTGGTGCGCATCTCTGCGGTGTTGATGCTGGCATGCGCGCCATCCTGCCATACAGGCTTCAACAATTGCACTGCCTTGTGAGCTATCCAGTAACGCTCCGCTACTACCGCTACGGCATTCGGCAGATGCACGACCTTGCGTACTCCTTTCACAGCCAGTGCAGGGTTATCATCGACGCTTTGCAAGCTGCTGCCAAAGCGCGGCGCATGCAGGACAGCTGCCATCAGCATGCCCGGTCTTTGCACATCAATGCCAAACACGGCACTGCCATCTACCCGCGCCGGGATGTCGGGGCGTGGTGCGGACTGCCCCAGCACCTTCCAGTCCTTGGGTGGCTTGATTATCGGTTTTTCTGGCGGTGTCAGCATTGCTGCCGCCTTGATCAAGGCGGTATAGGGCAAGCTGCGGCCTGTGGCAGCATGGTTCACTTGCGCTTGAATCGCCATGCAGTCTTTGACATCGACTTGCCATTGCAAGGCTGCCGCCTGCAACAACATTTGCCTTGCCGCTGCGCAGGCTGGTGCTATCGTTACCATTGCAGTATTAAAACCAGCGCTGCCAAAAGTCGTGATGCCGGGTGGCCATTCCCGGTGGAATTGCTTGACGACGGGTGCATGTTCTATGCGTACATTTGCGATGGACATTTCCAGTTCTTCTGCGACGATCTGGGCAATCGCCGCATGTGTGCCCTGCCCCAGATTGGTGACGGTAGTGTAAGCAGTCACCACACCTGTGCCGTCCATGCTGAGCCAGAAATCAAAGGGCGAATTCAAGGGCGACCCTGCCTTGCTTGTTTCATCCGCTGCCAGGCTATCAAGCATGGGTATGGTGCTGCTGCCCAATACCCATGCACCGGCCACCAGAGAAGATTTAAGGAAATTCCTGCGCGCAGGCGAAGCCAGGGTAGTCATGCTTTTATCCCTTTCTTGCCTGCCAATGGTTTGAGCTTCGCAGCAGCAGTATGTATGGCGGCCCTGACACGCGGATAAGTACCGCAACGGCACAAATTGGTCATGACAGCATCGATTTGCTTGTCACTCGGACGTGGTGTGGTTTTCAACAAGGCGGCCGCCGCCATCAGCATGCCTGACTGGCAATACCCGCATTGCGGCACTTGATGCTCTATCCAGGCTTGTTGCAGGACATGGCTGCGGTCGGGCGACAGGCCTTCTATCGTGGTGATGTTGCGCCCATTCAGGCCCTCCACCGGCACGAGGCAACTGCGTAGAGCCTGACCATCCAGATGCACGGTACAGGCACCGCACAGGCCGGCACCGCAGCCAAACTTGGTGCCTGTCAGGCCCAGGTCTTCACGCAGTATCCAGAGCAGGGGAGTATCGCCATCTGCCTGGCATGTGCGTACCTGTCCATTCACTTTGAGTTTCACATCCATGTGCTTCCCTTTGCCTTGGCAATTTAATTTCAGAAATTGATTATCTGGCAGCGATAAACTGTCATGGCAAAGCTTGTGACGAAACCCCGAAACCCTGTCTCTGCTACCTCCCTGCGCAAGCAAATATGGTCATGCAGACTGCTATACTGCTGCTATGGAAAATGCCCGCCCAGATACTCCCGTCCTGAACCAGGTTCCACCCCTCACGGCGATCAGCTTGCTCAAGCTCTTGCTGAGCAATATTGTGGTATGGACCAGCCTGTGCGCCATTGGTGCGCTTGGCAATTATGGTGACCTGGTCAAGTACGGGACCACCCAGCGCAGCTTTAGCGAGATACTTTGGTTCTGGGTCAGCAGCCATCTGCTGATGATGGTTTTCAGTACCTGTCTCTACCTGATTTTCATGCGGTACGAACGATTTCTCAGCAAGGCGAAGGGCATAGCGCTGGCCTATGCAATCATGTTGCTGGGCTTTCTGCCGCTGGAAGTGATGTATATCGCCATTCTTGATCTGCTCAAGGACAAACCCGGTTTTGGTTTGCAAGACATCGTCAGTACGGCTTTCAATATGCGTAACTTTACGATTTTCCTCGAATTTGCCTGGTCCACAGGTACTTTCATTGCGGTACTGGCAATCTGTACCTGGCGGCAGGCGCGTGTGCGTGAACGCGCCCTGCAGCAATCCATGAACGATGTACTACATCTGCGGCTGGACCTCGAACAGCAAAGGCTGGATGCCTTGCGCGGGCAACTGGAGCCGCATTTCATCTTCAATTGCCTCAATGCCATCAGCGCCCTCGTCAGGAGTGATGACAAGCGCATCGCCCTTACCGGCTTGAACCGCCTCAGTGATTTGCTGCGTTATGCTTTGACGGCCAGCAGCAGGGACTGGGTAAGCCTTGAAGCTGAAATGACCTTCATACGCGATTACCTGGAATTGCAAAGACTGCGCTACGGAGCACGCCTGCAAATCAGCATCACCGGTGATACAGCAGATGTGCTGACAGTTGACTGCCCACCCTTGCTGCTGCAACCCCTGCTGGAAAACGCCTTGCGCCATGATCTCGATTGCCACGAAGGCAGCAGCGATATCCGCATGCAATTCAAGCTGGATGGTAAAGAACTCAGCATCAAAGTCAGTAATTCCGTTACCGATGGCACTGCTGCCAACCCCGGCCTGGGGCTGGGCTTGCCACAAACCCGTGCAAGGCTGGAACTGATGTATGCCGGACGCGCCAGCATGCATAGTGGCCGCATACAAGATGAGGGTCAACAGCGCTATGAAGTGGAAATCCGCATGCCTTTACTGATGCCTGAGAGCGCCACAACATGAATACCATACGTGCACTGATTGTCGATGACGAAGAACCCGGTCGGACCAACTTGCGTTATGCCTTGCAGGATCACCCGGCCTGGAGCATCGTCGCTGAATGCGCAAATGTCGCTACGGCGCGTGAAGCACTGGATGCCTGTGCTGTCGATGTCATTTTTCTCGACATACAAATGCCACGCGAAACCGGCCTGATACTGGCACGTGAACTGAGTACTAAGACAACACCACCGCTGGTGATTTTTGTCACCGCCTTCAACGCCCATGCGATAGAAGCCTTTGACCTGCACGCACTCGATTACCTGCTGAAACCTTTTGACGATGAGCGTCTGGCACTATCGCTGGAACGTGCTGCGGCCATGCTCACGCAGCGCCAGCAAGCCAGTTATGCGCAAGCCATGAGCCAGTATGTCAAAGCTGAGGATGAGTCAAAAAAAGAACAGCCAGCTTACTGGCAACAAGTCAGTGTGCGCTCAGTAGGGCGTATAGAGTGCATACAGCTGGCAGATGTCTTATGGATAGAAGCGGCAGGAAACTACATGCAGTTGCATATGGTGCAGAGACAGGTATTGCACAGGGTGGCACTGAGTCAGCTCGAAAAACATCTGGACCCGGCGCAGTTCATGCGCGTACACCGCAGTGCCATCGTGCGTTGTGACCAGCTCAGTCAGCTTGAGGTATTGGGTGACGGCGTCTATCAACTGATACTCGCCAACCGGGATAAAGTCCCGGTCAGCGAGCGCTATGTTGCCGAGGTCAGGCGACGCATGCATGATGGCTTGCGACCGGCCTGACATCTTTTTTCTTAAAACCTGTTTACGATCTGTAGCGAGCGTGCGTCAGCGGGGTGAAGAGCAGCGCAAAAAGCGGAATGTACTCTAGTACATGAGCATTTTGAGCAGCACATGAGTCCCGATCACGCTCGCGCAGTAAGATCGTAAGCAGGTTTTTTACCAGACCTTGACCCTGTCCTTGGGTGCCAGATAAAGTTTCTGGCCGGGCTGCACGGCAAAGGCATCGTACCAGGCATCCAGGTTACGCACGGTCAGGACGCGGTATTGTCCTGGTGCGTGTTCATTGGTAATGATGGCAGTGCGCAAGGTTTCATCACGCATCTTGCCGCGCCAACTGCGGGCATAGGCGAGGAAAAATTCCTGTTCATCATCCTTGGTAATGGCCTGGCCTTTTTGTTTCATCGACGCACGATAGGCGTCATAAGCGGCCATCAAACCGGCCAGATCGGCAATGTTTTCACCGAGAGTCTGCGCACCATTCACGGACAGGTCGGGGAAGGCTTTGTATTGATTAAACTGGGCGATCAGGGCTTTGGACGAAGTCTTGAAATGCGCCAGATCGGCCTTGCTCCACCAGTTGCGCAATTCGCCTTTTGCATCAAACATGGCGCCGGAATTATCAAAGCTGTGACTGATTTCATGGCCTATGGTGGCACCCAGAGCGCCGTAATTGGTGGCGTCGCTGGCAGCCAGGTCAAAGTTCGGGGATTGCAAATACGCCGCCGGGAAATTGATGGCATTTTGTAGCGGCATGTTGACGGCATTCACCAGTTGCGCATTCATGCACCATTCAGTGACATCGACAGGCTGGCCAAATTTTGCCAAGGCGCGCTTGTATTCAAATTCCTGCGAACGCTCGCGGTTACCATAGGCATCATTTGCATCGACCACCAGGCCAGAATAGTCGCGCCACTTATCCGGGTAACCAACACCAACATAGGTCGATTTGATTTTTGCCAATGCCTCTTGTTTGGTGGCTGGCGTCATCCATTTCAAGGCCTGTACGCGTTCGCCAAAGGCAGCAAGAATATTGCTGACCATGCCATTGATGCGGGTTTTGGATTCAGGTGAGAAATTCTCGGCCACATACAATTTACCGACTTCTTCACCGACCGCATTATTGGTTGCTGCCACTGCATATTTCCAGCGTGGTTGCGGTGCTTTGGCACCGCTGAGTGCGCTGTAAAACTTGAAACGCTGGTCAAAGAAAGCCTGCGGTAATACCGTAGAACGCGTATTGATGGCATGGAAGCGCAAATAATCCTGCCAGCTTGCCAGCGGCGTTTTTGCTACCAGTGCTGACGATGCTTTCAACGCAGTGGGATGCCAGATGATGAATTTGCTTTGTCCATCCAGACCTGCCGCTTTGAAATAGGCTGCCCAATCGAGACCGGCAGCTTTTTTGTTGAAATCAGCCAGGGTCCAGGTATTGTCCGCCTTCAAGACATCAGAGGTGTCTTCACGATTCGCATGGCCTTTGGCGATCAGCATTTCCAGATCAAAGACACGCTTGGCGGCTTGCTCGGCATCCGGCACATTCGCCAGCTTGAATGTCGCGGCGATGTGGGCCAGATAGTTTTTCCTGATCTCTGCCATCCTCGGGCTGGCCGACAGATAGTATTCACGGTCAGGCAAGCCCAGGCCACCTTGCAGCAGGTAAGGCATGTACTTCGTATGGTCATGGAAACCTTGCGACACCCACAGGCCAAACAGGTTTTCAGTAAACACATTAGTGGCGTTGATAGGATCAACGTCGGCACGCAAATGCTTGCCCAGGTAAGTCGCCAGGGCGGCCTTGTCCTTCAGGTCAGCGATGCTTTGCATCTCGCCTTGCAGCGGTGCCAGGCCACGTTTGTTGATGACATCGGTATTGAGGTAAGAAGTGTAGAAGTCACCGATCTTGCGCACGGCACTGCCCGCTTCTGCCTTGGTCGATTGCTCTATGATTTTCAAGACCTTGGCATCAGACTCTTCTTTCAGGACATCAAAAATGCCAACTGCGACTTTGTCGTCAGGGATGACGGCAGTTTTTTCCCAGCCGCCGTTGGCATAGCGGTTAAAGTCGTCACCGGGGGCAACTGCGGTATCCATGCCACTATCTTTTTTTGCCGGTGCAACGTTTTTTGAGACAGGAGCGTCGGCAGCATGTGCCATGCTGTGCAACAAAGGCATGCTCAGCATGACTTGCAGGCAGACGCTGGCGATGGGCTTTAATTTAAATATTGTCTGGTTCATTATTTTCTTTCTTATAAATTCTTGTAGAGATTTGTCTAAGGACAGACAGCACAGGCTTGGAAATCATTTTTCAGGACAAGTTCAAGCATCTTTTTATTATTTCACTTCCTTACTTTCGCAAACGCATCATTTTCCTTCCAGACCGGCATTTTTGCGGCATCAGCAATTTCGCGCCCCAGGTTCAGGGTGAACTGCGCCTGCTCGGTCATGCCGGACAGATCCCAGCTCGGGTCATACTCGTCTGTGACCTGATGATAACGCTTGCCATAGCCACGCGCCTTTTCCTGCGAGGCTTGCGGATCATTGATATAGTCACGGCCACTGCCTATGGAAAATGCCGGTACACCGGCCTTGGCAAAGCTGAAATGGTCGCTGCGGAAATAACCACCGGCCACATCCACACGCGGCGGCGCAACTGCCATGTTCATTCCTTGCGCGACCTTGTTGGCAGCAACGATGAGATCACTGCGGTCAGCACCAAAGGCGCTGATATCCCTGGTTCGGCCTACAAAATTCAGGGTATCAAGATTCAGGGCTGCCGCCGTCTTGTTCAGGGCCCAGAGCGGGTGCGCCGCATACCAGGCGCTGCCCAGCAGGCCCTGTTCTTCTGCCGCCACCCACAAGAACATCTGGCTGCGTTTGGCTGGTTGTGCAACGGCTGCTTTTGCCATCGCCAGCAAGGCTGCCGTGCCTGAACCATTATCGACGGCACCGTTATAAATGACGTCGCCACTACCTTCCTGCTTGCCCAAATGATCCCAATGGGCGCTGTAGATCACCAGTTCGTTTTTCAATTGCGGATCAGTGCCAGGTACGATTCCTGCGATATTGAATTGTTCCAACTGGCGTATTTGCGATTTTGCCTCACCCTTGAGCCTGGCCTTGATGGCGACTGGTTTGAAATCCTTGCCTTCGGCAGCCTGACGCAGAGCTTGCAAATCCAGCCCTGATGCACTGAACAATGTCTTTGCCGCAGCATCGGTGATCCAGCCTTGTATCGCCAGGCCTTTGGCATCTTTATTGGCCAGCTGGAATTGCTCGCCCATGCCGCCATTTTTCAAGACATCCCAGCCTATATTTGCTGACGCATCGGTATGTATCAGCAAAACCCCGGCAGCACCACGGCGCAGGGCTTCTTCAGTCTTGTAAGTACGGCGGCCATAATAAGTCAAAGCCTTGCCGCCAAAGCGGTCTGGCTGCTCTGCGGTAGGCTGCGGATCATTGACCATGACGACCAGTATCTTGCCTTTGCAATCGACACCCTTGAAATCATCCCATTGCTCTTCTGGCGCGTTGATGCCGTAACCGACGAACAGCAATTCATGATCAAACTGGTGCGAACTCACGGCATCACCCGCACTCCAGATCCAGTCTTCACCAAAAGTCAGGTTGAGTGACCTGGCAAGACGTATATTGACAGAGCTTTCCAATGGTAAAGACTTGATGCCATTGATGCTGACTGCCTGCCTGTAGCTTTTGCCATTGGCGGGCAACAGACCCGCTACTGCGGCCTGAGTTTCCAGATAGCCTACCGTCAGGTCACCGCCGCGCTGGCCTGTGCCACGGCCTTCAAACAGGTCAGAAGACAAGAAGGCCAGATGGGCGCGCAAGGTGGTTTCATTTACCTTGCCTGGCTGCGTTTGTGCAAAGCCATATGCCGGCAATCCCAGCGCCAAGGCCAGTAAAGCAGAAGATAAATAGTATGTGGAATGTTTTTTCATTATTATTCGAAACCAGATGAAAGAATAAAACAGTCTGTTTAGAGCAAGAAAATCAGAATACGTTCAACATCTGCGCATAAAATTCCCTATAAATTATAGTCCCGCCCCTTAATTAAACATGTCACTCAACATCACCACCTTCGTCATGACACTAAGCTGCATCCTGGCAACGCAAGTACACGCTGCCAGTTGCAGGCTGGAAAATATTCCGGTCACCCCACTCAAGCCAGGACAGTATGAGACATTCCACGCAAAAGCCAAATCTCTGGAACTACGCTTTCATAGCGACGCTAATGATCCTGAAGTCGATGCCTTTCCCGAGCCACCTTTGCAGGTCTTGCAACTCGCCAGCAATACTCAATGTGAAGTCGACGGCGGCATCTGGGTCAGGAAAGATATTTACCTGACCCAGGATGAACAAGTATTGGTCACTCACGAATACAGTGGTTCTAATGATTTTTTGATGTTTTACAAAACAGCCGACTGTACCAAGCTGCATGAGCTGGATGTAACTGCTTCAAGATGGAAAATCGCAGGCAACACAATCAGTGTACAAAGCATGGAGAAACAAAAGAAAGGCCAACAAACAAAGCAGTATGTGCTGGATGCAAGCTGTAAACCAGTCGTCAAATCCGGCCAGCAATAAATGCTTGTAAAAAAACCGGCCCGTTGAAAACAACAGGCCGGTTCAATCTGGCATTAGTTCAAAGCTTAATACAAGCTTAAATCAGATTACGCCTCAAGCCAGGTGACGCAACTCGCGCAAAGCGACAGATACCGGCGCCAGGTCCGGTCCCTGTGCACTGATGGTGGTCAGCAAGGCAGTCAGCCTTTCTATGGCTGGCGCATGCTGCGCATGCCAGTTGCTGACTTCGTCCTGGCGTGACAACAGACCGCGGGTGATCTGACTGGCGATGGAATACACATCATCCCTCGCGCTGCCACGCGCCTGGGTCTGCCACAAAGTGTCTGTGGGCAGGCGGTTGATCTGATTACGCCAGCCAGTCAGCCCCAATTCATCATCAATGCCAAAATAAGCGCGCGCTGCCAGTTCCAGCGTGCTGCTGGTGCTTTGCGCCAGATCAACCAGATCAAGCGCCGGGAAGATATATTCCAGCGCCGTCAGGTTTTGTGCCAGCGTGGCCTCTACCCCGGCCTGTGTCAGTGCCTCGGCTTCTTTTTGCCAGCTGGCGTGGGCATTGGCTGGCAGCCAGTCATCGAGTTGCCAGCGCAGTTCGCGGGCGGCTGGCTGGTAACGCTGGATCAGCGTTGGCAGATCAGTGCTTTGCGAACGTATGCGTAACATCCAGCGCGAGGCTCTTTGGGCAATCGCGATCAGCTTGGACAAGAGGTCGAGTTGCAGTTTTGAATCAACCTTGTAATCCAGTGCATCGATCTGATCCCACAATACTTCCAGGTCGAAAATCTCGCGGGCCAGAGTGAAGGCACGGATCACGTCAGCCGCGGTCGCCCCTGCTTCAGAAGCAATGAAGTTGACGAAGGTTGCACCGGCACGATTCACCACGGTATTGGTGATGAAGGTGGCGATGATTTCGCGTTTCAAAGGATGATTCGAGATTGCTTCAGCAAAACGTTCAGACAAGACTTGCGGGAAGTAAGCTTTCAATGCACGGCTGAAGAAAGGGTCATCCGGCAAATTGCTGGCGACCAGTTCATCAAACACTGACATCTTGGCATAGGCCAGCACGACCGCACCTTCTGGTGCAGTCAGGCCCTGCTTCAAGGCCTTGCGGTGGAAGATTTCATCATCGCTGGGCAGATATTCAATGGCACGGTTCAGGCGGCCCTGTTTTTCCAAAGACTGCATCAGTCTTTGCTGGCCATCAAGTACATACAGTGGACGATGCGCGGCAATATCCAGTGCCTGGCTTTGATAATAATTATCGGTCAGGACCAGGTGGCCAACTTCATCTGTCATTGAAGCCAGCAAATCATTGCGTTGCTTGAGTGTCAGGTCACCAGCTTCGACGATGCTGCCCAACAAAATCTTGATATTGACTTCATGGTCAGAGCAATCGACACCGGCAGAATTGTCTATCGCATCGGTATAGATACGGCCACCTTTTTGCGCGAATTCTATACGGCCATTTTGTGTACAACCCAAATTACCACCTTCGGCCAGCACCTTGCAGCGCAAGTCATTACCGTTGACACGGAAGGCATCACCAGCCTTGTCACCGACCTGGGCATGGGTTTCATATTTGGCCTTGACATAGGTGCCTATGCCACCGTTGTATAGCAAATCAACAGGGGCTTGCAAAATGGCGCGTAGCAATTCTACCGGTGCGAGTTCAGCAGTTTCTATACCTAGTACGGCACGGGCTTCCGGGCTCAGGCTGATGGATTTAGCGGTGCGTGGGAATACCCCGCCGCCCGCAGAAATCAGGCTCTTGTCGTAATCATCCCAGCTGGAACGCGGCAGGTTGAACAGGCGCTGGCGTTCGGCAAATGACGTTGCCACATCAGGTGATGGGTCGATGAAAATATGACGATGGTCAAAGGCGGCTACCAGTTTGATATGCTCGGACAGCAACATACCATTCCCGAACACGTCGCCCGACATGTCACCAATACCGGCGACAGTGAAAGCCGTATCCTGCGTATTCACACCCAATGAGCGGAAATGGCGCTTGACCGATTCCCATGCACCGCGTGCGGTAATTCCCATTTTCTTGTGGTCGTAACCTACCGAGCCACCAGACGCAAATGCATCACCGAGCCAGAAACCGTAGTCAGCAGAGACACCATTGGCGATATCCGAGAAAGTAGCCGTGCCCTTGTCAGCCGCGACCACCAGGTAGGGATCATCGACATCATGGCGTATCACCAGTTTAGGCGGCACTACCGCTCCTTTGACGATATTGTCAGTCAGGTCCAGCAAGCCGGACAGGAAGATTTTGTAGCAAGCCACGCCTTCGGCCTGATAGGCTTCGCGGTCTGTCGCTGGTGGTGCATTCTTGAGGACAAAACCACCTTTGGAACCAACCGGTACGATGACCGTATTCTTGACTTGCTGGGCTTTTACCAGGCCCAGGATTTCAGTACGGAAGTCTTCACGTCTGTCAGACCAGCGCAAGCCACCACGGGCGACCTTGCCGCCACGCAGATGCACGCCTTCAACACGTGGGGAATATACCCAGATTTCAAACAGGGGTTTGGGTTCAGGCACGCCCGGCACTTCACGCGGGTTGAGCTTGAAGCTCATGTAGGGCTTGAATGCGCCGCTCGCAGTTGTTTGCCACAGATTGGTGCGCAAGGTCGCAACAATGGTTGCGATGAACTGGCGCAGGATACGGTCTTCATCCAGACTCGCTACATTGCTCATCTGCGCTTCCAGCTGTTCGCGTATATGCTTTTGTGCCTGTTCGCGGTCACCAACATAATCAGGCTTGAAGCGCGCACCAAACAGCTCTGCAATCAATTGCGTGATAGGCGCGTTCTTGTTGAGTGCTGCTTCTATATAGTTTTGGCTATAGGCAAAACCGAGTTGCTTGAAGTAACGCGAGCAAGCGCGCAAGACAGCGATAGAGCGGGCATCCAGCGTAGTATTGAGTACCAGGCGATTCAGGTCATCACTTTCAACCTCGCCACCCCAGGCTTGCGAGAACAGGTTTTCAAAGCGCACTTTAACTGATGACAAATCTGTGTTGGCAGGTAATTGCAAGCCAAGGTCATGTATCCACAAAGTCTCTGCACCGCTGACGATGGCATACGGATGTTCGTCGAGTACCCTGGCCCCCATGTGTTCCAGCACGGGCAGGGAATCGGATAGTGCCACCTTGGCAGTGTTATAAATCTTGAAGCGCAGTATGCCAGGACCCGCATCGAGTGGACGGTAGAGTTTGACCATCATCGGTGCGCCGGTGTTCAGGCTGGCCAGCATGTCGGCATCTTCTGCACCCACCAGGGCAGAAAAATCTTCACGGTAAGCAGTAGGGAAGGCATTGGCGAAACGGTTTGCCAGGCTCAGGCCATTGCCTTCACCATGCGAGCGCAGCAACTCTGCTGTGCAATCATCTTCCCAGCGTTGTGCGAGTTTGGCAATGCGGGCTTCCAGAATCGCCAGGTTGACGTTCTGTGGTGCGACATCCTTGGCCCTGACCAGATAATGAATACGCGCCAATGGGCTATCGGTCAGCATCGGTGTAAATTCTATCGACTGGCCATTCAGTGCCATCATCAATTCATTGCCTATCTTGACGCGCAACTCAGTGTTATAGCGATCACGCGGCACGAAAACCTGGGCAGAAGTAAAGCGGCCAAAAGGGTCACGACGCAAGAACAAACGGGTGCGCTGGCGCTCTTGCAGGCGCAGGATACCAATCGCATGATCGGCCAGAGTATTGCCATCTATCTGGAACAATTCATCACGCGGATAGTCATCGAGAATGGCTTGCAGCGACTTGGCGGCATGGCTCTCGGGCACGACGCCAGAAGTATTCATGACATTCGTTACGCGCTGACGTACCAGGGGGATATTGCCTACCGGTTCAGAATAAGCTGTTGAGGTATATAAGCCCAGGAAGCGCGATTCACCAATGACATTGCCTGCATCATCAAAACGCTTGACGGCAATATAGTCCAGCCAGGCTGGCCTGTGCACAGTGGCGCGTGTCATGGCCTTGGTGACCATGACCATTTCTGTCGAATCCATCAGGGCCACGACTTCTGGCGGCAAACGGGTTTCCGGGGTTTTGACCGGGCCACGTAAAATACCCAGACCAGAATCAGCAATCGCGACCAGGCTGACATTGTCGCCATCGCGTTTCAGGTCATAGTCGCGCACACCGAGGAAGGTGAAATGGCGGTCTTCCAGCCAGGCCAGGAAGGCAATTGCTTCATCTCGTTTTTCTGGTGCCTGGGTAGCTCTTTCACAAGCGGCACGCACTTCACGCGCACGCGCCAGCATGGGTTGCCAATCAACCACAGCACCACGTACATCAGACAAGACACTTTTCAAATCTTCTACCAGCGCCTGCTGGGCCGCCTGATCGACGATGCGGTCACATTCAACCAGAATCAGGGATTCAACCGGATCAGTGCTGCCGGCAGCCTTTGCCGCTGCCACGGTGCTGACTGCTGTCACACTACCATTCGCATCACGCGCCACACTCATCAAGGGATGTACTATCCAGTGTGCAGTACGGCCACTGCGGTTGATCGCCATCGTCACTGAATCCACCAGGAAAGGCATATTGTCATTCACAATCTGCACGACCGTATGATCACTGACAAAACCATCTTCTGCCAGCGTGGGGTTGAACACCCTTATCTTGGGCGTGTGCGCAGTCCGTGGAGCATCCAGCAAACGCCAGTGGGCATTGGCCTGGGCGAACAAGGTAGCTGGGCCGCGGCTGATAATTTCATCCGGGTCAGTGTTTTCAAAATAGGTGGTAATAAAAGAACCCTGGCGTTCAGATGCAGGGCCGGTGTGCGCTTGCGCATAAGCAATCAGCTCAGCGAAGTGGGAAGAGGTCATACGTTCTCCTTCTGTTGGAAGATAACGAGAGATAAAGGTGCAAGTCTGTGCACCATATTGTGCAAGTATCCTCCATTATGCGGATGGAAACAAACGGGATTTCCCTTACGAGCGTACGGAAAATTGATTGCCAGACCACACAACTGGTATTGACTGCAGGCAGTTCTGAACAAGTGTTGCTTACTTACACAAAAATGCCTACAAAATGCGAGAACATCGAGCCCAGGCTAAATGAAGCTTTTTTGCTTTTTCTCAAGTTCATCCAAATAAGAGGATACAAATTTCAAGTAAGAACGCTTATGAATGCTTATGTGCAGCGCAGCATGATCGCATTAGCTGGTTGTATTTAATCACGCTAATGGTTGAAACGAACTGGTTGCATAAACCAGCCCACGATACTGGCGACCAGCATAAAGGCCGCAAGCCACACCAGCTTGCGCCATGCCTGACCACTACTTTTCATTATCTCGAAACTATCAACAAAAATGGTTTCGCAGGCGCCATTGCCGGTATCGGTGCGGACGATGCTGGTGCCGCGCTTGAAAGCGAAACCATGGTTGTGTGAATATTCAGAGAGTCGGCCACGCAAGTGTATCTGGTCGCCCACTTCGACTTTTTGCATGATCTTGGCAATGCTGGGCTGGTCGGTTAGCAGATGGTTGTTTGAAATGGCAGTCTGGTCAAATGCAGCAAACGCTTCTGCTGTCGACGCCCGGAAATTGCAGGTGAACTGGCCACTGGAAAAACTGATGTCGTTGTAAGAACCATTGCGTGCATTATTACCCCAGATGACGCAGATATCCATGACATTTAAATGGTCATTCCATTCACGATGCAGGTAATCCCAGCCTGTGCTGGTATCATGCCTGCTGACGACCAGGCCAACCAGGTCATAGTCATACAAGGGCTGCACCTTGTAATCGACACCACCTCTGCTGACTGCAAATGCGGTTTGCTCTGTCTTGGTTTGTACCGGTTCATTCAACAGCACATTGTTCAATTCGGCCGGAGGTGGCAGTACGTCACGCCTCCATATCGCGTATAGCAAAAGACAAAGGCTGAATGTCATCAGCCATTTTAAAAAAGTACGCGTTGTCAAGGTGCTTGATCCAATTTAATCCAGCTTAATCCAACTTCAACGCGCTGACATCATGTAATGAGCAAGCCTGAACTTTTGCGCCAAAAAAATCGGCCTGTAATTGAAAAGCGCGCAAGACCCTCTGGCGCCCCAACTCATCGTCCGGCAAAGTAAAAATCACCTTGAGTACATTCGCTGCATTTGTGCCTTGTATGGTGGCGACGGGTTGAGCCAGAGCCGTAGTGGCATTCGCTAAAGCTGTCGTTGCTGCTGGCGGCAGCATCAACAGCATTTCAGCCAGAACGTCGGCCTCGGTAATGATGACAGTGTCATGCGCACCATGAAACTTTTTACCGCCTGAACTTGGGTCGGCGATGCCGCCTGTGATTTCAAATTCGCTTGCAGAAATGCGCTCATAGTGGAAAGCCTGCCAGCCACTGTTTTGCTGTTCTGCAGGCTGGGCCGCCAGAAACTTGCGGTTTGCTACTGCCGCCATGGCAAGTGCTGCCACGCCTCCACCCGCGATCATGCCGACTGGCAATATCTCTGCCAGGTTATCGGGAATATCTTCCACGCTGGTCAGGCTAACTTCACTCATCTCTTGTCTCAATCAAAAAAGGCCACAGGCGCATTGTATTCCTGTTCGGGAAGACTAAGCGCAAATGGCCTTTTTGAAAGAATAAAGTATCTGTATTATTTATTTGACCGCTTTCTCTTCAGTTGCCTTGTCGTCTTTCTTCTCGTCCGGCGGTGGATCTTTAGGCATAGGTTTGCGCGGCAGCATCTCATTGCGGTTGGCAGCATGGGCAACGAAGCTCGCCAGTATCATCGAAGCCTGGGTCAGGTCGCTCTTTTGTACCTTGTCATACACATCCATGCTGGAGTGATGGGTGCGGCTGAAGTAGTCCATATCATCCTGCACGAACTGGAAACCAGGCACGCCAACGCGGTCGAAGCTCACATGGTCGGTGCTGCCAGTGTTGCGCAGCGTCGTCGTCGTGGCACCGACATCATTGAATGGTGCGAGCCAGGCATCAAATATCGGCTTTAAGGTCGCATTGTTTTCTGCATAGATGCCACGGATTTTACCGCCGCCATTATCGAGATTGAAGTAGGCAGAAATCTTGCTGTGCATGGGTTTGATGCTGAGCGGCCCGGTCGGTTTGCGTGCAAAAGTCGGTAGCTCAAGCTCTTTTGGATCAGTCGGCTCAGGGCGGGACGCTATCCATTTATTGACATAGGCACGTGAACCCAGCAAACCCTGCTCTTCACCACCCCACAGGGCGATGCGTATGGTGCGACGCGGCTTGAAACCAGTCGCCTTCAAGAGTCGCACAGCTTCCATTGCCATGGCAACGCCGGCGGCATTGTCGGTCGCGCCTGTGCCACCATGCCAGGAATCCAGATGGGCACCGAGCATGACGATCTCGTCTTTTTTATCTGTGCCGGGGATTTCTGCCAGTACATTGATGGCAGCTTCCGGGTCTTCGTCGCTGAACGTGGCTTTGACATCAATTTCCAGTTCCACATCTTTTTTCTTTTCGACCAGGCGATACAGACGGTTATAGGTTTCGCTGGCAACGACCAGGGTAGGCGGGCCGGTCACTTCATCTTTCTTGTATGAACCGCCTTCCTGTACAAAGATGGTGCCATCTTCACCACGGGTCACATTCAGGGCGGCCAGGGCTTTTTCTTCTGCCAGGAAGGTGCGCAGTTTTTTGGCGAATGCAAAGCGCTTCAGGTAAGTCTGTATATCGCCACGGCGGGAGGCTGACGGCTCGAAATCGATCTTACTGAGCTCACTCAGTTCTTCATGTGTATACCTGTGCGCATCTGCCTTCACATGCGGTTTGATCGGCAGTGGTTCATCGAGCAGGACGATGGCACCGGCCAGCTTGCCTTTCCATTTTGGCAGATCTTCATCTGCTACCATTTTTGCGATGATCAGCTTGCCACGCTGCAGTCCATTTGTGCCTGGCGTCCATGCCTTGGGGATCGCATACAGATCGACTTGCGAAGGCGCAACCATGCGCAGGGTGGTTTTTTCCAGCGTCCAGCCACGGCCAAAGGGGGCAAAGCTTTCGCTATGAATATTTTGCAGGCCCCATTCACCAAATTTGCTGCGGGTCCAGTCACCAGCCTTGCGAAGTGCGGGCGAACCGGTCAGGCGCGGGCCTATCTCATCTGTGAGTGTGCCCAGTATTTCTTGCGCCTTGGAGCGGTTCATGGCCTCGTCACGCAATTTGGTAATCAGGTCGAGGTCGATTTTTTCTTCGCTGGCGGCAAGCGCAAACTGGCCGCTAAAGCTGGTGGCGATGAGGGCTGTGCCACATAAAACCTGCAAAATACGCATTCATGTCTCCTGTTTGGATTCTTCTATCGAAATTTCTGGCCGGATTGGCCAAAGCTCCCTGTACGATGCTTTTTAATTGCCGGTATGGGTCTTGATTGTCATTCTTATACCGGATAAAACCTCCTGCTTGGAGTGAGCAAGTCAAAATTTGTTCCCTGACTTCCGTGCATTTAAGAAATATTCCTCATTTTTAACAGAAATACCTGACGAATTTGCCGGAATCCAAATTTGTCATCGAAATAACGATGAGCATGCAGGGGCATGTTATTTATGCCAGCATCAGTCAGGGCATTGACGGCTGGCTCTGACAGGAACCGACGGCAGATATTTTCACTGAAATTTGGTAAGTAAAAGTGAATAACTAGCATGACAGGTACAATCACGAGTAGAATTCAGCGTCATTTTTTAAATCGTCGTATGCCGACAGGCATGATATCTGCTGCAAAGTCAGCTCAATATTGAAGGAATGTGTATGTCAATTAAGTCCCGTGTCGTCCTGGGTAGCGCTCTTGCCTTGTTGGTACTCAGCGCCTGTAATGATAAGAATGCAGACAAGGCTGCGTCAGCCTCTGCTTCCGCTTCTGCGTCGGCTGCTGCAAGTAGCGAAGTCGCAGCCACTGTCGATGGCACACCTATCAGCAAGAAACAACTGGACCAGATCATGCAGCAACAGGCCGCCCAAGGCATGCCTGATACGGCTGAAACACGCAAGATGGTCATCGACAATCTGGCCATGCAAATCGTTGTAGCCAAAGAAGCTGTCAACAAAGGTCTGGATAAAAAGCCAGAAGTGGCCGATCAGATCGAAATGACGCGTCAATCCATCCTGGCTAATGCCTATGTCAAGGATTACATCAAGACAGCAACGGTCTCGGACGACGCCCTGAAAGCTGAATACGAAGAATTCAAGAAAAGCAATGGTGGCAATGAATACAAGGCCCGTCATATTCTGGTAAAAACTGAAGACGAAGCCAAGGACATCATCGCCAAGATCAAGAAAGACGTGAAGTCTTTCGAAGGCCTGGCCAAAGCCAAATCACAAGATCCTGGCTCCAAAGCCAATGGTGGTGACCTGGGCTGGTTCAACCCACGCGGCATGGTGCCGGAATTTGGCGCAGCAGTCGCTAAACTGGAAAAAGGCAAATTTACTGAAGAGCCAGTCAAATCCCAGTTTGGTTACCACGTCATCATCCTCGACGATTCCCGTCCTGTGACTATTCCTCCGCTGGAAGAAGTCAAGTCCGGTCTGAGCCAGCAATTGCAGCAAAAGAACCTGAAGAAAATGCTGGATGACATCAAGGCTAAAGCCAAGATAGAAATCAAGGAAGCACCAGCCGCAGCTTCTGCACCAGCAGCATCAGGTGCGCCTTTGTCAGTAACACCTACCGTAGTACCGGCAGCATCTGCAGCAGCATCCGCTTCTGCTGACGCAGCGAAAAAATAAGTCCTGGCAATTGCAGGGCAAGAGGCCGTCAAGCTAGTCTTGGCGGCCTTTTTCTTTATGCGCACGTTTTGCAGGATGTTCCGGCTTCATCGTGCAATTCTTTGTGCTATTGCCAAGCCAAATAAATCCTGAGACACTATTGTTGCCAATATTTCAAGCAACATTCCCATAGAAATCCTTCATACTGACCCAGGAGGCCTGCATGCCAGCCCAGACCATACCCTTTAACGGCAGCGACCTGGCCCTGGATGCGCGTCCTGACCGCCTTGATATCCGCGACCGCATCTACACGCCCCGCGTGCTGAACCTGCCAGTATCCTACCCTGATAGCAGCTTCATCAAGAACCAGCTCGCCAGCTACATCAAGGCAGGCATGATTTTGAACCAGGGCTCGGATGGTGCCTGTACTGGCTTTGGTCTGGCCGCGGTCATCAATTACCTGTTCTGGCTGCGCGACACCAGCAACAAGGAAAGCAGCCCACGCATGATCTACCATCTCGCTCAGCTGTATGACGAATGGCCGGGTGAAGATTATCTGGGCTCCAGCTGTCGCGGTGCTCTCAAGGGCTGGCACAAGCATGGTGTCTGCAGCCGTGCGCTGTGGCCCTATACGGTCAATAAAAATGACCAGGTACCAGCCTTTGAAGCGCCAAAACCGGGCTGGGAAAAAGACGCACTGAGCCGCGCCCTGGGTGTGTATTACCGCATAGATAAAACATCGATCACCGACATGCAGGCGGCCATCCTGGAGATTGGTGCCATCTATGTCTCATGCAAGCTGCATCAGGGCTGGTCCGAGGTACCGACATCAAAAGCAAGCAGCTTCAGCAAGCTGGAGCAACTGCCTGTAGTCAACTTTAGCGAGGTCAAGGCCGGTGGCCATGCCTTTGCCTTGCTCGGTTATACCGACCAGGGTTTTGTCGTGCAAAACTCCTGGGGCGCAGATTGGGGCCTGCAGGGTTTCGCCATCATCACCTATGACGACTGGCTGGTAAATGGCACAGATGCCTGGACCGTATCCCTGGGCGTACCCGTGCGCTATGTTGATGCGGTGAACCGCACTCGTGCTGAGAAGCAGCTGTCCCCTCAGGCGAATATCCCGCCTGTTGCTGCCTTCAAGGCCAGTGGATCAGCCCTGCTGCCCAGCGGTGCCCATCCCGCAGGCAAGCCTGGTCAGGCGGTACTCAGCATGGACCAGGCGTATAGCCTGACCGTGGTCATGGGCAACGATGGTGGTCTGATACAAAGATTGCTCGAAGTTGCCGATGCGTCAGCGACGGTAGAAAAAGTCCTGGTGCAGGCACCACAAGCCTGGCTCAAACAACACAGCAAAAACAAGGTCTTGAAACTTGCCCTGTATGCTCATGGTGGCCTTCATAGTGAAGCTGAGTCACTCAAGCGCATTGCCGCCATGGCACCCAGTTTTCTGGCAAACGGTATATACCCGGTCTTCATCACCTGGAAAACCGGACTCACAGAAACCATGGGGGACGTGCTCAAGGATAAATTGCGGGATTACCTGACAGGCTCTGTAGTCTCCAGCGACTGGCTGGAGCAGCTCAAGAATACAGCCGTTGATGTAATGGACCGCACGATAGAAAACCTTGCAGCCAGCATAGGTGGCAAATCGCAGTGGATGCAGATGAAGCAAAATGCAGCACTGGCTACAGAAGATGGTGATCCGCCACGCGGCCTGCTGGCAATCGCCGAACGCCTGAAACAATTAAGCAGGGAGCTGGGCAAGGGCAAGCTGGAAATCCATCTGATAGGCCACTCAGCAGGTTCCATTGCTCTGGGCCATTTACTGGGCTTGCTGGCCGCACGCAAACTGGCAGTCAGCACATGCAGTCTGTATGCACCGGCCTGTAGTCTGGAGTTTGCAGAAAGCACTTACCGCCCTGCGATGGAAAGCGGCATACTGGCACGCGAGAATTTTCACCTGCATCTGATGTCAGACCGGCGCGAGCGCAATGACAATGTCTATCTGGTGTATCGCAAATCCCTGCTCTACCTCGTGGCCCGCGCTTTTGAAACCCGCCATAAAACACCCTTGCTGGGTATGGCTGCCAGCCTTGATGCAGCCTACTTCAACGGTGACAAACTGGCAGAGGAACAATGGAATGTATCCAGCCTCGCCACCTTGAAGAGCTGGAATAAATTTTACTGGGGCAAAAAATTGCCCCGCGATTTTGCTGAAGATGGCAAGGGGCTGACGGCAGAGCAAAGCAGCAATTTGCACATCATCGATGCTAGTCACGTCAATTGCGGCAAGCGCTTGATCCCGCTTGCCCATGGCAGCTTTGATAATGACGTGAATGTGGTCGCACAAACCCTGGCGCGCATCCTCGGTCTGGCAACAACAGATGCCTTGCCTGCACCTGTGCTGGATCTTGATTATTAAACTTGCACAAGCCGTGGCGATTGTGTGCTGCGGCTTGCCATTTTTTTACTTGACCAAGACCTTGTATTCCCAGGGTTTGAGTTCAATTTTCTGGCCTGATTTAAGCGTTTCCTTCTTGCCGCTAAACAAATTGCTGAGTCCAGCCGCAACTGGCTGGTTCAGGCTAAAGCTTTGTGCCTGCCCGCTCAGATTAAAAATACCCACGACCTGATTTGCTGCCTTGCTGCGTGAAAACGCATAGATGGATGCATCATTCGATGTGGCTATACGCACCTGCTCTGCACCCTCAGTACCGTTCCACAAAGCCTGATTGGTTTTCTTCAAATGGAACAGCGTGGTGTAGATAGCCTTGTAAGGATGATCTTGCCACTTGATGGGGTCACGCTCAAAGAATTCCAGGCGTTTGGTATTGCCAGCCTCCTGGCCTGAATACAATAAGGGCATGCCTTTCAGCAGGTTCGACAAGACCAGGAAGTTTTCTGCACCATCACCAAGGCGTTCAAATTCTGTGCCCTCCCACGAATTCAGATCATGGTTGGAGGTATGCAGCATGCGGTAGGCATTTGGGTGGAATTTCTTTTCTGGTCCTGCCATATAGGTTGCCAGGTCGTTCGCATTTTTCTTGCCTTTGGCAATCTCGCCAAACAAGTCCTTGAGTTGCCAGGCATAAGTCATATCAAAGGCTTTTTCATGCAAGTCTGTAGCCTCTGCTTCTGCCAGCATGAAAACTGGTTTTACTTTGTCCAGCGCTGCCCGCGCTTCGTTCCAGAAATCAGTCGGTACCATCTCGGCAACATCACAACGGTAACCATCGATGCCATATTCAGTCAGCCAGAACTTCAGCGCATCTATCATTTCTGCGCGCAACTGTTTGTTCGCATAATTGAGCTTGATGACATCCTGCCAGTCCGGCACAGGCGGGACGAATTCGCCTTTTTCATTCTTCAGGTAATACTCGGGATGGGATGTGGCCCAGGGATGGTCCCAGGCAGTGTGATTGGCGACCCAGTCTATGATGACCTTCATGCCTTGCGCGTGGGCGGCATCGACAAGATTTTTGAAATCAGCCGGTGTACCAAATTCAGGATTCACGCCCTTGTAATCACGCACGGCATAATAACTGCCCAGAGTCCCCTTGCGGTTTTTTTTACCTATGGGATTGATGGGCATGATCCAGATAATGCCTACTCCCATCTTTTTCAGTTCAGGCAAGTATTCCTGAAAACGTTTGAAACTTCCCTCTGGTGAATGCTGGCGGATATTTGCTTCATAAATCGCGGCATTCTTGCTCCACACCGGGTGTTTTACCGTGCTGGTGGTTTGTGCAAGCACAGGCAGGGATATTAATCCCAGCAGGGTCAGGGCAGCTAGTGTCTTCATGATCTTGTCTCATTATTTAATTTATGTAGTTAAGATACATTAATAAAAAATGCACATCAAGAAAAAGAAAGATGAAAATACCTAATCAGTCTTCTCAAGAATCAATGATCACACTCTGAAATTTTCTTGGAAACAATATCATGACTATCAAAAACAGGATGTTCAAACAGATATTTAAATGTAGTTAAAATACACATCCTGATTATTTTATTATCTACACTTTGCTTGTACCAGTGGCGGGCTTGGCGCCATAACGCAAGCCGTCGACCAGCAAAGCCAGCATGCGTCGCGCATGTTCTGGTCCGCCTTCCTGGGTAGTTGTTGATAAATTGGCGACTGCCCGCAGCAAATCATAGGGCGCTATATCTGCGCGCATGTCGCCTGCCGCTGCTGCTGCCTCAAGCAAACCGCTGAGCGCTGGCTCAAGGCGCTGCTGGAAGTAGGCTGGCAATATCGCGAATGCCGGGTCACCCGAATGCAGCGCTGCCGCCAGCCCGCGCTTGGCGGCGATGAAATCTACATAGCGCAGCATCCATTGCGCGACCGCCTCACCAGGCGCATATTGAGCCGCCAGCACGGGTGCAGCGTCGGCACAGGCATCCACTTCATGACGAAACACCGCAGTAACCAGGTCTGAGCGCTGCGGGAAGCGGCGATACAGGGTGCCGACACCCACGCCTGCCCGCTGGGCAATCTCGCGCACCGGCGCGTCCACACCGGAAGTGGCAAACACTTCCAGGGCAGCTTCGAGCAAGGCATCTGTACTGCGTTGTGCGTCAGCACGCACGCGCCTGGGATTTCGCTCTTCATTCCAGCCGCTTTCACTGCCTACACTTGGAGCCAACTTATTCATTTCCACTTTTGACTTCCATTTTTATTTCCAATTTTGTTCTTTCCTTGAAATGCGGAACATTGATCCGATTAATCCGGAACGATGTTCCATTTTACCTTTCAGCACGCTGATTTCGTCGACGGTCATCAGAACTCATTTAATTGATTCATTTAATTCTCTCAACTACAGGAATAAATAATATGGAATACCGTACGCTAGGAAAAACCGGCATCAAGGTCAGCCCTTACTGCTTGGGCGCGATGATGTTTGGCGCGGTCGGCAATGCTGACCATGAAGATTCTATCCGCATCATCCACAAGGCACTCGACGCTGGTATCAACTTTATCGACACGGCAGATTTCTATAGCCGTGGCGAGTCGGAAGAGATCGTTGGCAAGGCGCTCAAGGGCAGGCGCGATCATATCGTGCTGGCGACCAAGGCCAATCTACCCATGGGTACTGACCCCAACCAGCAAGGCAATTCACGGCGCTGGCTGGTGCGCGCAGTGGAAGATTCCCTGCGCCGCCTGCAGACCGATTACATAGACCTGTTCCAGATACACCGGCCAGCACCGGACACCGACATAGAAGAAACCCTGTCGGCACTGACCGACCTGGTGCGCGCAGGGAAAATACGTGCCATAGGATCATCCACCTTCCCGGTGTCTGACATCGTGGAAGCGCAATGGATGGCCGAAAGGCGCGGACTGGCACGCTTCCGTTGCGAGCAACCTTCTTATTCGATACTCAACCGCAGCATAGAAAGGGAAGTGTTACCGACTTGCGAAAAGTATGGCATGGGCGTGATGGTATGGAGCCCCTTGTCCATGGGTTTGCTGACCGGCAGATATCGCAAGGGCCAGCAAACCGATAGCGCACGCGTGCGTTTCAATCCCGGCTATATGACGGATGCAGGTAAACTGGACGCTGTTGAACAACTGATCATCGTCGCGCAGGAAGCAGGATTATCACTGACACACATGGCGATGGCTTTCGCAATTGCCCATCCAGGCGTGACCTCGGCCAACCTGGGGCCGCGCACGATGGCACAACTGGATGACCTGCTGGCAGGTGCCGGTGTCACGCTCAGTGATGAAGTGCTGGATAACATAGACCAGATCGTTGCACCGGGAACTGACGTCGGCCCTTTGCACGCAGCCTACAACCCACCAGCAATTACTCAGGTCAGGCTGCGCCGCAGGCCAGATGCAGAACGCGTTGCTGCCTGAGCAAAGATAAAACCGCCCACACAAACAAATACCCCCGCAAGCGCGGGGGTATTCAAGCTAGTGTTTCAGATGTGACGAACTGGCACCATCATGGCACAGTCAGGCCAATCAGGCTTTAGGGCCTTTGCGATGTGGCTTGGCTGCTGCCGGTTTGCCCGCGCCATAACCCTTGGCTTTTTCTGTCACGCGGCGATCACCGCCTGCTTTCTTGGGGCCGAAAGGTGATGGCTGGTTGACTGGCAGAGGCTTGCGCACATGGTCATCACCGACCGGGCTGATCTGGATTTGCTTGCCTGCGACCCAGACGCCTTTCAATTGCTTCAGCAATTCCTTGGGCATGCCATCTGGCAAATCCAGCGTACTGTAGTCGTCAAAAATATCGATGCGGCCTATGTGCTTGGCTTCCAGACCGGCTTCATTGGCAATCGCACCAACGATATTGCTAGGCGTTACCGCATCAGCCTTGCCGACTTCGATACGGTAAGTCAGCATGGGGATGCCGACCTTGCCTTTGCCATCAGCCTTGTCTTTTTTAGGTTTGGCCGGGCGCTCTTCTTCAAAGGGCGCGCGGGCAGCACGATCGACGACCTGATTCAGCTTGCTGCCAGGTGCGGATTCAGCTATACGTGGAGCACGTTCGCGGGGCGCTTCTTCGCGCGCTGCACGTGGTGCAGGACGGGATGCTGGCGCGCTGCTGCCCTGGCCTTTTTCTGCGCTAATGCGCAGGGCCTGACCAGCCACACGTACTGAACTCAGGTGTTCCATCATGTCGCCAGGCAGATTGTCTGGCAGATCGAGGATGGTGTAGTCATCATAGATATCGATACGACCGATGAACTTGGATTCTATATTGGCTTCATTGGCAATTGCACCAACGATATTGCCGGGCTTGACGCCATGATCATGACCTACAGCGATGCGGAAAGTCTGCATGCCTGGCTCTGGTGTGCGCGGGCTGTGTTCTCGGCGCGGGCCACGGTCTTCACGCGGTGCGCGTTCAAAACGGTCACCGCGGTCGCCACGATCGGCTCTGTCACCACGCTCGGCGCGGGCAGGACGCTCATCGCGCCAGCTATCGTCGTTCTTGGTTTCTTTACGGTTTTTATCGAGCAGCAAAGGCTCATCGCCACGCGCCATTTTGGCCAGCGCCGCAGCAATTTCCACTGCCGGGATATTTTGCTCACGCTCAAAATCTTCGATCAGGGATGTGAATTCTTCCAGTCCGCCTTGCGCCAGCGTGGCAGAAATCTGGTCCTTGAAGCGGGCGATACGGACATTGTTAACGGTCTGTATGGTCGGCAATTCCAGTGGTGACACTGGCTGACGCGTTGCTCTTTCAATCGCTTTCAACAAGTTCTTTTCGCGTGGTGTGATAAACAGAATGGCTTCACCACTACGACCGGCGCGGCCGGTACGGCCTATGCGGTGAGTGTAGCTTTCAGGGTCATACGGTACGTCATAGTTGATGACGTGACTGATGCGCTCTACGTCCAGACCACGCGCAGCCACATCAGTCGCGACCAGGATATCAATCTTGCCGTCTTTCAGTTGCTGGATAGTGCGTTCACGCTGTTGCTGGTTGATGTCGCCATTGATGGCGGCAACCGAGAAGCCTCTTGCATCAAGCCTGGCTGCCAGTTCTTCGGTACCGAGTTTGGTACGGGCGAAAATGATCATGCCGTCGAAACTCTCGGCTTCCAGTATGCGTGTCAGGGCATCGAGCTTGTGCATGCCACTGACCAGCCAGTAACGCTGGCGGATATTGTCGGCTGTGCCGGTTTTTGCAGCGACTGTGACTTCTGCCGGTTTGTTCAGATAAGTCTGGGCGATGCGCTTGATGGCTGAAGGCATGGTGGCCGAGAACAAGGCAGTCTGGCGGCCTTCCGGTGTTTCTTGCAGGATGCGTTCTACGTCATCGATAAAGCCCATGCGCAGCATTTCATCGGCTTCATCCAGCACCAGGGTTTTCAGGGCGGACAAATCCAGCGTGCCCTTGTCCAGATGGTCGATGACACGGCCAGGCGTACCAACCACGACATGCACACCGCGGCGCAGGGCCGAGAGTTGCGGGCCATAGCTTTGGCCGCCGTAGATAGGCAGGACATGGAAACCAGGGATATGGCGTGCATAAGTCTGGAAGGCTTCTGCCACCTGTATTGCCAGCTCACGCGTTGGAGCCAGCACCAGCGCCTGCGGCGTGGTCTGACGCACATCAAGGCGTGACAGTATGGGCAGGGCAAAGGCAGCAGTTTTACCGGTACCGGTCTGGGCCTGGCCTAGGACGTCACGGTTGGACAGCAAAATCGGGATGGTGGCCGCCTGTATCGGCGATGGTGTTTCATAACCTACATCCTGCAAGGCGCGCATGATGGGCGCACTCAATTGCAGGTCTTCAAAAGTAATCGGAGGTTTGTTTTCTGACATGGCGATGCTCGCTCGTTCGCTCGTATCGCAGGATGCGACAAGATGGTTATCCCTATAGTTTACTCTTCTGTGGGTAAGTCAGGGGAAATACCTGCCGATGATGCTTGACAAAAAATAAAAATCTTATTTATTTTTACTTACTTTTAAATTATATTTTTGATATTATCAGATATCAGTTTGCCACTTTATATGATGTGTAATCCAAATTAAAACTGACTTAAACTGAATAACCAGACTCAGGAAACCTGTCCACAATGAAAAAATACCTCGTAGTGGCATACGCCTTTATCTGTCTTGCAGGCATGGCCTTCACCCCCAGTACTGCCAGCGCTGTTGACCTGCCCTCTGACGCTATTCGTTTGTACGCAAAAAATCCCCAGGTCGATGTGCTGTTGAAAATCTCGTATGAGACTAAAGACCAGGCAGACATAGACACATTTCGTAAGGTTGCTGACGATCTGGGGCTGCGCTACGAATTGGTGTATAGCTTCTCTGCAGCCAGCGATAAAGCCACAACAAAAAAATGGAAACTACAAATCAGTAACAAAGTCGCCGCTCAGGGCAACAATGCAGACAAGCAGGTTAGTGCCTTGTATGAAACGGTTAGATCAAAAGGCGGCAGTTTTTCCTGGGAAGTTACGACCATTCCCAAATAAATGACGCCGAAATATGCTAATGACTCACTTCATAAAATCGATGAAAGCCCGCAAAGCCGCCGACTGATGACGGCGGCTGGGGTAGTATAAATAGCTGCGCTCAGGCGCTGGCCACCAGTCTTCCAGCACGTATTGCAATTTCCCCTGCTTCACCAGCTCATCAGCATAGCCACAATAGGTGTAGCAAATCCCGGCACCATCGCAAGCGACCCGCGTCGCCACATAGAAATCATCAAACACCAGGGCGCCGGTGGTGGCAACTTCCATTTTTTCCTGCCCGCGCTGGAATTCCCAGCGATATCTTTGCCCGCTGGGGAAACGGAATTGTATGCATTGATGCTGCAACAGCTCATGTGGCGTTTCAGGTACACCGTGTTTTTGCAAATAGGCAGGAGAGGCACAGACGACAAAACGGATTTCGCGCCCCACCGGGATAGCCACCATGTCCTGCTGCAGGCTTTCACCAAAACGCAGGCCGGCATCAAAGCCCTGTTCTACGATATCGATGAGGGCATCACTGCTGACGACTTCAAGTTCGACTTCAGGGTAGGCCGCATGCCAGGCGGCCATGACCGGGGCCAGCGTGAGTTGCGCCGCCGGGCGCGGCACATTCAGGCGCAAGCGGCCAACTGGCTTGTCCCTGAGTTCATTCAGACTTTCGAGAGCGCCCTGGATTTCTTGCAACGCCGGTTGCAGGCTCTGCAGCAGGCGTTCACCCGCCGGTGTCAGGCTGACGCTGCGGGTAGTTCTTTGCAGCAGGCGCATGCCCAGTTTTTTCTCCATCCTGGTCATGGTATGGCTCAGTGCAGAAGCCGTGAGCTGCAATTCTTGCGCAGCCTGGCGGAAACTGCGGCATTCGGCAACGCGGGCGAAAGCCAGTAAATCATTCAAGTCTGGTGACATGGGCAGGAGTTCTTTCAATAACGAAAGCATTATATCGACACAGGGAAACATAATACTTGCAGGTGATGTGCTAACAGCCACAATCTATTGCGTCAATACCATGTTTTGTCAGGTTTGAAAACTTAAACAAAAAATACGGATCGCTGCTTTATAATTCTGACGCTCTGACTAAATTTGCCTGCTTCTTCAGCAAGCATAGACAGCTTTTTATATTACTTCAGGATCAACATGGAGCTTGCTTCCAGCAAATACCCTTGCCACGCTTTTCACGCATCCCTGCCCGGTGGCCGGGATACTGGTGAACTGAGCCTGTCGCAACTGGGGGTCAGTTATCAGGTGGCCTCTTTGCTGGGCACTCTGCCATTTGCGCAACTGGAACTGACACTGGGTGGTGCAGCGAATAAACTGGTGTTCATCAAGCATGCCCACAAGCCTGACCTGGTGCTGTACACCAGCGACCTCAGCATCTTGAAAAACCCGGTATTGCTTGCTCACCCTGAATGCTCACGCCAGATCGCTGCGGCGGGCCGCAAGCGTGCCTATGGCTGGGGAGCATTAATAGGTTTCAGCCTCTTGCTGATAGCAGTGCCGCTAGGCCTGATGTGGCAAATGGACACCATGTCTTCCTATGCCGCCAAACAGGTGCCGGTAGAATGGGAAGAAAAACTCGGTGCCAGCGTGGCCGCCCAGGATGACCTGAAAAATCGCCGCATGCCTAAAGCCGAGGCTGACGTGGTGTTGAAGCCACTCACCAGTCCGCTGTTGCAAGCCTTGCCGAATTCGCCGTATCGCTACTCTATTTCTATCGTCAATGACAGCAGCACCAATGCCTATGCCCTGCCTGGTGGCTATGTTGCCATCCATTCTGGCCTGATCCTGAAGGCAGGCAGTGCAGAAGAATTACTGGGCGTGCTGGCGCATGAGATCAGCCATGTGGAAGAACGTCATGGCACACGCAATGTCATCGGCAATGCCGGGATTTACCTGGTTGCCAGTGCCGTGTTTGGCGACGTCAGCGGCTTGCTGGCAGTCTTTAGCAATGCCGCGCCCATGCTGCTGAGCCAGCAATATTCACGACGCTTTGAAACCGATGCGGATGAAAAAGGCGTGCTGTTATTAAAACGTGCCAACATCAATCCGGCAGGCTTGCCAGTTTTTTTCGAGCGCATGATTGCAGAAGAAAAGGCTGCTCTCGAAAAAATCGACAACAAACAGGCGCGTGAAGCCTACAAGCAAGCCATGGGTTTGCTGAGCACTCACCCCACCAGCGAAAAACGCATGGCGCATTTACGTGAACTTATCGGTAAACCTGAAGGGTCATACATTAATCAAGAGGCTGCCTTCAAGGATTTGCAGGAAGCCGTCAAAAAATTTGTCGCCAAGCCAGTAACTACCGAGTCCAAAGACAAGCCAGCAGGCCCGTCCTCAACACCACAATCCTGAAACACAAAAAGGAGTAATCAGTGAAAGCAAATATCAAAGGGGGCCATGCCTTCTCCTACGTCGAGGTAGAACTCGCACCCGGTGAGAGCATCATGACCGAGCCCGATGCCATGTCCAGCATGGATGCCAGCCTTGACCTGACGGCACGTTTCAATGGTGGCCTCATCAAGGGTTTGCTGCGCAAATACCTGGGTGGCGAATCCCTGTTCATCAGCCGCTTTCACAATGCGACTTCGACACCACGCAGCATGACTATCGTTCAGCCTACGCCGGGTGAAATCCTGTGCAAGGAACTGAATGATGAAGTGTATTTCATGCAGCCCGGCGCTTTTCTGGCTTGTGAAGAAAGCGTCAAGATAGGTCTGGGCTTTGCCGGTTTCGCCTCCTGGATCGCGCGTGAGGGCCTGTTCCGCATCAAGGTCAGCGGTCATGGCAAGGTCTGGTTTGGTGCTTATGGCGCATTGCTGGAAAAAGAAGTCAATGGTGAATACATCGTCGATACCAGTCACCTGGTGGCTTACGACCCATCGCTGCGCCTGAATCTGCAACTCGCAGGTGGTTTGTTTTCCAGCTTCTTTGGTGGTGAGGGCCTGGTCACGCGTGTCAGCGGCAAAGGCAAGATCATCATACAGACGCGCAGCATTTCCAGCCTGGCTGGCTGGCTCAATCCAAAATTGTAAGGACGCATCATGCACGTAGAATTAGTCAATCAGCCTGGTAATACCGCAGCCAAAGTCAGCCTGCGTCCTGGTGAAGTCTGCACTGCAGAATCCGGTGCCATGCTGGCCATGAGCAGCAATATGCAAATCACCACGACCACCCATAAAAAACAGGGAGGCTCATTACTGAAGGCAGCCAAGCGTTTGCTCGGCGGTGAATCATTATTCCTGAATCATTTTGAACCACAAAACACACCAGGCGAAGTCTGGCTGGGTACTGATCTCGCCGGTGACATGCTGGTGCTGCCATTAAACAACGACAACCTCATCGTGCAGGGTGGTTCTTTTCTGGCATGCGATGAAGGCATAGAAGTCGATCTGGGCTGGCAGGGCTTTAAATCCCTCTTGTCTGGCGAACGCATTTTCTGGCTCAAGCTCAAGGGCAAAGGCACGGCAGTCCTGTCTTCCTTCGGTGCTATTTATCCTATAGAAGTCGATGGTGATTACATCGTCGATACCGGCCACATCGTCGCCTTTAGCGAAACCCTGCAATTCTCCATCACCAAGGCGGGCATGAGCTGGTTGCAATCCATACTTGGTGGCGAAGGCATGGTCTGCAAATTCTCTGGCCGTGGCACGGTCTGGTGCCAGTCCCATAATGAAAGCAGCTTTGGCCAATTACTGGGCCCTGAGCTCAAAGTGCGCGGATAAGGACAAAAACAAATGAATAACACGATGATAGATGTCGTCCTCACCGGTGAACTGGCTGAAGGCATCAGTTTTGAACAGGCTTGCGCTACAGTCGAAAAACTGTTCAAGCTCCCGGCAGAACAAGCCAGGCAATTGCTGGAAACCGCACCACGCGTCATCAAGCGCGGGCTTGATAGCGAGACCGCAGAAAAATACCGCCTGACCATAGAAAAAAATGGCCTGAAGGTGCGCCTGCAAGGTGATGCGGATACTGCGGCGAAAAGTGAAGTCCTGGCTCCCGAAACAGCCGCTGTACCCGCAACTGCAGTTACGTCAGCAGTTGTGGCTCAAGCTCCCGTTGAAGCTGCACCAGCAATCGCCAGACAGGAAACTGCGGTCAGTACAACTGCTACAGCGCTGGCTCCAGCGCAGCCAGTTGCAGCAACCGATTTCGCCGGTCTGAAATTCAGGATCGATGGCAGCCCTGACTTTGGCTTCCTCACCGTCCAGCTACCACCCGGACAAATGTTGAAAGTGGAAGCCAGCGCCATGGCAACGATGGACACCAATCTGGTCATGAAAACCAAGATGAAAGGCGGCATCTCGCGCATGCTGTCGGGTGAAAATCTCTTTCTCAATGAATTCACTGCTGAAAACGGCCCCGGCGAAATCGGTATCGCCCCAGCAACACCAGGCGACCTGATCCACCGCTACATGCGCGGCGAAACCCTGTATTTGCAAAGCGGCGCCTTTGTTGCCAGTACCCCTGGCATCAATATAGAAACTAAATGGCAGGGCTTTACCAAAGGCTTCTTTTCTGGCGAAAGCCTGTTCCTGATCCGCGCCTCCGGCGAAGGTGATTTGTGGCTCAACAGCTATGGTGCCATCATAGAAATCGATGTCAAAGATGGCTACGTCGTTGATACCGGCAACATCGTCGCCTTCACCGAAGGCCTGGAATACAGCATCAGCAAAGTTGGCGGCTACAAGTCTTTATTCTTCTCTGGCGAAGGCTTCGTCTGCCGCTTCAAGGGTGAAGGCAAGCTGTGGATACAGACACGCAGCGTTGGCGCATTTGCAGGTTGGGCTGGGCAGTATCGTCCGACTAAGGATTAAGCAGTCTATAGTCGATCCATCAAGATTGAATAAATTTGACTGGTGGTCGTGTAGACGTTGGGGCTGATTTTGACTTTTGTAGTTCCCATGTGTAGTCGCCGTTTGTGCGGTACAGAAAATGGATTAAGGAATGCCCGCGTTTGAGGTGTAGCATGGGTTTCAAAGTGCATGCACTTCGCCTGCGTAACGGCAATCGCTTGCAAGCGATTGTGCGCCCTGCAAGGGCAGCGAGTTTCGGGCATTTCCCATTTTTTTGTACCGCACAAACGGGAACCCCGAAGGGGCGGCTACGCCTGGTTCGCCTTCTTTGACATACCTTTCTTGGCGACGCAAGGAAGGTATGTAGCAGTCGCCCCCCGACCGGCAATCGTGAATGACGTGTGCGGGTATCTAGAAATCTAACTCGTGAGTCTACGAATTTAAATTTAGCGCATTGCGCGGCATGCAAAGAACGTCTCTGGAGCGCCAGCCCGGTGGATTCCAGCCAAGAGCACGCTGGAATGACGTCAATAAAAAATTCCAAGTTCAAAGTCTGATCAGCTAGGTTAGATGCCGGAACACGGTACTTGGCGCAAAAATATAACTTCCAATTACTGAAATTTAATCACCAATCTCATGAACAAAACATGGATTGTTTCACCAATTCATATCTACCATACTGCCATTTCCTATCCCCCTTGCACAGGAAAACCGAAATGTCAGCAACTACCAACGAATTCAAAGACCAGATCATCGTCATCACTGGCGGCTCCTCAGGCATAGGCCTGGCCAGTGCCCAGTCCTTTATCAACGCTGGTGCCAAACGTGTGTATATCACTGGCCGTTCAACAGCCAAACTTGAACAAGCGCGCGAAATCCTCGGCAGCAAGGCTATCCCGGTGACGGCGGATGCTGCCAGTACCAGTGACCTGCAAGCCCTGCATGACAAAATTGCCGCAAGTGGTGAGCAAATCGATGTATTGTTCGCCAATGCCGGTATCGCCATCCACAACCAGTTTGGCAACACGACAGAGGCTGAATTTGCCACCACCTTCGACACCAATGTCAAAGGCCTGTTCTTCACGGTGCAAAGCCTGCTACCTTTAATGAAGCCAGCTTCTGCGATAGTCCTGAATGCCTCTATCGCGGCCAGCAAGGGCATGCCCAACCTGAGTCTCTACAATGCCTCAAAAGCAGCAGTGCGCTCATTTGCACGCAGCTGGGCGAATGATCTCAAGGACAGGAAGATACGCGTGAATGTCGTCAGCCCCGGTGTCACCAGGACACCGATCATGGAAAATGGCCTGAACATGAAAGAAGCAGATATCGCCAACTTCTCTGCCTATCTGGTCGATGCCGCACCGGCAGGCCGTATGGCGAGGCCAGAGGAAATCGCGGCTGCAGTACTGTTTCTGGCATCAGCCACAGCCAGCTATGTGAATGGTGTGGAACTGGTAGCAGATGGCGGTCTGATCCAGGTTTGATGCCTGCGCGGATATGCAGGTAAGATAGCGGCTCTTACACTCTCAGATCAACATCATGGTTACTTGCTATCTGCGCTACATCATCGATCCCGCCAAACTCAAAGAGTTTGAACATTACGGCAAACTCTGGATACCGCTGGTAAACAAATTTGGCGGCCAGCACCACGGTTATTTCCTGCCCTCTGAGGGTGCGAATAATGTGGCGCTGGCACTGTTTACCTTCCCCAGCCTGGCGGCGTATGAACAATACCGCATACAGATGATGGATGATGCAGAATGCCAGGCAGCGTTCCGATATGCTGAAGAACACAAGTGCATCGTCAGCTATGAGAGAAGTTTTTTCAGGCCGGTGATGAGCTAATAGTGAACTAGTCCAGACTCCCCATCAGGTTCGCCATGAAGACGACCAGAACGATGGGCAGCCAGGTAAGCAGCATTAACACCGCAGCACTGATCGCGGTGAATTTAGCGCATTTTTCTGGTGGCACTTCAAGCAAGACCGGCGAGCCCAGATACAGCAGGTAAATGCTGTAGATGCTTGCCAGGAAATTGATCGCGGCCATCGCGATCAGATTTTCTGTGACTCTGTCATTGCGAAAGAAAGGCAGTATGTGCAACGACCTGACGATCAGCAGCGGCACTATGCTAAAGATGCTCAGCTTCAATGCCTGCGGCAAACTATACGAGCCACCAAGCCTGCGGCTCAGCCCCTGCATGATGCGGGCAATGATATAGATGAATACCAGTGCCATGCCATAGGCACGAACAGTAGTCACGATGAGCATGCGCAGGTAATCACGTGACAGTGTTTCAATCTCTGTTGCGGGACCAAAATGCCTGAGCAGCAAGGCAGACACCAGACCCAGCACAAGAAAGAAAGCCGTCACGGGTATAACAGTCAGCACGAATACATGCTGGCTGCTGCGGCTATCTTGTGCAATTCTTTGCCACTCTTGTCTGGGCTCTGTCAATACATGATACACACTGCGTGCCAGGTTCATTTTTTGTCCTGATCAAGTCCGGGAAGTATGCTCACTTGGTTTTTTCCACATCCAGGAAGCGCCAGTCACCACGCAAGATAGGGTGAGTCTTATAACCCTTGACCCAGGGTTGTATCAGCCAGTTGCGCACGCGCCAGAGTTCCATGCTGTGCACGGTGTCGGCTTCAAGGATGCGTTCCATGGTATTGAATAACTTGATACGTTCCGGCCCGTTGGGCATCAGGCGTGCCTTTTCATAGGCTGCATCGAAGGCATCAGATTTGTAGCAACCATGATTGCCGCGGTAAGCATTCTTGCCATAATATAGTTCCATGAAATCCATGCCGTCAGGGATGTCGGCGATGTAACCCATGCCAAACATCATGAGCTTGCACTGGTAAGCCGATTTCAGGTTATCAGCAAAACCGGCGACCGGAAATTCTGCGCGTATGCCTATCTTGTCGAGAGAACGCTTCCAGACTTCCATGCGGGCATAGTCCTTGGTCTTGGGGGCAGAATGAATGCGCAGCTTCAGTGGCGAACCGTCGGGCATGGTACGGAAACCATCTTCACCGCGCTTGTAGCCAAATTTGTCGAGCAGCTTGTTGGCGAGTTTGGGGTCGTAGGCATTGCTGTTGCGATAGCTGGTGTCATGCCCGGTCACATCTGGCGGCACCATGGACTGGGCCTTGATGGCTTGCCCGAACCAGACCTGGTCTATCTCTTCCTGATGATTGAAGGACAGGGCAATCGCCCGGCGCAGGGCAATTTTGTCCTTGCTGTAACCACCAACCGTAGTGTCCTGGAAATTGAAGAAGGTACGGGTCACGCCGGGATCAACAGTGCGGTAAAGCCGCAAACCCTTGGCGGCAAATTCTGGCTTGAGCTTGCCCTGATCCAGCAATTTGACTGAGGCTGCCGGTACCAGCATTTCAAAATCGAGCTGGCCAGAATCAAAGGCCAGCCAGCGTGACTGCTCTTCTTCTATGATGGCAATCTCTACCCGACCGACCTGGGGCATTTGCTTGCCCTTCATGTCCTTGATGATCTGCTTGTCCCAGTCCGTGCCTGTGCCTTGAAAATCCCAGACAAAACCACGGTATTCAGGATTGGCTTCGAGGATGATTTTACTGCGTGGTACATATTGCTTGAGCATATAGGCACCTGTGCCTACCGGGTGCTGGTTGACGGCTTCGCCATAATGCTCAACCACTTCACGTGCTACCGCGCCTCCCAGGGGCTTGGCGAGATAGTAAATCAGGCCAGGGTGTTGCGCCTTCATGCGCAAAATCAAGGTATAGGGGTCTGGTGTTTCCAGTCCGGCAATTGCTTTGTCATAGTCAAACTTGCCTGTTTTTTTGGCGGCGGCAATCAGTTCATCCAGACCGACGATCTTGCCTTCCAATATGCTGGCCTGTACTGACCGGTTGTTTGGATCGACCAGGCGCTTGAAGGTATAGGCATAATCACTAGACTGCAATTCGCGGCGCTGGCCCTTAAATGCCGGATCGGGAGAAAAATAAATCCCCTTCTTCAGACGGAAGGTCAGGGTCTTGCCGTCGTCACTGATGGCGGGCATGGCCTCTATGGTATTCGGTACCAGTTTGGCCGGACGCGCCAGATAATCGTAAGTGACCAGACCTTCAAAAATCGCATCAGACACCCAGTTGGAATAGGCGCTATTGGTACGCATGGCATCAAAGCCATCATCGGCAGCTTCAAAGGACAGATGCAAGACCTTGTTCGGATCAGCCGCCGCCATTGCAGGCAGGCTCAGGCTGCAGAGCAATGCCGTCAGCACAGCAGTCAGGGAAGATTTCATCTCAGGACGGGGAAAAGAATAAAGCCAGGAGGATAGCAGTTAACACTGGTATCAAACGCATATCTAACGCATGGACAAACCATATTTGCGCATAATTCTGTCCATCTCGCCAGTTTCTTGCAAAAACTGTATTGCGCTATTGATCTGTTCCAGCTTCCATGGTGATTTATGCGACAGCGCGCATTGGGTCTGCACCACTGTGAATGGGGTCTTGGAGACTTTGTAGAGACTGCGTTTTTCCGGAAAGTTTTTGAAATAGCCTTCTATCTCACCATCTGAACTGACGAAGGCATCGGCACCACCAAGGGCAAGCAGACGGAACATGCCGGGTACATCGGTCAGATCAACGCGCTTGATCTTACCTTCTGCCAGCTGGCTGGCGATTTGCGGATAATGGTAACCAAGTTGCAAGACGAGTTTTTTGCCTTCGAGTTGTTGCGGCAGTATTTCCAGGCTGGTCTTGTCTGCCATGACGACCACTCTTTCTACCTGTGGAAAGGTAGCGATTGTCCAGCTGACTTCCTTGGGCAGGTCAAACCAGCCGGGGCTGGAATAACACATGATGTCAGCATCGCCCTGTATCACCACGCTTTCTATACGCCGGCGGGAATAAGCGGCATAACTGACTTGTGTCGAGAGTTTTCTTGCCAGCTGGTCAGTAAAATCTTTTTGCAAACCACCGACCAGTTGGTGATTCTTGTCAAAAATATTCAGGGGGTAATCGAGATTTTCATAGACTGCCACACGTAATTGCGGCAGTTGCGGCTGCTGTGATTCAGCTGCGAAACTCACTGAAGTAAAGACGCAGCACAAGACCAGGACAGCCAGTCCACTGGAATCGGTGCTACAACTTGCGCGCTGTCTTTTCATATTGGCATCCAGCCCGATGAATACTGTCCCATCACAGACTACATGGGCGCAAACCCACGTGCTCCCTGCAAACCGCCGGTATGAACAGCAATTACCCTGGCATCTTTTGCGAGATATCCATCATGCCACAACTCGCGTAAAGCAAACATCATTTTGCCTGTATATACCGGTTCAAGCGCAATACCAGTCTCTTGTTGAAATTCATGGCAAAAAGCAGTCAGTGCCGGGCTGGTCTTGCCATAGCCGCCATGATAACATTCAGTCAACAATTCATAATTCTGGTAATCAGGGTAACCCGCCTGCACCAGCAAGCGGCTGATTTCTGTGCGCAGATAGTCGCCTTTGCTAATGGCGGCAATGCCTATGACTTTGCAGCGTCCAGCCAGGCCAGCCAACAAACCTGCGAGCGTCGCCCCGGTGCCACAGGCCACCACCAGGTAATCGGGGATAAAGGGCATTTCGGGGATTAACTCTGCCACACCACGCAAAGCCAGCGGCGCACTACCACCCTCAGGTAACCAAAGCGCTTCTGCGGCATCCGGGCCCACATGCTTGCGCCAGGCAGAATCATCGTCCCTTAATTCGCGGTAAGCCTCACGGTTTACAAACTGTACCTGCATGCCCAGAGCCCTGACATCATCCAACATAGCACTATGCATGCCCTCTGCCCCGCGTATCAGCGCAGTAACTGGCAGACCCAGCATCTTTGCCGCATGGGCCAGTGCATGGATATGGTTAGACCAGATGCCCCCCATGGAAACCACGTGTGTGGTCTGCCCCTGCAAGGCTTGAAGGGGATATTTCAATTTACGAAACTTGTTGCCAGATACCTGAGGGTGCAGCATGTCGTCGCGTTTCATCCACAAATCCATGCCAGGAAAAAGCTGGCTGATAACTTGTTGACAAGGGGAAGTCTGGTTCGTGAATAACATCGTGGCAGAAATGCGGCTGGCAATGGTAAAGTGACATTGTAGCGCCTGGTGCCATTCACTGGACGCAGACCTAGTGCATCGCCGGAGAGTACATGCCACCAGATTTTAATCAGCCCTTGTTAGAGGCAAGACAACAAATTGATCAATTGATCAAGCAAATCAAAAACGAAGGCCAGCAGGAAAACCTCTTGCCCACGCTGGAAACCGTGCTGACCCAGCTAGACAGCATGACCAGGACCGATCATCTGACTGGCGCCCTGAACCGCCGTACCCTGGCGGCGATGCTGGATGGTGAACTGGCACGCTCCTTCCGTACTGGCCATACCTTTACGCTGGCTGCCATCGCCGTCGATGGACTTGAGCAAATACTGGAACAGCATGGCCAGGCCGTGGCACGCCAGGTTTTGCAGCAAGTCGCCAAAGAAGCCCTGACCATGCTGCGCACCCTGGATTCATTCGGTCGTGTTGCCGCCAATGAATTTGCGATCGTCATGCCAACGACCTGGCTGGAAGCCAGTCTCAAGGCCATCGCCCGCCTCAAGTTGCGCATCGCAGAAGTCGATTGGGAGTCCATCTCCCCCGGCCTGAAAGTGACTTTTGCAACCGGCCTGACGACAAATGCCCACAAGGACAGTGCAGACAGCATGCTCAAGCGCGTTAATAGCGCCCTGCAGACAGCCCGTAGCAAGGGCGCGGACAGCATAGTGGAAATTGAGCCCCCTTTGCCGGATTACGACCCGAATGCTGAAGATTAAGAGAACTTTTCAGGGAACTTGTCAGGCTCTTTGCAGACCAAGTAATGCCAGCAGGCATCAAACCGATGTATCTGTCTGAGCCTGGCTGGCCCTAAGCACACAAAAAAATATTCGGGGAACATCATGAGAACACCGCAGTTGCGACAGGCCCTGCCTGCGCTATCCATCATGCTGGGCGCAATCCTGACCAGCATCGCCACACCAGCACTGGCCTTGAGCAGCAACATCACCAGCGCCAGCAGCACGGTCACTGACGACAAGGCTGACGCTGCCAGGTTGCGTGCCGAGTACATCCGTAAAAACTATGCCAAATTCGAATACCGCATCCCCATGCGCGACGGCAAGCTCCTGTTCACCTCTGTCTATGTACCGAACGATGCCAGCGCCAGCAAGCGTTATCCCATCCTGATGAGCCGCACGCCTTATTCGGTAGGGCCTTATGGCAGCGATCAATATAAAACCATGCTGGGGCCAACTGCCGAGTATGAGAAAGATGGCTTTATCTTTGTCTACCAGGATGTGCGTGGCACCTATATGTCGGAAGGCGAGTTCGTCAACATGCGCCCGCACATAGACGACAAAAAATCCAAAACCGATGTCGATGAAAGCAGCGATACCTATGACAGCATAGAATGGATGATCAAGCATCTGCCACACAATAATGGCAAGGTCGGCCAGTGGGGTAATTCCTACCCCGGTTTTTATACATCGGCTGGTGCCATTGACAGCCACCCGGCATTGAAAGCGGTGTCACCGCAGGCACCAATTGCTGACTGGTTCCGTGGTGACGACATGCACAGGAATGGCGCTTTCAACCTGCAGATGGCCTTTGGCTTCTTCCACAGTTTTGGCCAGCCACGTCCGCAGCCGACCACAGGTGCTGGCTGGAAAACCTTTAACTTTGGTACACCGGATGGTTACCAGTTCTTCCTGGACCTGGGTTCGGTCGCCAATGCGAATAGCCGTTACTTCAAGAACGGCATCCCTTTCTGGAACGATATCACGGCACATCCAAATTACGACAGCTTCTGGCAAAGCCGCAATATCCTGCCGCATCTGAAGAACATCAAGGCCGCTGTCCTGACTGTGGGTGGCTGGTATGACACAGAAGATTTATATGGCCCGCTCAATACCTACAAGGCCATAGAAAAACAAAACCCTGGCATACAAAACACTATCGTCATCGGCCCATGGACGCATGGCGGCTGGTTCCGTAGTGATGGCGACAAAGTGGGTGATGCCAACTTTGGCTACAAGACGGTGCAGACGTATCAGCCGGTGGAATTTGCCTTCTTCAAGCATTATCTGAAAACCGGCGACAAGCCCACGCTGGCCGAAGCCTGGATGTTTGAAACCGGCGCCAACCGCTGGCGCGGTTTTGATGCCTGGCCACCGAAAGAGGGCAAGGACAAGGCCCTGTACTTCCAGGCGAATGGCAAGCTGAGCTTTAGCGCACCGGCAAATCAGGATGCGCAATTTGCAGAATACATCAGCGACCCGGCCAAACCTGTGCCCTATACCACCGAGATAGAAACGCGCTGGAGCAAGCAATACATAGCAGCCGACCAGCGCTTTGCCACCAGCCGCCCGGATGTAGTGAGCTGGCAAAGTGAAGTGCTGGAAAAAGACGTGACACTCGCCGGCCCGCTAAGTGCAGATTTGTTTGTCAGCGTCACTGGCAGCGATGCTGATTTTGTCGTCAAGCTCATTGATGTCAATCCCGCCAACCTTGAAATTGATGCGCAAACCAATCGTGGCAACCAGCAAACCCTGGTACGCGGCGAACCTTTCCGCGCCCGCTTCCGCGATGGATTCGAAACAGCCAAGCCTATGGTACCGAACCAGATGACCAAGGTGAAGTTTGCCATCAATGATGTCTTCCACACCTTCCAGCGCGGCCATCGTATCATGGTGCAGGTGCAATCCAGCTGGTTCCCCTTCATAGACCGTAACCCACAATCCTTTGTGCCTAACATTTACGAAGCCAAGGACAGTGATTTCATCAAGGCTACACATAAAGTTTATTTTGGTAGCCAGCAACCAAGTGCCCTCCATGTCAAGGTCTTGCCAGCACTAGATGAATAAAAAAATGCCGCTGCCCCATATAGAGTCAGCGGCATTTTTTAAGGTCAATCTTTAAGCTGGTTTTTGAGCTGGCTGGAACACCACCAGCCAGGTCGCCAGTACCACACCTGCGCAGCCTATGACGGTATTCATGGTGATATGTTCATTGAGGAACAGATAGCCCCACAGCAAGGCAAACAGCGGAATCAGGAAAGTCACCGTCAAAGCCTTGGTTGGCCCCAGGTCTGCCATCAGGCGGAAGTAAATCAGGTAAGCCACTGCACTGCATAACAAAGCAAGTGCCACGGCCACCATCGCAATAGTTGCCGTGATTTCACCCTGCACTGGTGCCAGCGGCAGGAAAGGCAGCAATACAAATGCGGCACCCACCTGTGAACCAGTCGCCATTTGCATGGGTGTGATGCCTGTGAGTTTTTTCTTGGTATAGATACCGACTATCGCATAGCACAAGGTTGCACCCACGCAGGCCAGCACTGCGAGTACCAGCTTGCTGTTGAATTCCACCGGACCCAGGCGCACCAGGAAGGCAACGCCAAGTACTCCTATCGCCATGCCCGCCATCTTGCGCAGGGTCAGCCGCTCACCAAGGAATGCCGCCCCCATCACCGCACCCCAGAGCGGGCTGGTGGCATTCACGATGGCCGAGTAACCAGCCGGTATGCTCAGTGCCGCATAAGAATACAGGGCAAACGGCAGGGCTGAATTAATCGTGCCGAGGATTAAAAATGACTTCCAGTTTGTACGGAAATTCATCGCACGATTGGTCACATACATCAGTGTCAGCAAGGCGATACCTGCCAGTCCCACCCTGACCTCAGCACTCCACAATACCCCGACCACGGGCGCCAGTACCCGCATGAACAGGAAGGATGCACCCCAGATGGCGGCCAGGGAAATCAAACGTAATAAATCAGCACTGCGCATTAAGCACTCCATGAGTATCCAGACCAGGACAGCAGCTTAACAAACTAAGTGAGAAGCTGCTGGCAGCTTTCGGACATGCGAGGGATGAGCGACTAAAAACAGGAGATCACAAGCATCTGGATCAGGAACTTCCTACGTATCAAAATCCCGGTCACGGCGAGGATCACCATTGGGGTCGCAAGCGATGGCTTCAAGACTGGCACACTCGCGCTTCCTGTTCGCGGGATAATCGCTGAGGCTCTTCTTTCCTTCGGCATAGCCTTTGCTATATAGTTCGCGGTGCGGCATCTGATTGCGCAGTTTATCGTGCCACTGATGAAATTCAGACTCGGTAAAATGGCATTTCACCGAACGGTACAGTGTATCGCTGTAGATGGCGGCTTTTTCCGGGAAGGCTGAGATGCATGCCTGCACTGCACCTTCCATGGCACCGACGTACCTGGCAGTAGATAATTCCTGGGCATTTGCAACATTCAGCAAGAAGCAACTTGTGCCAAACAAAATGAGACGTTTCATTTCACTTCAGGCTCCATGCATTTGCACTCCTACTTCGCCAGCCCCATGTTGACTTTGCTTATGCCTACGGTATTCGGATACAGGCTATGCACCAGTTCTGTGGTGTAGGCAAACCTGTCGACAGGATTTCGCATCGACCATTTTATATTATTCGTCTTCAGGCCTATGTCGGTGTGCGCAGTGGCAGAAAAATCGCCGAGATAATATGCCTTGCCGGGTTTGAATACCAGATTGCGTATGGGATTACGAAAGCTACCAACCTCCCTGACGTTGCCATCTGCGTCTGTATACACAATCTCATCGATATCACAAATGGATGGCTTGATCTTGACTACATGCACAGGATTTTCACGGTAAAAACGCAGCAGATACTTGCTACCATCCTGACATGTGAGATTAAGCCCCATGCTGACATGCCCATCTGCCGAGACCAGTATTTTTTCAGTCTTGATCTGAAAACTGCCATATATAAAACTGTCCGTTTCGGTCAGTTTTTCATCCGGCTTCAGGCGCGGAGTGTAATTGGCACAGGCGACCAGGGACAATGCGGGCAAGAGCAGCGCGAGGGTGGTTGTTATTTTCATGAGGACATAAAAGTACAGGATACACAATAGCTGCAAACGATACAGGGTTTCATGCAGGCATGCAAAAAATCCTGACATGGTAATTTGAAATGACTTGATACATTCCTGTACTGACGGGGATTTTGCAGATGATAAGCTTGCAAAACTTTTCTACACGCTATGCAGAAAGTTTTCCATGGCAACTGCAACCCCACTTCCCGGACGATAGCTGCCGCTGTGGGTGCCTTCATCGTCTGGCGTATCATCTCGCGCATACGGCGCATGGTGGGCAGGCAGAAATACTCTGGTGTGCGTGCGATGATGACAGTAGTTATTTTCCCTGTCCTGATAACGCTGGTGGCTTTGGGCGCCATGAAACATGAGGGCAACCTGCTGTTCATGCTGGCAGGCCTGATCGTTGGCAGTGGCCTGGGCATGTATGGCTTGCGCCTGACCAAATTTGATAACAGCCCTGCCGGGAAATTCTATACGCCAAATGCCCACCTGGGCATAGCGCTGTCATTGTTGATGATAGGCCGCATCGCCTGGCGCATGGGCAGCATTTATTTCACTACGCAGTCCTTCGCTGCGCCACCTGGTGATTTTTCCAGCAGCCCGCTGACTCTGTTCCTGTTTGGCATGCTGGCTGCGTATTACATCAGTTATGCAGTTGGCCTGTTGCGTTGGTCGCGTGGCTTGCAAAAACCAACGGCAGTGGCAACACCGATAGCTGCCGATGTCATTGAAAGCACTGATCAAGTAGTATAAGCGCTGGTATTAGCCAGCCAAGGGCAAGCCAAAAAACTGCATGGTATTTTTTCGGGTTTGCTGTGCCAGTGTCACGGGCGATATCCGCAAAATAGCAGCGACTGCTTCCAGCACAACTGGCAAGTGCATGGGCTCATTGCGGTTATCCTGCGGGCGTACAGACAAATTGCGTGGCAATAAAAACGGCGCATCGGTTTCTATCATGAGCTTGTCTTTGGGCAAAAATTTGACCGCCTTGCGCAAATCATCCCCACGCCTTTCATCACAGATCCAGCCGGTAATACCGATGTGGCAATCGAGGTCAAGATAGGCACGCAACTCTTCAGTATTACCAGTGAAGCAGTGCACCACCGCACCTTTGAGCTGTGGACGGTATTGCCTCAACAGAGCGAAAAAATCATCGTGCGCATCACGTTCATGCAGGAACACCGGTTTTTGCAAACCTACGGCCAATTGCAGTTGCGCTTCAAAGCAGGCGCGTTGCTGTACTTCAGTCGAAAACATGCGGTTATAGTCGAGACCGCATTCGCCAACGGCCACCACAGTATCGCTGGCCGCAAGTTTTTCTATGGCGTTTGCACATTGCGCATTCCAGTTCTTTGCTTCATGCGGATGGACGCCTGCGGTGCTGCTTAAATAACCGGAATAAGTTTGTGTCAGCGCATGCGCATCATGGCTGGCACGCTCGGATGTGCCGGTGACAATGATGTGTTCAATACCTGCCTGTTTTGCGCGTGAGATGACGGCATCAAGGTCATTGTGAAAACGATGGTTGCTGAGGTTCGCACCGATATCTATCAGTGCAGGTTTTTGTAGCATGGTATAAATTTCCTGTTGTTTTTATTATTTGGATTACTAGCCGCTCAGTAAACAATACAGATAAAACTGAGGGTATTCAGAAGCAGAAACTGCGAGGGAATAGTCTGGATAGGTCCAAATCTTATTTTTAAAAAGATGACGCTGGTTTCAACGTCAGCGCCATCTTAATGCGACTTGAATGAAAACATCAAGCGTTTCGTTTCGTAATTGTGGGATTTGGCATACCGTGAGGCCATTACATGGGTTTGAAGCGCCAGGCATACGCCTGACTAACCTTGAGCTTTTCTTGCAAACCCCGCAGTTCCACCGTGTACTTGCCCAGTTCATCCCTGTGTGCACGGGTAATCGCATCAGCGCGCACCACAGTGCCGCGATGCACTTGCCAGAAGATGTCCGGGTCAAGACCATCCATGATTTCTTTCAAAGGCTTGCGCACGTGGGCTTCATCATCGGCACAGACTACACGCGTGTATTTTTCATCTGAACTGAAGAACAGGATTTTTTCTACCGGGAACATCTTGATGGTATCGCCCACACTGGCACTGATCCAGCGTATGCGTTCTGCAGTCGTATTCTTCAGACGCTTGTCGAGTTCAGACATGAGCTGGCTGACATCTGCCACCGGTTGTTTGCTGGCGATGCGTTCTTTCAATCTGGTGACGGCTTCCTGTAACCTGATTTCAGACACAGGTTTGAGCAGATAATCAACGGCACCAGCGGCAAAGGCATCCAGTGCATGGCTGTCATAAGCTGTGGTGAAGACGGCATGGCAGCGCCCTTTTACGGCATGGGCCACATCGAGGCCCGTCATGCCTGGCATGCGTATGTCCAGAAAAGCGATATCCGGTTCTTCCTGGTGTATGGCTTCCAGCGCTTCGGCACCGTGTTCGCATTCAGCCAGTATCTCCAGTTCTGGCCAGACTTTATTGAGCATGCGGCGTAATTCTTTACGTGGTAAATCTTCGTCGTCGGCGATGATGGCTGTGGTCATGTCTTTACTTTCGTTATTTCTATCAGGCTTCCAGAGGCAGCAATATGGTCGCGGCAACACCGCCTTCAGCTCTTGCTTTCAACACCAGGCTGGCGCGTATTCCATAGGTGGATTCCAGCCTTTCGTGGATATTTGCCAGACCTATGCCAGTACCAGAACTGCTGCCTGCAAAGCCAACGCCATTGTCAGCGACTGTCAGTTCCAGCAGGTCTTCGCCGTAACGATTGATTTTCTTCGCATGGACTGCAATATGCACCGCACCTACCTTGGGTTCCACACCATGTTTGACGGCATTCTCGACCAGCGAAATCAGCATCAGTGGAGGCAATGCGGCATCTGTCACTTCACTATCAACGCTATAACTGAGGCGCGGTATGCGTGCCTGCATCAGACCCAGGTAAGCGCTGGCAGCTTCCAGCTGTTGCCTGAGCCTGGCCTGGGCAGAACTGCCGTCATTGCGCATTTGCGGTATGGTGGCACGCAAATAATCGACGAGATGATCAACGATAGCAGTGGCTCTTTCAGGTTCCGTGAGGATGGCAGAACGTACACCAGCCAGGGTATTGAACAGGAAGTGCGGCTCCACCTGCGCTGCCAGTACCGACAAACGCAATTCAGCTTCACGGCGTGCCTCTTGGGCGAGGCTGAGTTCACGCTGGCGCATGACTTCCAGCAGGCGTTTTTTCTGGCGGAAGAAATACCAGAGATCAACTGCACCTGCAGTATAGGTGACGAGCCCAAACACCAGCATGAAAGAAAAACCTTGTAGCAACATTTTCAAGGCAGGTGAATGCTCAATCTTGCTGATGCTCTTGTCCTTATCACTTTCCTCGACTGGGCGCACCGTGATACCTGCCGTCGGTTTGTCGGTTTTAGGTGTTGACGCACTGGTGGCGGTGATGCTGCCGCCGACGGCAAACTCCATATTTTCAGCGCCATAAGCCAGGTATTTGGTGGCGTAGTTAGTCCCGGAAATAATGCCATAACTGATACCTGCGCCAACCAGTAATGCCGTGATCAGCAATATGGCTTCTTTCTTGCTGGCATAAGCCTGGTTCCTGACCCATACTGCCATTGCAGGGCCAATCAGATGCAGGGCCGTGCCACCGATGGTCAGGGGAACAAAAGCCACTGCCAGTTTGCGCAGATCTGTATCTGCTACCAGACCTGTCGCGATGACCAGCAAGTCAACAATGATGAACAAACCTATCCAGGCCTGCGCCCGGTAACGGAACCAGGTACGTGAAAACACCGGGTAGTTGCGGGCGCGGGTCAGCCAGGTCTCGCTCCTTGCCGTCACTTCGGATGGCAATAACTGTTCTGAAGTATGTAAAGCTGTGCGCATAGGATTGGTGGCTGGCATGGCGTTTCCTTATATGGTTGTAGCTAGTCTAAGGAAAGTCGTAAAGAGAAAGGAAGAATGCGATAAAACTGGCTGGCAGTCGATGAAACGCGATTTTGCAGCGACGAATTATTCCGCCGCCGTTTCGCCGCCAGCTTCTCGGGCCGCTTCAGCCGTGCTTGCTCTTTGCTGTTTGGCAATGCGTATGATGGTATTGCGTATGGAAGTCAGCACGGCAACAGAATTGAAAGGTTTGACGATGAAGCCGTGAACACCGCGCTCCTGAGCCGTCTGCAATACGGTCGCATCGATTTTTGATGACACCAGGAATAATAATGCCTTGGGCAAGTCTGCCCTGATCTTGTCGAGCAAGGCCAGGCCTTCTTCATCGGTTTCGCCGATATCGACACAAACGATCTGCGGCTTGAGCTTGATCACGCGGGCCAGGCTGGCGGGAGCCAGATTGGCATCTCCCACGACTTCATGCCCCCCATTCATCAGAACAGAGGTCAACAAATTGCGGGCAACAGCATTGGCATCCAGAATGACGGCTTTTAGCATGGCTGCAAGTAGAAAAAGATTCAATTTGCATATTAATGCAAAACTTTAAGTTCATGTAAAAAAGGCGGCAGATATGTAGAACTCATTTCATCAATAGGAATGAGATGCGTTTGTCTCATAACCTGTGCTGGTATGGCGGACGAGGCTGTCAATAACGTTGCCAAATGGCAACAGGCAAATTGTCAACACCTGCACGCCAGCACAGATTATGAAACAAACCCTTCGGGAACTGACGATTTGGGCGCATTGCTGCGTTGTGCCTCTTGCTAAGGCGGACGCCTTAGCTGCACAGGGTACATACCTGAGGCCTTGCACTGCATCCCAAATCGTCTTGTTCGCACTCATCCCTATCGATGAAATGAGTTCTGATCTACCGCCTTTCCATCACTATTATTTATTTTGCGTATATCTTATTCCCGGTTACCGTCCGGCTTGGCATTCTTGACATACATCTCCAGCCAGCGGTCTTGCTCCCACAGCATGTGCAATATCGATTCGCGGGCGCGGTAGCTATGGCTTTCATTTGGCAGCATCGACAATCTGGTGGCCCCACCCAGACCCTGTATGGCCTGGTACATGCGTTCGCTCTGCATGGGGAAGGTGCCAGAGTTATTGTCTTGCTCGCCATGAATGAACAGGATCGGGTCCTTGAACTGGTGAGCGAAATTGAAGGGCGACATTTCCTGATAGACCTTGTTGGCTTTCCAGTAATTCCTGTCTTCAGACTGAAAGCCGAAAGGCGTCAAGCTGCGGTTATAAGCACCCGAACGGGCAATCCCCGCGCGGAAAAAGCGGGTGTGCGCGAGCAGGTTGGCCGTCATGAAAGCACCATAGCTATGACCACCGATAGCGATACGGTTGCGGTCTCCCACGCCCAGACGCACGACTTCATCGACGGCAGCTTCGGCATCCATCTTCAGTTGTTCCAGATAGGTATCGTTTGGTTCTTTCTTGCCTTCACCGATGATGGGCATGGTAGGGCCATCCAGCACGACATAGCCACGGGCCAGCATGGGCAGCGGGCCATTATAGGAAATGCGGTTGAACTTGTAGGGTGAACCCAGTACCTGGCCAGCCGCTTCTGCTGATTTGAATTCACGCGGATAAGCCCACATCAGCACAGGGCGCGGACCATCGCGCTTGGGGTCATATCCAGGTGGCAGATACAAAGTGGCGGTCAGGTCAACCCCATCTTCACGTTCATAACGAATTTGCTGTTTCTTGATGCCCTTGAACTGCGGCATGGGATGCGGGAATTGCGTCAATGCGCGAGGCGAGGCACTGGCTTGCAAGTCATAGAAATAGAAGTTTGGCCTTTCTTCGACTGACTCACGGCTGGTGATAAAGCTGTTGCCCTTGTCATTCAGCAAAGCCAGTATCTCTTCATAATACGGGGCTTGTGAGCGCCACAGACGGGTGATCTGTTTGTTGGTCAGGTCAAATTTATCGAGGAAGGGACGGTCACCCTCGGCACTGGCACCGGTGCCGGTGAAAAAAATGGCCTTGCCGTCAGGGCTGATGCGCAAGACCAGGCGACCCTGGGCATTCTGGGTCATGACCGGGTTGCCAGGATTGCTGTACTGGTCTTCTGACTTGCGGGCAAACATGAGCTCGGGCTTGCTGTCAGGTACGCCAGGCTGTATGCGCCAGGTGCGGGTATCGCGGGTCTTGACCCAGTTCTCGGTGACCACAGCAAGATAATCATTGCCCCACTGTACATTGCCAAAACGCCAGCCGAGGTCCATGATTTTTTGTGCCGGAGCATCAAACGGGGCCGCTTGCTGGAACAGGGCATCATGGATCTTGCTATTCACTTCAGGGTCGCCACCTGCCTGCGCTTCCAGCCAGTACAGGGTCGCAGGTTTGTCGGTGCGCCAGCCAAAGTCGCGTGGCCCGGCCTGCACGGCATCATTGCCTGTGGGGATGCGTTCACGCAGCGGGCGCTCAGCCACCGTCTTGACTTTTTTGCCCTGAATATCCCAGAGCTCAATCAACTGGCCAAAACGATCTACCGGCAACATGGTGGAATAAGGGCGGCGCAATTGCGTGGTCAGTATCAGCTTGCCATCTGGTGAAGCCAGGGATTTGATCAGCGTCATGGGGCGTGAGATACGGCGCAACTCACCGTTCAGGTTGACGATGCCGAGTTGAGTCTGCAGATACCAGTCCAGGGTGTCGCTATCACGCGCTGTCCTCAGCATGTCGGGATAAATGCGGTTTTGCAGCATTTTGCCGCCCTTGGTCTCTTGCATATTCGGCCCGACGGGTACTGCAGGCATGGGTGGCAATTCCTTTTGATGCAGGGGTGTCAGCCTGACCAGTATTTTTTCTGAACCTTCTATCCATGAAAAACCGGGGCCGGTTACGGCATTCAGTTTGTCGGCCATCAGGCGGCGAGCCGTGCCTTTTTTGATATCCAGCAACCACAATTCGACACCGCCATCTACCCACAGGCTGAAAGCCAGCCACTGTTCATCAGGCGACCAGGCGGTTTCGGCTATCTTGAGCCTGGCTGGCAAGCCCTTGACTTCACGCGCTTTGCCGGTAGCGACATCCAGCAAACTCATGCCATTGCCAAAATCAAAATGGCTGGCGGCGCGGGTACGTGGATTGATGCGCAAACCTGCGAGGCGCAGCTCTGGCTGCGAGACATCGGCAATACTGGGCAGGCCAGGCAGGGTCAGCAGCAATGCTGTCTTGCGTTGCGGCCCCAGGCGGAACAATGGCCCCCTCGGTGCATCGACCACAGCCTGTAATTCTGCAGGTGGCAGCTGGTAGCCGGATTCTGCTACATTGCCAGCCTGGATCTGGTAACTTGCCGACGCTGACAGAACGAGTGCAGCGGCGGCGAACAAGGGTTTGATACGTATCATTAACAGAGCATCCCGATGTACAACTTGACAATAATTTCAGGGCTAATTTGATAATTTTTTGTGCCCTATAAAAAACTAACGCCCCTTATTTGCAACTAAGGGGCGGAGTTTTTTATTGCATTGTAAGCGCTTTACAGGCTTTTTACAGCTTAGTTAAGGTCTCATGATGGCGTATCACTTATTTTGCACCGGGTGCAAAGCCGTTGCCAGTAATGTCGAGTTCGGTCATTTCGCCATAATTGGCAGCAATGCCACGTATGCTTTCTGCCTTGCCTATCAAGACCATTTGCAGCTTGTCGCGCGGGAAGTGTTTATCGACTAGTTGCTTGGCTTTCTCTACGTTGAGGCCATCCACATCGCGCATGAAATGATCAATTTGTTCACGCCCTACCTTGGCAACAAACATGTCAGCCAGCAAGCCAGAGAGTTGCTGGTTGGTTTCAAAACGTGGCGGGAATTGCCCTTTGACATAGGCCTTGGCTGATTCCAGGGTCGCGGCATCGATGCCCTTGTCCCAAAGGCGCTGGTAAGTCTTGGCTGCCAGTGCCAGTGCGGCCTCGGTCTTGGGAGTGGCGGTAAAGCTGGAAACAGCAAAGCTGCCTGTTTCAGCCAGCGGGCTGAAACTACTGCCCGCGCCATAGGTCAGGCCAGAATTGACACGCAATTCATCATTGAGCCAGGAAGTAAAACGCCCACCCAGAATGGTATTGATGACTTGCAGCGGTACATAGTCAGGGTCATTGCGTGCTATGCCCTTGCCACCGAACAGGAAGGTGGTTTCGACAGCGTCTGACTTATTGACCAGCCAGACGCGGGCCTTGTCTGCCTCGACCTTGCCGTTGGCGACAGTTGCAGGCACGGCGGTGGTGGCTTTCCATGCACCGAACAAGCTGGCCAACTGGGCGCGCATGACGCTGGGCTTGAAATCACCGACGATTACCAGGGCTGCATTTTCTGGCCTGTAATAACTTGCATGGAATTTTTTTGCATCCTGAACCTGCAGCGCTGTCACGCTGTTGACCGTGCCAGTGACGGGATTGGCATAAGCGCCATTACCGAACAGCATGCTGCGGTAATAGGTTTGCACGACATTGCGTGGGCTTTCTTTGGCTTGCTTCAGGCCATCTACAGTACGTGAACGCAGCTTGCCAAATTCTTCTGCTTCAAACGTAGGGTGCAATACCGCGTCAGCAAAGATGGGCAAAAGTACATCCACATCGGCGCTGGCAAAATCCGCGTTCAGGGAAGTGGCTTCTGTCGAGGTGCTGCTGGCTATGCGTCCACCTCGAAAATCAAAGCTCTGGTCCAGGGTCTTTTTATCAAACTTGCTGCTGCCTAACAGCAAGGCGTCGCCAGTCAGGTTGGCCAGACCTGCTTTGTCAGCATCACTGACGGCACCCGCCTTGACGACAGCGCGCACGGCAATCAGGGGCACATCGTGGCGCTCCATCAAATATACGGTCAGGCCATTAGGCAGCTTGGTGGTTTCAAAGGCAGGCAGGCGGAATTCGGCAGCCTGGCTATTTGCAGCCAGCAAGCTCAGGCTGGCCAGCCCGACCAAACTGCAGGCCAGAGTTTTCTTACTGATCATTTTCTGAGTCATCATCTTATTCCTCCACAGCAGCGAGCACGCCTACTGTTCTTTGTGATTTTTTAAAGTATTTGGCAGCAACGTTCTGGATATCGGCAGGAGTCAATTTGCGATAGGCATCCGGTGCGTCAAACAGTTTCTTGTAATCGCCAAAGAACATTTCATATTCACCCAGCTGGGCGGCCTTGCCATTGATGGTTTCCTGGGTGCGGTAAAAATTCAGGAGTTTCTGGTTTTTTACTTTTTGCAATTCATCTGCCGTGACACCATCCTTGACCAGCCTGTCTATCTCGGCCAGCAAGGCAGCCTCAACCTTGGCGGCAGGCACCTTGTTGGCAGCAACGGCAAAGAAATTGAACAGGCCGGGGTCAAAATTCTTGCCATGATCGGCACCAACCTGGGTTGCCAGACGTTGATCCACCAGGGCCTGATACATGCGTGAAGTCTTGCCATCGGTGAGTATGCTGGCGATGACACTCAGGGCATAGTAGTCAGGGTTGCTGGTCGCTGGCATCTTGTAAGAGACCATGAGATTAGCAGCAGTCGCAGACTCCTTGCGGACAAACACCCGGCGTTCGCCTTTTTGTTCAGGCTCTACCGTACGCACGACAGGTGGCAGGGCGCGCTGTGGCACATTGGCAAAATACTGTTCGGCCAGGCGTTTTACTTCTGTGGCCTTGACATCACCAACAATGACGGCCACCGCATTATTCGGGGAATAATAGACATTGAAATAACGCTGCAAATCATCTTGCGTCCAGGCCTTGATGTCGGACTCATGGCCGATAGTAGGAATGGAATAAGGATGGGCGCGGAAGGCCGAAGCATAGACTTCCCCCCACAGCGCACGCAGGTTCGAGTTCTCCAGGCCAGTGCTGCGCTCGGACAAGACTACGCCGCGCTCGCTCTCAACCATCTTTGGGTCTATGCTGAGATTGGCGATACGATCGCTTTCGAGATCAAAAATGGTCGGCAGGGCGGTGGCCGGGAACCAGTCCTGATACACCGTCAAATCATTACTGGTATAGGCATTATTGGCGCCGCCATTGGCTTCCATGGTGCGGTCAAATTGCTTGGGGCCGAATTTTTTCGAGCCATTGAACATCATGTGTTCAAAGAAATGTGAGAGGCCGGTGATGCCCGGTACTTCATTACGCGACCCGACTTTCCAGTAGGTGTACATGTTCGCATTGGGTATCGTGCTGTTTTCCAGTACCAGGAACTTCATGCCATTTGGCAGGGTAAAGGTTTTCACCTGCTCAGCCGTGACAGCCTGGGCCGTCCCCGCCATCATGCCCAGATACAGACCGCCGACAGCAGCCATGGTTTTCCACTTCATTGCATTTTCTCCCTTGTATGCGTATTTGTTTATTTAATGGTTGCGGGTGCTGATCCCTGAGCTACGACAATTAAAACTGCTTGTAGTTCGGATCAAAAATATTCTGGATATATAAAGACTGATGAATCTAAACCTGAATTTGTCATACTGGCAAGCAAAATCGTTGCACAAATCGTTGCAAATAATCACGATTGCGCTACGTAACTTATGCACTGCGTTATTCACTGCGGCAAGATTGTCATAATCCGTCATATCATTCATAACATTGCAGGCATTCCTGCGCAGAAAAATGCAAGGTTCGACACGATGATATCCACTCCTTCCCCTGCCCGCTTTGGTTTGCGGGCAAAAATGCTCTTCGCTGTGCTGGCCATGGTGCTGGCCGGTTTTGCCGTCACCATCAGCCTGCTGACCAGACAGGCTGGCAGCATGCAGCAGGAATCGGCCCAGCAATATGCGAAACAGCTCGCTATCAACAACGCTGGCAAAGTGGCAGAGCGCATCAACCTCGCCCTGCATGCGGCACGCAGCCTGGCGTTTGAGCTGGCTGCGATGCAGACCAACGGCAAGGCAGACCGCGCCAATGCTGATCTGTTACTGAAAAGTGTGCTGGAAGGCCACCCTGAATTTACTGGCGTAGGCACGATATGGGAAGCCAATGCCTTCGATGGCAAAGACAGCGAATACGCTGGCAAAGAGGGCCATGATGCGACTGGCCGCTACCTGCCCTACTGGAACCGCGGCAGCGGCAAGACCCAGGTCGAAGCGCTGACTGATTATGAGAAAGAAGGTGCAGGTGACTATTATCTGCTGGCCAAAAAAAGCGGCAATGAAGTCTTGCTCGAACCCTATATGTACAAAATCGCTGGCAAGGATGTATTCATGACCACGGTCACCGTTCCGGTCAAGGCCAAGGGCCAGGTCATAGGTGCGGTGACGGTGGATTTGCCGGTAGCGGGTTTCCAGGAAGATGTCAGCAAAATCCACCCTTATGAAACCGGCTATGCCAGCCTGATATCGAATAACGGTATCTATATCGGTGATGCCGATGCAAAAAACGTGGGACAGAATATCGGTGATGGTGCTGCTGCAAAAGCCGCCAAGGCAGCCATCAAGACCGGCCAGACATATAGCGATACTGTTGAGCACAGCGGCATGCAGACTACGGTGAACCGCATCTACGTGCCCATACAGATAGGGGCAACCACAACGCCATGGTCTTTTGTTATCAGCGTGCCAGAAAACAAAATCCTGGCTGACGTGCATTACCTGCGCAATACCGCCATCCTGATCGGTATCTTCAGCGTGCTGGTGGTATCGGCCATCCTGACATTCGTGATTAACAGGCTGGTCATCGCGCCGCTGGGTGGCGAGCCGGATGTTGCCGTCAAGATAGCCAGGAGTGTGGCTGAAGGAGACCTGACCACGGTGGTAACATTAAAAACCGGCGACAACAGCAGCATGCTGTACGCCCTGCAGGGCATGCAACAACAACTGACGTCCATGGTCACGCATATCCGCGACAGCAGCGAGTTTGTCTCGAATGCATCAGGCGAAATCGCCATGGGCAATATTGATCTGTCGCAAAGGACAGAGAACCAGGCATCATCACTCGCACAAACTGCCAATAGCGTGGAAAGCCTGAACCAGACAGTCAGGCAAAATGCCGGCAACGCCGAGCAGGCGCGCCAGCTCGCCGTCTCGGCAGCGCAGACGGCGCAACGCGGCAGCACCCAGGTAGATAAAGTGGTCAATACCATGGCGGGCATCTCGGCTGAGTCGAAGAAGATGTTTGACATCATCGCCGCCATTGAGGGCATCGCCTTCCAGACCAATATCCTGGCACTGAATGCGGCAGTCGAGGCGGCCAGGGCGGGTGAACAGGGCAGGGGCTTTGCCGTGGTCGCGTCAGAAGTACGCAATTTGGCCCAGCGCAGCGCCATCGCTTCGAAAGAAATCAAGTCACTGATAGAAACCTCGATTGCCAAAGTCGATATGGGTTCCGAGGTCGTGGGCCATGCAGGCAAGACCATGACCGAGATACTGGCATCAGTTGAAGGTCTCTCGACGATACTCAATGAAATCTCCAGTGCCTCTGCCGAACAGAGTCATGGCATCGCCCAGATCACGAATGAGATAGGTCTGATGGACCAAACTACCCAGCAAAATGCGGCGCTGGTGGAAGAGTCAGCAGCGGCGGCAGCTTCACTGAAAGAAGAAGCGCAAAAATTGTGGCAGGCACTGCTGGTGTTCAAGGTGCATTAATCACAAGCTACAGTCGGGTAAAAAACAAATGGACATCAAGACCCGTGTCCGATGTCCATTTTTCATTCTTCAACTTGCCGCTATTTCGCCGCAGTCTGCGTCTTTGCCAGCACCTGCAAGGCGTCATTGAATACCTCAGGCTGATAGCCCCGTATCATGCGCTTGCCTATGATGATGACGGGGACGCCACCACTACCCAGTTCTGCATGCCTGCTGGCAGCGGCAGGTGATTTTTCTACATCCAGGTCAGCGTAGCTGATCTTGTTTTCTTTAAAATAAGCACGAGTCATATTGCAAAAACTACAGCTGGCTGTGCCATACATCACTACCTGGGTTTTTGCCTCGCTCAAATGAGCAGAATAATCGGCTTCCTGGTAAGCGGGTTTCATCCATACACTCAGGCGTGGCAAGACATAGCCTATCAGCAGGCCAACGGCGATGATGGCGACATAGGTCAGGATCGTCCTGGCTGTTTTCATACTGGCTTTCATTCAACAAGAGGTGATGAACTAGATTTTCTCACAGGCAGTGACCAGGCTGTTACTGGTCACTGCTGTGGGACAGATACGCCAGGCCAGCGGCTCATAAGCACAGTGGCCAGGGCTTTATCCCTGAAAAATCCTTATTCCGGATACCCGTTCAGGCATTCTTCCATACAGGCAGCCCAAGCCTCAGAGCCACGTGGGCCTTGCTTGATGCATTCTTTATTGCAGAAATAGAATGGAGGAGGGTAGGCAAACGCAGCGCTGCAGCCAATTGCCAATGCAAGTGCAATTAATTTTTTCGTTGTTGATTTGAGCATCGAATTCTCCTGATTTATTGAGTGATGGGGAAACAGAACAACCCCGTAACATTCGCCCCCAGATCAAATGCCGGTTTTTAAACCTGAACAAAACCTGAATAATTCCCGTCTGCCAGCAAGTTCACAGATTTTGTCTTCCCAAGCTGGCTCATGCTTTTTTGCAAATTACTAATTCGACAAAATAATACCATCAAATATATTTGGATTAACAGTATTTAACTATTGCACTTGCACAGAAAATTTGCTTTTTTATTACTTATTTTGTTGCAAAAATCGCCTGCTTCACAGGTGAAATATCTGCAACTCCACTAAAGTACCTGTTAAGCACCCATGGGAAATAGGCGCAGCAGTTTTTGCTGCAATGCAGCATATGTCTTTTTATATGAGGTTTTTGTCGTGGTAAGCTACGCGCCGAATTGACTCAATTCATATCATTTCCAGGTACGCATTGAAAAAAATTTTGCGGCCAGCTGCGACTTTTACACAAAATAATTATTGGAGAGCACTTTGAACCAAATTCAAACGCCAGGTGCACACACTATTCTGGGACACCCGGATAGCTTGTTCGTCCTGTTCTTTACAGAAATGTGGGAACGGTTTTCTTATTACGGCATGCGCGCCTTGATCGTACTGTTCCTGACCAGCAAACTCATAGATGGCGGTTGGGGATGGAGCGACGAAGAAGCTCTGTCCTTGTATGGCTGGTATACCGGTCTGGTCTATCTGACGCCTATCCTGGGTGGTTATATTGCCGACAAGATACTGGGCAGCAGGCGTTCTGTCGTACTTGGAGGTTTCATCATCGCAGCTGGTCATGCATGTCTGCTGTTTGATACGCCAACTACCTTTTACATAGGTCTCGGCCTGGTAGTTGCAGGTACGGGTTTGTTCAAACCAAATATCTCTGCCATCGTAGGCCAGTTGTATAACAAGGAAAATGAAGCCGGCCGTGACGGCGGCTATACCCTGTTCTACATGGGCGTGAACTCTGGCGCTTTCTTTGGCATCCTGCTGTGCGGTTATATCGGCGAAAATATCTCCTGGCCCATGGGCTTTGGCCTGGCCGGTGCCTTCATGTTATTGGGCGCAATCCAGTTCTATTTTGGCCAGGGTATCTTTGGTGATATCGGCCTGGCAAAGTCCCAGCAAACGACCGAAGTCGTCGCAGTTGAAGAAGCAGAACCACATATCGTAGCCGACCGTCTGTTGGCGATTTGCGTATTTTCTTTCTTCACCATCTTTTTCTGGTTCGCATTTGAACAAGCTGGTGGTTCCATGACCATTTTTGCGGATAAATTTACTGACCGCACCCTGGTCGGCACCAGCGGCATGGTGTTCAAGATCATCAATAGCCTGATGACTATCATACCTACCGTCATTCTGTCATGGCTGTTAATCAAATTATTCGCCGGCACGGCCAAGCGTTATCTGCTTTCAAATGCGCTGTTGGTCACCTGCATAGGCGCAATCTGGGTGCTGGTAGTCTGGATGTTGCAACGTGAGTTTGCGCTTGAGCAATCTAATGTTCCCGCCAGTTGGTTTGGTGTATTGAACTCTTTCTTCCTGGTGATCCTGGCACCAATGTTTTCCAAGATGTGGGAAAAACACTGGAACCCTAGCGGCCCTATCAAATTCGGCGTTGGCCTGATCTTGCTGGGCCTGGGTTTTGCTGCCCTGTCCTACGGTGCTGCCAGCATCCCTGCCGGTGCGAAAACTGCAGGCGTCAGCATGATTTTCCTGATCGCTGCTTACTTTTTCCATACCATGGGCGAGCTGTGCATTTCTCCGGTCGGCCTGTCTTACATCAGTAAACTGGCACCACCACGTTTGCTGGGCCTGATGTTTGGCGTGTGGTTCCTCAATACGGCGATTGCAAATAAACTGGCTGGTTACAGCGGCAGTTATATCGGAGCAATCTCGAAACAATATTCATTGTCAATCTTCTTCCTGATCTTCACTCTGATACCGATAGGTGCAGGTATTGTCCTGATGTTGCTGAATAATTGGATGAAAAAGAAAATGCACGGCATCCACTAAGCTGTTCGCTGCATAAAAAAATCCCCGCCCAATTCATATTGCGCGGGGATTTTTTATGCTCATGCTATTTACGCCTTGAATGTCACCCAGGGTTTCAGCCTGACTGCTGCCTTGATCAGGCCAGCTGTTTCTTGCGCTTCTATGACCGGGCCTATGGGTTTATAGGCTTGCGGCGCTTCTTCCACCTTGCGCTCTTCGCGCAGGCTCACGCATTGCCAGTTGGCTTCGCTGTTGTCATGTCGCAGACGCCGTACATCCTGCCTGCGCACACGGCGGCCTGCACCATGGCTGCATGACCATAACCAGTCCGGATTACCAAGACCTTCTACCAGGTAACTGGCATCGCCCATGGAGCCGGGGATCAGGGCCAGGTCACCCTCGCGCGCCGGAGTTGCGCCTTTCCTGTGGATGTTCATGCCATGCTCACGCAAGATGACATTGTGTGGCACATCGACGATCAGGGACGATTTGGCATCCCCCAGCACTGCTTGCAATTGCTGCCTGACCAGTTCTGCCAATACCATGCGGTTGGCCCAGGCATAACGGGCTGCCACGCCCATGGCTTGCAGGTATTCCTCAGCCAGCACTCCGCTGAGTCCATACAGGGCAGTGTCTGGATGCTTGAGACCGGCAGGCCATTCTGCCCTGGCCCTGTCCATCCAGCGCTGGCCGACATAGAAGCCCACATCGCGTGAGCCACTATGTATCATGACGACGATATCGTCCTTGGCCAGGCCTGCACGATAAGCCAAGTGGCGGTCAAAGACGGCATCGACAATCTGCAATTCAACAAAGTGATTACCACCGCCTGGCGTACCCAGGCTAGGGTCGCGTACGATGCCATCGCGATTGAACCAGGCCTCAGGTGCATAGCGGCTGGCACCTGCAAATTCCTGCAAGCCTATGCAGGCAGCAAGTTCTTGTTGCAGGCGGTTGCGGTCGGCTGTGGCCCAGATGCCGCCGTCAGGCAAGCTGTCGAGAAAAGCCGATGGACCCGCATCGCTGAGTGCGGCAAAGGCCTTGGCATGGGCAGGCACATCCCGGCCATTTTCCAGCAAGACACGTTGCAACTGACGTATCAGTGCAGGCTTGTGCTGGCTAGCCTGGGACAAATTAAAGCCTGTAGTCAACAAGCGCATGCCGCAATTGATATCCGTACCTATCGCTGCGGGAATCACAAAGCCAGCATCGGTGGCAACGATGGAACCTACCGGCGCAATACTGCCAGGATGAAAGTCTGGCGTTGCACAAGCCTTGCACACCGCATGATGCCCGTCCGCCGATTTGACTGCGGCAAATGCCATTAACTGTTTTACTGCCTTTTCTTCCAGAGGAAGACTTTCAGGCAATAAGACAGTGGCCTGCGCATGTTCATGATGAAGTTGAAAAATGCCATTGGCATGTTCAACGCGTATGCCCTGTCTTTGCAGGGCAGATTGTAAACGTGAAATAGAAGTCATAGCTGCTACCAAAATTTGAAGTACAGGTGCGCCTCCGGCGATTCGGGGGCATTTGTACCTCTAGCAGCAGCGCCAAGAGGGAGATTTTTAGTATAACTAAAATTGCTGCATCTGCAAACAATTTGTCAGGGGAATGTCTCTTGCCAGCATTCCCTGCTTTTCAGCCAGCGGCCACCTGCTGCACCAGCGCCATGGCGAATTTGCCATTGCCTGTGGACCAGTCAGAATAATCGTTTTCATGCATGAAAATGAAAACATCACCCTTTGCCACACCCGCATTGGCAACGAGGTTTTCTGCAATATGGGCATACAGATCACGCTTCATGGCATCGCTACGACCGCGCCTGAGGCTGATGTCGATGACCACCAGCCTGTCTGAACGCGTAACGCCGTTGAAGCTGCGGCTATAGAAAAAATCTTCGGCCTCATAACTGCTGACAAGATTGAATAATTCGTCTTGCGGCATGCCTATGCTGCTGACCAGTGCCTGGTGTATGCCTTCGACGATAGCCTGGCGTTGTTCCTGGCTGGTACTTTTGCTGACATGGGTGCGGATGAATGGCATGTGATATTTCCTGTAATTGATAGGATGGAAAGTTAAGGCAACAAAGAGCATTTTCAGACAAAGTAATCTGAAAGAAAATCGATATTCACTCGCCCGTATGTGCGATAAACTCACATAATGAAACGTCGCCTGCCACCCTTGAATGCACTCCGCGCCTTTGAAGCCGCCGCCAGGCTGGGGCGCATGACGACCGCTGCCGATGAGCTGGCGGTGACACCCGGCGCCATCAGCCGCCAGGTCCAGCAACTGGAACAAAGCCTGGGTACGGTCTTGTTTGAAGGCTCCAAGAACCGCCCGCAACTGAGTGCCATGGGCAGGCAATTGCTGCCCGCGCTGACTGCTGCTTTTGACCAGATCGATGTTGCCGTGAATGCGGTGCGCAGTGACAATAGAGGTACGCTGGATGTTTGCTGTTTCAACACTTTCACGGTGAAATGGCTGATACCACGTTTGTATGATTTCAATTCCAGGTATCCGGATATTGATGTCAGGCTCAGTTCCACTGACCGTCGCCCCTACGCCACAACAGACACTGAACATGAGCGCTATGACCTGGTGATCATTGTCGATGAAACGGGTGAAGAATCAGATGATAGTGACAGGATCTTGCCACTGTTTCAGGAATGGCTGGGGCCGGTACTTGCACCCACGCTGGCTGCCAGCATCAGGATAGCGGCAGCAAATGACCTTAACGGAAAAACTCTATTGCATACACGCACCAGGGCAAATGCCTGGCAAATGTGGGGGCTGGCGGCTGGTTGCGCGGCACCTGCGGCAGAGGGCAGGGAATTCGAGCACTATTACTTTACCCTGGAGGCCGCCATTGCCGGTCTGGGTGTCTGCATTGCTCCCTGGCATCTGGTAATAGACGATATACGCAGCGGCAGACTGATCGCGCCACTGGGTTTCAGTGCCAGCACTTATCGCTATGTCGCCCGGCGCAGCCGTAAGCAAGATAAAAAACTGGACCTGTTTTGCAACTGGCTGCAAAGCCAGGCAGCGCTGAGCCCTTTGCCGGGTGACAAACTGGAATAAACATTATTTTTAAATAATTGCATCCAAAACCAAATCTCCTGCGTAAGAACAGTGCCCGTAAAGTTTTTTAAATTTCGACGGTCATTTTTCCTACACTTCAGGAGTTGGTCATGAGACAAGTAACATCGAAGTTCAATCAAAAAATCCTGCTCGCCCTGGTCACGGCAGGTAGTCTGAATGGCATTGCCTCGCTGCCAGCGCAGGCTTCCAGCCACCGCGAAGCACCGTTTATTACGCGCCACCCCAAAGTCGATGCTGCCGACTTCTATATGTTCCGTAGCTATGAGGCCAACCGCGCAGCCTTTACTACCCTGATTGCCAATTACTCCCCCTTGCAAGATTCTTATGGCGGCCCGAACTATTTCTCCATGGACCCGGACGCGCTGTATGAAATCCACATCGACAATGTCGGTGATGGCAAAGAACATCTGACTTTCCAGTTCCGCTTCACCAATACCAATAATGATGCGCAGTTTACTGTTGGCGGCAAGAAAGTTTCTATCCCGCTGGTCATCAATGGCGGTGCCATTGACGGTGTGAACCCTGCTGGTTTGAATGTACGTGAAACCTATACCGTCACCATGGTGACAGGCGACCGCCGCACTGGCACCCGCCAGGCGGTGACCAATGCCACCACTGGCTCCAGCACCTTTGACAAACCAGTTGATTACATCGGTAATAAATCGATTCCTGACTACGCCAGCTATGCAGCCAAGCATGTGTTTTCCGTCAATATTCCTGGTTGTACGACACCGGGTAAAGTGTTTGTCGGCCAGCGTAAAGACCCCTTCGTGGTCAACCTGGGTGAAACTTTTGACTTGATCAACATCAAGGCTCCTGCCACTGCATTTGATCCAAATGCAGAAAAAGCTGGCCATGATGACCTCGCCATGAAGAACGTCACTGCGATAGAAATGGAAGTACCCACCAGTTGCCTGACCAATGGCAAGGAAGCCGTCATCGGTGGCTGGACGACAGCCAGCTTGCGCCAGGGCCGTGCGATTAACCCGACCCCAAGCAGCACAGGTGCGGCATCGAAGGAAGGTGGCGCATGGACGCAGGTATCACGTCTGGGCATGCCACTGGTGAATGAAGTCGTGATTGGTCTCAAGGAGAAGGATCAATTCAACCATAGCAAACCTAGTGGCGATGCACAGTTCATCAACTATGTGACCAACCCTACCCTGCCTGCATTGGTAGAAGTATTGTTTGGCAGCGCTGGTGTCAAGGCACCAACCAACTTCCCGCGTAATGATCTGGTCGCCGCTTTCCTGACAGGTATCAAGGGTGTCAATCAGCCAGCAACAGTCACACCATCTGAAATGCTGCGTCTGAATACCACAACGCCTGTCAGTGCAACGCAAAATCGCCTGGGTGTCATCGCTGGTGACAGTGCGGGTTTCCCTAATGGCCGCCGTCCAGGCGATGACGTGGTAGATATCGCCTTGCGTGTAGTCATGGGTCGCTTGTGCACACTCAGCATAGGTTGCGTACCAGCTGATGCCCCAGCCGGCAGCATCGATTTCACTGATGGCGCCTATCTGGATAGCAGCTTCATCGACAATGCCTTCCCTTACCTGAAAACCCCTGTGGCTGGCGCACTGAAACGCTAAACGTTTCGGTTCATTTTGCACACCATACTCAAGGAGTAATCATGAAAGCAAGACATACTTATCTGATCGCCAGCACAGTGCTGACGCTCATGCTGGCAGGCTGTGGCGGTAGTTCCAGCCCCGCAACCAGTACCACGACGCCCGGTACTGGCACCGGAACAGGGACGACCACACCTACGGTCATCGATACCTTCACGCAGTATGTGCTGAACCTGTTCGGTGCAGCGGATACGGCAGAACCGCAATCCATCGATGCAGTGGTAGTCACAGCGCCGGAAGCAACTGAACCTGTCAGTGTCAACTAGACAGACCGTGGTAGCCAACTGAAGTTGCGGGCTCAGGACATGTTATTTTCTGCATGTCTTGAGTCCGCCCATGAATTTTGAGATGCAAAAAATATGCACCTGCCTCGATTCTTTTCTGCGCTGTTGATCATGTTCAGCCTTGTCAGCCTTGCCTTTGATGCGCAAGCAACGCCATTTATTCCGAGCAATGGCAAGCAGGTGCTGGAACAATTGCCATCCCGCACAGACCCGGCGCAACGTGCCTTTGCCGAATTGCGCAAACGTCTGGCAGCAAACCCAAACAACCCCGCCGTTACAAGCGAACTGGCACAAACTTATATCAATGCTGCCCGCAATGACGGTGACCCGCGTTATCTAGGCTATGCACAGGCAGTATTGAAACCCTGGTGGAGTTTGCCAAATCCACCCATCAGCGTGTTGGTGTTGCGTGCCACCATACTGCAAAGTACACACCAATTTCCTGAAGCCCTGCTAGACCTGAACAATGTCTTGAAGCAGGACAGGGACAATGCCCAGGCCTGGCTAACGCGTGCCACGGTCTTGCAAGTACAGGGCCAGTTTGCCCAGGCCAAAGCCAGTTGCATGCACCTTTATCCTCTGGCACCTGAAGTGGTCACGCTGACCTGCCTGCATAATGTCGGCAGCCTGAATGGCGACGCTACCAACAGTTATGCAACGCTTGCTACAGCCTACAAAAAATATGAAAAAAATGCAGATAGCGATGCAGGGACAAAAATCTGGGTCACGACACTGCTGGCAGAAATGGCTGCCAGACTGGGCGATGTCATTGCAGCCGAAGCCTGGTATCAGACAGCCCTGACACTGGCATCACCAGACAGCTATCTGCTGGGTTCTTATGCCGACTTTTTACTGGATCAACAAAGACCTGCTGAAGTCGTCAAGCTGTTGAAAGAAAAAACCAGGGTCGATGCATTATTGCTGCGCTATGCGCTGGCCTTGAAAGTACAAAAATCGCCGCTTGCAGCCGGGCAAATCAGCTTGCTCGATCAGCGTTTTGAAGCCGCCATGCTGCGCGGCGACACTGTGCACCAGCGCGAGCAGGCGCGCTATGAATTACATTTAAAAAACCACCCGGCCATCGCCCTGAAACTGGCGCAACTGAATTGGGCCATACAAAAAGAAACCGCAGACTTGCGTATCTTGCTGGAAGCCGCCGCTGCACATGAACCTCAGGCTGCTGCACCAGCACTGGCATGGCTGAAGCAAAATAAACTGCAAGACCTGACGCTTAAACCTGTGCTCGCCAGACTGGGAGCCAACTCATGACATTCATCACCAAGCGCTTGCTTGCACGCAGTTTTATTCTGGCACTGCTGTTCAGTATGTTCAGCTTGCCTGCCCATGCCCACAAGCCCAGCGACAGTTACCTGACCTTGCGTGCCGACCAGACTGGTATCCATGGTCAATGGGATATCGCCTTGCGCGACCTCGACTTTGCCATAGGCCTGGATGAAGACGGCAATGGCGAGCTTACCTGGGATGAAGTACGCAGCAAGCATGCAGACATCGCCGCCTATGCACTCGCCAGGCTGAAGATCACTGCGGGTGAGCAGCCATGCCCGTTGACAGCAGGCCAACAATTGATAGACCAGCATAGCGATGGTGCTTATACCGTATTGATGTTTGACAGCACCTGCATTGCTGAAAAAATCAAAGTGCAGTACCAGTTATTTTTTGACCTCGATACCCAGCACAAAGGCTTGCTGCGTCTGGTGAACCAGAAGGATGTAACAAGCACCGCGATCTTCAGCCCCGAACAGGCCAGCCAGGAATTTGTCGCGGCAGAGGTCAACAAGTGGCAGCAATTCAGCGATTATATTTTTCATGGTATCTGGCATATCTGGATAGGTTTTGATCACATCCTGTTTTTATTGTCCTTGTTATTGCCTGCGGTACTGGTACTGCAGGCAGGTAAATGGCAAGCTGCCAGCAGCTTTAAAGCAGCCGCCATCGATGTCTTGAAGATAGTCACGGCATTTACTGTTGCCCACTCGATTACCCTGACACTGGCTGCGCTGAATGTACTGGCGTTGCCATCACGGCTGGTGGAATCCGCGATTGCCGCATCCGTCATTTTGGCAGCGCTGAATAATTTGTTGCCGCTGTTCCAGGGCAGGCGCTGGCTGGTGGCATTTACTTTTGGTCTTATCCACGGCTTTGGTTTTGCCAGCGTGCTGGCTGACCTTGGCTTGCCGCAATCGGCACTGATGCTGGCATTGGTTGGCTTTAACCTGGGTGTGGAAATAGGGCAACTGACCATCGTTGCAGGCTTTTTACCGCTGGCTTATCTGCTGCGCCGCCACTGGCTGCATCAGCGCGCCATCGTGCAGGTGGGTTCAGTGCTGATCATCCTGATTGCGCTGCTGTGGTTCATCGAGCGTGCCTTCAACATGCGTCTGATTTCATCTTAACTACAGACCTGTCCCCGGCTGTTTTCTATTTATACCGATATGGTTATGAGTGCAGTAGAAAACAGCATATTTTAAATATATTGCGGTGCTAGAATAAAGCTTCTGACTCTGGTTGATTGCCAGGGCTGGTGCATATAAATTCAACCGGGGATATTAATGAAAAGCAAACTGAGTCTGCTCTTGCTGGCTGCGCTGGGTGCCAATGCGGGTGCGCAGGAAAATCTGAACTATCAAAAACCGCCGCAAGCGATACTGGAGCTGGCTGACTTCCAGCGCGCACCTGTCGTGAGCATGGATAGTCACAGAAAGATGCTGCTGCTCAGTTATCGCAATACTTATAAATCACTGAATGATCTGAGCCAGACTGAAATGCGTCTGGCCGGTTTGCGCATCAACCCGGTTACCAACATCTCCAGTACGCTAACGTATGTCAATAATCTGAAGCTACGTAAAGTCGATGCGACAGAAGAAATACAGGTCAAAGGTTTGCCACAAAACCCGCTGATCAGCCATGTCAAATGGTCGCCGAATGAAAAGAAGATTGCCTTCACCAATACAGCAGCCAAAGGTGTAGAGCTGTGGGTCATCGATGTGGAAACAGCAACAGCAAAAAAACTGACAGAAGCCAACCTGAATGCCAATCTGGGCGCGCCGTTTGACTGGTACAGGGATAGTGACGGCCTGCTCATCAAGGTCTTGCCCAAGAACCGCCCGGCCTTGCTGGATGCCAGCAAGGATTTGCCAAGCGGCCCTATCATCTCCACATCCAGCGGTGCGGCATCGCAGAACCGCACTTATGCTGATCTGTTGAAGAACCAGAATGACGAAAGCAATTTCGTCAACCTGACAACTTCTGAGCTGCATAAAGTCAGCCTGAATGGCAAGAGCAGTTTATTCAAGAAGGCTGATATGTTTGCTGGAGTCAGCTTTTCTCCTGACGGCAAATACCTGCAGATCAGTACCATACAAAAACCTTTCTCTTACGTGGTTCCGCTTGATCGTTTCCCATCAAAAACCATCGTCAGCGATTTGGCTGGCAAGCAGATCAAGGTCGTTGATGAATCACCTTTGCATGAAATCATCCCCAAGGGTTTTAGTGCTGTTGCAGTTGGCAAACGGCAGCTGGACTGGCGCGCAGACAAGGCAGCCAGCCTGACTTATGTACAGGCGCTTGATGGCGGTGACCCGGCCAATAAGACAGAGTTCCGCGATGAAGTGTTTTCCTGGGATGCGCCTTTCGACAAGCCAGCTATCTCGCTGGTAAAAGTCGCGCAGCGTTATAACGGCATCGTCTGGGGTAATGACAATTTGGCGGTTGTCAGTGATGGCTGGTATGACACACGCAATACCAAGGCCTATCTGTTCAACCCGTCCAATCCGGCAGAAGCACCACGCCTGATCTCTGACCGTAACATGCAGGATATCTATTCTGATCCTGGCCGCTTTGAAACCAAATACAACCAGTATCACCGCCGTGTGCTGGCGATAGAAGATAACAAGGCCTATCTGCTGGGCGCTGGTCATACCAAAAAAGGTCAGTTCCCTTTCATCGATGAACTCGATCTGGCCAGCCTGAAAAAGAACCGCCTGTATCAATCGACTTATACCGACAAGGTAGAAAACATCGTCTCGATAGAAGATGTCAAAAAAGGCGATGTGCTGGTGCAGATACAGTCGAAGACTGAATACCCGAATTATTACTTCCGTAATATCAAGGGCGGCAATCAACTCACACCCGTAACGCAATTCAAGAACCCATTCATGGGCTTGAAGGATGTCTCGAAAGAAGTCATCAAATACAAGCGCAAGGACGGCGTGGAATTGTCTGGCACCCTGTACCTGCCTGCCAATTACGACAAGAGCAAGAAAGACAAACTGCCTTTGCTGATCTGGGCCTACCCGGCAGAATTCAAGGACAAGAATTCTGCAGGACAAAGCAAGCATAATGAAAACCTGTTCACCTTCCCCAGCTACGCATCATTCATCTATTGGGTAGCACGCGGCTATGCAGTACTCGATGACGCGGCCTTCCCCATCATCGGCGAGGGCAAGACCGAGCCGAACGATAACTTCATCCCGCAACTGGTCGATAATGCCGAAGCGGCGATTGATGCTGTGGATGCTCTGGGTTATATAGACCGCAAGCGTGTTGCCGTTGGCGGCCATTCTTATGGTGCCTTCATGACAGCAAACCTGTTGACGCATTCAAAACTGTTTGCCTGCGGTATTGCACGCAGTGGTGCTTATAACCGTACGCTGACGCCATTTGGCTTCCAGAGTGAGCAACGCAATTACTGGGAAAGCCCTGAGGTGTATACCAAGATGTCACCATTCATGAATGCAGACAAAATGAAGACGCCACTGTTGCTGGTACATGGCGAAGCCGATAATAATCCCGGTACATTTACCCTGCAGACCGAGCGCTATTTCCAGGCCCTGAAAGGCCTGGGCGCACCGGTACGCATGGTGATACTACCGAAGGAAAGCCATAGTTATGCAGCCAGGGAAAACATTATGCATTTGTTGTGGGAACAGGATCAGTTCCTGGAAAAATGCCTGAAGAAATAAATATTATTAGTATCGATGATTTTTGTATGAAATCCCAGCTTACTCCAGCTGGGATTTTTTTATTTTTAGATAACAATAAACTTGCAATTTCATTTAAATGCCTATTTTTTTTAATCGCATCTTTGATATGATGAAAAATCAAAAATTGCTAAGGCAATATATATGAAACACGATACCCAAACTTCTAATCTTGTAGATTCAGAAGAATTTAAGAAGGCAATTGAATCAATTGTCACTAGTTTCGGATTTGCAGTTCACGATCAAGACCCGCCTCGGATAATTTCTTGTTCTTGCTTTTTCTTAATAATTAACGGCGTTTGGGTAATGTGCACTGCAGCTCATATTCTGGATGACATCGAAAAACTATCAGCCAAAGGAATCTCACTTTCAAAATGGCATATTAATGACGTTTTTTCTAAAAATGAAAACTCCTTCGCATATCCGTTCGACATTACTAAACGAAATCAGTTAAGAATACGAAACGACGATCTTGGATTAGATTATTGTTTGATTCAAGTCGAAGAGTTAGCCATCAAGAACATGAGCCAAAGTGGGGTAAGGGCAATAAATCGTGAAATGATTGGTGATGCAAAAACTGCTGACAAATGGGTCGTAACTGGATTTCCATCTCAATTTTTGCAAAAAGATGGCACAAGAATTAAACAAAAACATTTTTTTGTGGAAGCCACACCCACTGCCAGACCGACTAATCTAGAAAAAGATAAAAACGTTCACTCACTATTTGGAAAACTTGCGCTATCAAAAGTGCCTAATAGCGAGGTTATTGATCTGGATGGAATGAGCGGTGGACCTATATTCGGTCTTTATAAAAACGAAGATGGTAAATTTGGCGTCAAATTAGTGGCTATGCAAAGCGGATGGTTTCCTGAATCACATATTATTACAGCATGTCCTATTTCACCCTTTCTTGACGCAATAGATCAGCTTATAAAAGATGAACAAGATGGAATATCAGTGATAGCTTAATTGCTATTTACAGAGCACTTTTTTATTGAAATTAGCAATAACATTAAAAAATCACAGGATAGTTGTTTTGAAATATTGGGGTCAATAAAGCACAGCTCAGTATTTTTACTGAGCTGCTTTGCTCAATCGATTAACGTTCTATCGCCAGCGCCACACCCATGCCACCACCGATACACAAGCTCGCCAGGCCTTTTTTGGCATCGCGTCGTATCATTTCATGGATCAGGCTGACCAGGATGCGGGCACCTGATGCGCCGATAGGGTGACCAATCGCAATCGCACCGCCATTGACATTGATCTTGCTGGTGTCCCAGCCCATTTCTTTATTGACGCCGATTGCCTGTGCGGCAAAGGCTTCATTGATTTCCATCAAATCCAGGTCCTGATGTGTCCAGCCTGCTTTTTTGAGGCAGAGCTGGGCGGCGGGTACCGGGCCCATGCCCATGATGGTAGGATCGACACCGGCAGAAGAGTAGGCCTTGATACGGGCCAGCACTGGCAAACCCAGTTGCTCGGCTCTTTGTGCAGTCATCATGATGACTGCAGCAGCACCATCATTGAGGCCAGATGCATTACCTGCAGTGACGGTACCATTCTTGTCAAATGCCGGGCGCAGGGATGCCAAAGATTCCAGCGTGGTGCCATGCTTGATGAATTCATCAGTATCAAACACTGTCGTGCCTTTTTTGCTGACCAGTTCAAAAGGTATGATTTCATCCTTGAACTTGCCGGCTTTTTGCGCGGCTTCTGCCTTGTTTTGGGATGCCAGGGCAAACAGGTCTTGCTCTTCACGCGTCACACCGTATTTCTTGGCGACGTTTTCTGCCGTGATACCCATGTGGTATTGGTTATACACATCCCACAGGCCGTCAACGATCATGGTATCGACCAGCTTGGCGTCGCCCATGCGGAAGCCATCACGCGAGCCATTCAATACATGTGGAGAAGCGCTCATGTTTTCCTGACCGCCGGCGATGATGATGTCAGCATCGCCAGCCTTGATGGCTTGTGCTGCCAGATGAGTCGCTTTGAGGCCGCTGCCGCATACCTTGTTGATGGTGAAAGCCGGTACCATGTCTGGCAAACCGGCACGGATGACAGCCTGGCGGGCGGCATTCTGGCCTACGCCGGCGGTCAGTACCTGACCCAGGATGACTTCACTGATCAGATCGCCGCTCAGGCCGGTTTTTGCCAGCAAGGCCTTGATGACATGGGAGCCCAGGTCGGAAGCAGCGGTTTTTGCCAAAGAGCCACCAAATTTGCCTACTGCAGTACGGCCTGCAGCTACGATTACCACGTCTTGCATGTGAATTCTCCTGGTTTTGTCCCTGAGTTCAGGGGATGGTCAAATAAATGCTGCTTAATTCTGTACTAAGTCCTGCATATAGAATACATGCTCTAGCTTACCACTGCTCGCGCCCGGCTGAGTTTACGGGCTTTAAAAAAGATAGTGTTTTGCCATGTGTGGTTCTTGATCCTGCTCAAAACCATGCGCTTTATACATGCGCTTTATACATGCGCTGCGACCCTGGCCAATACCAGTTCTGCCATTGGTGACAGGCTACGTCTTGCCAGGCTGACCACACCAATTTCTGCCTGCATGGTTTGCCAGCCATCGGCCTTGAGCTCAATCAGCTCACCGGAACCGAGTTCTTCTGCCACCGCTGCCTGAGTACACAGGAGTATTGCGTCGCTATGTCTGACCACATGTTTGAGTACATAGATATTGTCGCAAGTCGTCACCAGTGGCAGGTCCTGGCCGGACTCCAGGCCAAACGCCTTGCGCATGGCAGGCATGAAAATATCTGCCAGATACACGCTGGCATAACTGGCGCTTTGCAAGTCTTGCAGGCTCAATTTCGCTTTCAAGGTCAGTGGGTGCTCACGGCGGCAATACAGACCACCGGTTTGCCGGGTAAGAGGCCTGAGCTGTATATGCTTGTCCGGTCTCAGGCTGCGGGTGTCGGCGATAAAAAATTCCAGCTTTTCTGCCAGCAGATGTTCCATCAGGGTGTCGCTATTATTGACTTCGAGCACGGTACGCATGCGTGGGTAGTTACTAGCCAGTTCAGTCAGTACCGCTGGCAAAAAACTGGCGGCAGGAAAAGGCCCGGCCCCAAAAATGATCTGGCCACTTTCACCATCGCGCAGTTGTGCCATTTCCTGTTTGAGGTTATTTGCCGCATACAGCAAATCACGGGCGCGCGTAATCAGTTGCCTGCCAGCAGCAGTGGCCGTGGCACCAGCCTGGTCACGGTCAAACAGGCGCATGCCCAGCTCATCTTCGAGACCCGAAATACTACGGCTCAATGCCGGCTGGCTAAGATTGAGCTTGTCAGCGGCACGGGCAAAATTGCCTTGCTCTGCAAGTACGACGACATGTCGGAGTTTTTTCAGGTTCATCAGCAGACCATACCTTTAAGGCATCAACGCGATGATTATAATGCACTGGACGTATGGGCTTAAGTGTCCGACACTGCTCAGTATCACGAGCCGATCACGAGCCGGTTAAGAGGGGGGGAGATATGGCAGATCAGTCAGACAATCGGTCAGGTAATATCAGCCGCAGAAAAGTACTGGCCGCGATGGCGGGCACAGGCCTGGCGGCAGCCTTTGGCGACGTGGCCGACCGGCAACACAGGCCGAGCAGCATACCCAAGGTGCCGGGAGCAATGACAGCCCAAGGCTTGCGCCAGCGGCGGCCGAATATCCTGCTGATCGTGAATGATCAGTTACGCCACTGGCAAGACTTGCCGTCTGGCCTGGGCTTGTCTGCCCATGAAATGCTGCTGGAACAAGGCACAGGCATGATGAATTTCCATGCAAATACCACGCCTTGTTCGCCTTCACGCTCGAATATGTATTTTGGCCAACATACCCAGCACACCCTGATGACGGCAAATGTCGATGCGCCACCTTCTTTTCCCAAACTGGCAGATGACTTGCCCAGCCTCGGGCATTTGTTGAGGGCCCAGGCTTATTACACCGCCTACAAGGGTAAATGGCATTTAAGCCATGTACGCCCTGATTCTGGCCTGGTGTATGGACCTTATCCAACGACAGAAAATGCGCTTGAACCCTACGGTTTTTCTGACTACAACGCCGATGGCGATCCCCATGGTTCTACCTGGACCGGCTACCGCTATGACGGGCAAATCGCCAGCAATGCGGTACAGTGGTTGAGCACGAAAGGGCGCGCCATGCGCGGCAAGCAGCCCTGGTTTCTGGCGGTGAATTTTGTGAATCCACATGATGTCATGTATGTCAGCACTGGCGATGCACAAGTGGCCAGCCGGCAGCAGCGCAATATGTTGTCGCCCTTATCGACCCCACCCACAGGCGGTGTTTACGACAAATACTGGGATCTGCCTTTGCCAGACAGTTATTACCAGGATAAATTGATCGGCAAACCCTGGGCCACCAGCTCTTACATAGAAATGTGTAACTGGCTATACGGCCATATAGACCCCAACGATGAAGCGGCCTGGCGCGCCTATCAAAGTTATTACTTCAATTGCGTACGCGATGTTGATAGCCATGCCCTGACGGTATTGCAGGCACTGAAAAAGCTGGGCATGGATAAGGACACCATCGTCATCTATACATCGGACCATGGAGAAATGGCAGGTGCCCACAAGCTGCGCCAGAAGGGGCCCTTCATGTATAAGGAAAACATGCGCCTGCCCTTCATCGTGCGCCACCCTGATGTGGCGGGTGGCAAGATGACGAATGCACTGGGTTCACATATGGACTTAGTGCCCACCATCCTTGGCATGGCTGGCGTAGATGCGCATGCACTTGCAGAAAAATATCCTTATCTGAAGGGTGTCGATATCAGTGCCGCCATCAGCACAACTGGCGCGACCACAGAGCGCGATAAAAAAGGTATCTTGTTCAACTACGGCGTCCCTCTGTATATGGACCCGGAATTTTCACGCAAGGGGGCAAAAACCGGCAAGATATATAACAAGCTGAACTCGCTTTTCATCGGTTTTGAAAGCGGCCAGTTTTTACCTAGTCTGGAAAACCCGGCCCTGTTCCGCGGCATCCATGATGGCCGTTATAAATTTGCCCGTTATTTCAAACCTGCCGATCATCACCAGCCACGTGACTGGCAAAATCTGAGGACACGTAACCAGCTAGAGCTTTATGATACGCAAACCGACCCGAATGAAATCACCAACCTGGCCGCCAGCCCTGAGCAGCACAAGGATTTGCTGCTGGACTTGAATCAGAGATTGAATACATTGATCAGTACTGAAGTGGGAGATGATCTGGGCAGGGAATTACCAGGGCCTGCATTTTTATATCAACAGAGAGAAAGCTAATAAAAAGCCAATAAGTAGGGGAGACCATGCAAGAAAAAATAATACGCAAGATCCTGTATGTCAGCGGCACTGTCACCATGCTGGCGGGCGTGCAGTTTATCGCGCCCACGTTGTTCCTGCAGGCATCAGGCATGCAGGTAGGTGATGTGACTGGCCTGTTCTTTGCACGGCACTGGGGTTTGATGGCTTTAGTGTTGGGTGCGCTGATTATCTATGCGGTTAGACAAACGCAGGCAAGAAGGGCGATTTTATTGGCAGCAGCAGTTGAGAAACTGGGGCTGGTGATCATGGTCGCCATCAACTGGGCAGAGCCAGCCTTGCAGGGTCTGCACACTGCCGCTTTTTTTGATGGTGCTTGCGTGGTGCTGTATTTGATTTATTTATTGGGTAAACAACCGAATCAGCAAGCGTCAACCTGAATTCCAGCTACCCATGAAAAAATCCCCTCATGCGAACATCAGGGGATTTTTTACTGCAACTCAATTTACATTGAGTCTGAATCTGCAATTGCTAAATTATTTCTTTTTAGCAGTTGCTTTTTCAGCCGCTTGTGTGAACTGCTGGGTAGCCTTGGTCAGGTTTTCTTCCAGAGTTTGTACAGCTTGCTTGGTTGTTTTGGACAGTTGCTCGTAGCCTGCGTTGATGTTGCCAACAACAGATTTCAAGGCTGTAACAGCTTGTTCGGAACCAGCTGGTGCATTTTTAGTTACTTCGTCGATCAGGGAAATCACTTTAGTGTTTGTTTCAGCGATGTGCGCTTCAACAGCTTTAGTGAATTCTTGCTGAGTTGCTGTAGTGATGCTTGCCAGGTGACGGCCATAAGCCAGTGCTTTTTCAGCGTTTGGCTGAGCTTGTGCTGCAGACAAAGTGAAAAATTCTTGTGGGTCTTTGGCGCTCAGCAATTGCTTGGCAGCAGCAGTACCTTCTTCCAGGCTGGCTTTAGCAGCATTGACGTTCAGGGCAAACAACTGCTCCAGACCTTCAAATGCTTTTTTGTTCAGGGAAGTCAGGGAAGCGAATTGCGCTTCCAGGTTAGCTTTCGTCGTAGCGATAAATTGTTCTGGTGTATTGGTAGTCATAACATTCTCCGGTAAATGGAATTAAGTGGCTTAACAGCGTTAATGATCGGCAGCGCTTTCCACGAATTATTGAATGGTGCACCGCAACAAATACGATTTTACACTTAGAATTTAAAACGTCAAGCACTTTTTGTGCATCGCACCAAAATTAGCTAAATGATATTTTCAGATATCTATCTGCTTTTCCTGTCATTACTCACCCTGCTTACTCTTTAGGCATCCACCTGACATGGACGCGACCCACCAATATTGCTATTTTGAAAATTTTCTCTCCAGCATCAATAAGGCCTCTTTATTCTGTAAGCCACCCGCATAACCGGTCAATGCGCCATTGCTGGCGATGACCCTGTGGCAGGGAACGATGATGGATAAAGGATTACGCCCATTCGCCGCCCCCACTGCGCGCACCGCCCTGGGTCTGGCTATACCCTGTGCCAGTGCCAGATAACTGCTGGTCTGGGCAAACGGGATGCGACGCAAGGCTGCCCATACTTCTTGCTGAAAGTCCGTGCCTGCCGATAAGTCCAGCGGCAAATCAAAATCCTGGCGCTGCCCGGCGAAGTATTCCTGCAGTTGCTGACGTGCCTGGTTCAGGATGGGATCAGATTCATCCTCCTGCCAGCCTGCGCTGCCTTTGAAGTGTTTGTGATTTTCAAAATACACACCACTGAGGCCACGCTCACTGGCGGCTAACAGTAATTGCCCTATCTGGCTGTTGTAGTTCAGGTATTTCATGATCTTTCCTTATTGTTGACTTAATGATTGCCATAACAGCAGTGCCGCATAAGCCCGCCACGGTGCCCAGGGCTGGGCGACAGCCAGTAATTGTTTTTCAGTCAGGCGCTCGCTTGCTGGTGTTGTTGGTGTCGTCGGGCTTGCCGGGGTTGCCAGTATTGCGGCAGCTTTTTGCAGACCCAGGTCACCTGCCGGAAAGGCATCCGAAAAACGCAGGGCGCGCATGGCAATATATTGTGCGGTCCACTCACCTATGCCTTTGACGGTCTTGAGCCTGGCTACCATCTCGTCCGAGCTGGCCGCCAACTGCCTTTGCAAGCCACCTTCAAGGGCAAACCGGGCAATGTTTTGCAGTGTGGCAGCGCGGGCACCGGGTATGCCTATGCCCGCCAGTTGGTCTATCGACAAGCCAACAATGGTTTGCGGGCTGGGGAAATGATGGGTGACAGTAGCAAACGGGGTAAGCACTGGCTGACCAAAGCGGGTCACCAGCCTGCCCGCTACCGTGGTAGCGCCGGCCACGCTGACTTGCTGGCCCAGCACGGCACGGATGGCCAGCTCAAAACTGTTGAAGGCACCGGGCACACGCATGCCGGGCGTGCGCAGGATTTGCCCGGCCAGCAGGCTGTCTGATTGCAAATGGCTCTGGATGACGGCGGGATTGGCCTCCAGATCAAATTGCTGCCTGACTCTCGCCATGAGTGGCATGAGTACCGGTGCCAGTGAAGGTGAGACTTGCAGGCTGAGTTGCTGTTTGGAGGGCAGATGGGCGACTTTGAGCCAGCCTTCCAGCCCTTCCATCTGTACGCTGCGTACATAGGCCTTCCCGCCTTTTTCATCGATGACGGCTTCCAGCCCCGGCATGGCGCGCCCGGCAAGGTAAGTGATCACTGCGTCCCATGCATAGGGTGGGCGGTAAGCCAGCTTCAGGCAAACACCTTCGCCTGCGCTGTCGGCAGCACGCCGTATTGATCCCGGGGCCATTTGATAGCGTTCTGAAAACAGGGCATTGAAACGCCTGACACTGCCAAAACCGGCAGCAAAGGCGATCTCTGCCATGCCTAGCTGAGTCTCTTGCAACAGTTTTTTGGCAAACAACAGGCGCTGGGTCTGGGCTAGTTCTACCGGTGTCACGCCAAACTCTTGCAGCATGACGCGGCGCAACTGGCGTGAAGACAGGCCAATCTGTTCAGAGAAGCTTTCTATATCGGTTTCATTCAGGGCACCATCAGCGATTCTTTGCCAGATCGCATGGGCAAGATTTTGCTGTATCGCATACGGTGCCAGCTCAGGGCGGCAACGCAGGCAGGGGCGAAAACCGGCAGCCTCTGCCGCTGCTGCGCTGCTGAAAAACTCGCAGGACGATTCACGCGGCGTCTTGACGCCACACACCGGGCGGCAATACACACCGGTGGTTTTAACGCCGGTAAAAAACACCCCATCGAAACGGCTGTCCTTGGCGGCGAGGGCACGGTAATAACATTGCTTTTGCGTCAAACCCTCACTGGCCTCAGTCAGCATCAGGCTGGTCGCATCGGGCGGCACTGCCGCCTGAGCTTTGCCCTGCATGGTAGGTATCTGCTGTTCCATAGCCGCCACTTTCTTGTGCGTAATCAATTCCGGGATAGTTAAAATTATGTACCCAATTTGCAAACTGCATTACTATCTTCAGGAATAGTTATACGCGAGTGCCAGCCACTCTTCTAGCCATTTTCGGACAAACAAATCGAGAACCATGCGCCAGGCGCTGAATTTGAATCGCAATTTACTCCGCATCGTCAAGACCGCGCGCAGACATCCGCGGCTGGCGACTTGCTTACTCGGGCAATTGAGCGTGCAGGCAGCTACAGCCGGGCAAACCGGCTTACAGCTTGACGCCTGTTACCAGCGCTATCTGATACTGGAGAGGCTGGGGCAGGCGCATTCCATGCAAAGCGAACTCGAACAAGGCTTGCACATCGCTGAACAACAGCAACTGACACGCCCTGCCGGGCTGATGTTGCTGGCCCTTGGCCGTATCTGTTATACCCAGGGTGCCTACCGTGACGCCCTGATGTACTGGACGCGCTGCGTTGATCTGAGCAAGTTCAACCGCGACCAGGTAACACTGGTCGAAGCGCATATAGGGCTGGGGCAGATTTATGATGCCCTCGGTGATGGCAAAACTGCGGCGCGTTTTCATACCGATGCCGGTAGCCTGCTGGAGCAACTGAACGAGCCTTACCTGCTGTGCAAGCAAATCATCAACCTGGGTGTCAATGAACTCCATACTGGTGAATTGCAGGCAGCCCAGGATTGCTTTCTGAAAGCGAAAGTATTGGCTGAGCAACATGCCATCCATGAATACCTGGCTGAGACTTACTGGTACCTGGGTCAGGTCGCCGGCAGGAATACGCAACTGGAGATCGCTGAGACCCATATCCGCACCGCACTGGAACTCGCCGATGCCTGCAATTATGTGTGGCTCAAAGGCGCCGTGCAGGATACCCTGGCCGACATCCTGCGTGCAGCAGGGCAATTCGATGAGGCGCTGGATGTCTATGGCAAGGCTCTGAGCTATTCAGATAAAGTCGCTTCACGCAGGCAAAAAGTACGCAGCCTGGCAGCACTGTCTGAAATCCATGAACAACAGGGCAACTGGCAACAGGCCCTGCATTTTGCCCGCCTGCATCAGCAAACCACCAGCGAGCTCAGTGAACTGGGGACGATGGACAGGCTCCATGAATTGCGGGCCTATGATTTGTCTCACAAGCCGCCGGTAGAAATTTTGCTGGAACTGTCATCAAACCGCTTGCTGGAAGAAGGCCCGCAAGCTGAAGTATTGCAACTGATTACCGATACCTCGCTGGCCATCCTGAATACCGAGCTGGCAGCCATCTTCCTGATTGATGGCAATGGAGTAGGTCTGCATTGTCACGCCAGGGCTGGCAGCAAGCATGGCCTGATCAGGGCAGAAATGCCTTGCCAGAACCTGCCATTACTGATGCACATACTGCAGCAGGATGAAGTGCCACTGGTTGGGCATGATATGCGTTTGCACGTGGTAGCAAATGAAATGCGTGCTTTGCTGGGGCAGGAAGAATTGCATTCGGCCTTGAAAATCTCTCTGCGCCTGCATGGTAAAAGCGTAGGCCTGATCTGTTTCGCCCATACCAGCGGCAGCAGGAACTGGTCGCGTGAAGATGTGCTGTTTGGCCGCCACCTGGGTAACCTGGTACAACAGGTACTCAGCCATGCCGAACATGCCCAGACCCAGAAGCAACTCGAAGCCAGGGTGCTGGAGCGCACCGCCAGCCTGCAATTGCAGACCGAGCAATTACAACAGGCACACAAGCATATTTACCGGCTCAGCGAGATAGGCAGAGAAGTCACGTCCAGCCTGGACCGCGATACCATCATGGAGATCGTCTATCGCCACGTACATGAGCAGATGGGGGCAGAAGTATTCGCCGTAGGCCTGTACCGGCCAGAGCAGGAAACCATAGAGTTTCCCTGCAATATCCTGCGCGGCCAGCGCATGTTGCCGTATATACGCGATATCAGGGACGAGGATCTATTATCAGTATGGTGTGTCACACATCAGCAACCCATCTTTATCAGCGATATCTATGGCGAATACCTGAACTACATCAGTGCAGCAGGCCTGAGCAAGCTGACCGTCGATAGCGCCTATTTTGCCGGTCTGGAAAAAATCATCCCCATCTCGCACATCTATGTGCCGCTGATGATCAAGGGCCGCACCATAGGCTTGATCGCCATACAGAGTACACAAAAAAATGCCTTCCAGCGCATGCATCTGGATATTGCCATGATGCTGGCCGCCTATACCGCGATTGCGGTGGAGAATGCCGAGACTTATCAGCAATTGCTCAAAGCCCAGCAAATCCTGATTTCGCAAGAAAAACTGGCGGCACTGGGTTCACTGGTGGCGGGTATCGCCCATGAACTGAATACCCCCATAGGCAACAGCCTGCTGACTGCCACTACGCTGCAAGAACAGTCTGTCATTTTTTTGCGCAAGCTGACAGAAAATACCGTGAAGCGTTCTGACCTGAACCAGTTTACGGCCACCATCCATAATGCCAATGAATTATTGCTGCGCAACCTGATGAGCGCGAGTGACCTGGTCAGCAGTTTCAAGCAAGTCTCGGTAGACCAAACCAGCCAGAAGCGCAGGCTGTTCAACTTGCGCAAGACTACCCTGGAAGTCATACGCACCCTGCACAACCTGATACACAAGCGCGGCCATACGCTGGAAATTGATATCCCCGATGACATAGAGTTCAACAGCTTTCCCGGTCCTTATGGACAGGTGCTGACTAATTTCATCAACAATGCCATCCTGCACGCCTTTGAAAACCGCGAAAATGGCAAGATGCTGTTGCGCGCCCACAAGACGCCAGACAATCAGGTGCAGGTCATCTTCAGTGACAATGGCAAGGGCATAGAGGCTCAGGATTTGCGCAGGATTTTCGACCCCTTCTTCACCACCAAGCTGGGCCAGGGTGGCAGCGGGCTGGGGCTCAGCATAGTCCACAACCTGGTGACCACCATCATGCATGGCAGCATCGCTGTCGATAGCGCACCCGGCATGGGCACGCGGTTTACCTTGAACCTGCCTCTGAATCCCTGAATTCCTGAACCCCATCCAGGTACCCTGACTGCTGCAAGACACCATACCGTCATGGTGTTTTGGGCAGTCCACATGATTTTCTGGATTGGCATACACTAGAACTCATTTTCTAATGAGCAAAACAGATATCGCCATGACAACTCAACGCGCTCCCGACCTGAAAACCGTGCTGCTGGCCAGCGGTATTGTGATCACCTTGTCCATGGGTGTCAGGCATGGTTTTGGTTTCTGGATGCAACCCATCTCACAACAACACGGCTGGACCAGAGAAACCTTCTCTATGGCGATGGCCATGCAAAACCTGATGTGGGGCGTGTTTGGCCCACTTGCAGGCATGGTGATAGACAAGGTAGGCACAACAAAAATGATGGTGCTGGGTGCATTTTTGTATGCCGCCGGTTTGTTATGGATGGCGCTGATAGACCAGCCTGTGCTGTTCATAGTCGGCACCGGGATACTGATAGGTGCAGCACTGGCCTGTACTTCGTTTGGCGCAGTCAGCGGCATCATAGGCCGCACGGCACCGCTGGAAAAACGTTCCTGGGCCTTTGGTATTTCTTCTGCCGCAGGCTCCTTTGGCCAGTTCGTCATGATGCCGATAGAGCAGCAATTGATAGACCGTGCAGGCTGGCAAAATGCCTTCTATGTGCTGGCGGCCCTGGTCATTTTGCTGATGGTGCCTATGGCGATGAAGCTGCGTGAACCGGCACTGCAACAAGTTACAGGCCCGCAGCAAAGTATCAGCGAAGCGATACGTGAAGCCTTTGCCTACAAACCCTTTTTGCTGCTGGTAGCTGGCTATTTCGTCTGCGGCTTCCAGCTGGTTTTCATCGGCGTACACATGCCTGCTTATCTGAAAGACAAAGGTGTCATGGACCCCAGCGTGGCAGTGTATGCGCTGGCGCTGATTGGCCTGTTCAATATCTTTGGTTCTTACTATGCCGGCAAGCTGGGCGGCATGTTCCCCAAACCTTATCTGTTATCGGGTATCTATCTGGCGCGTAGCCTGGTCATCGCCCTGTTCTTGCTGGCGCCGCTGTCACCGTATTCTGTGTATCTTTTTGCCGCAGCGCTGGGCTTGTTATGGTTATCTACCGTGCCGCTGACGAATGGCGTCATTGCCGGGATTTTTGGCGTCAAGTATTTGTCGATGCTGTCAGGCTTTGTGTTTTTCTCGCATCAGGTCGGCAGTTTTATCGGTGTCTGGCTGGGTGGCTATATTTACACCAAGACCGGCAGCTACAACATGGTCTGGGGCATAGTCCTGGGACTGGGTATCTTTGCCGCACTCGTGAATTTGCCTATCAGCGAAAAACCGATAGCCCGCGCGGGTGAAGCTATGGCCTGAACAAAGTCGAATAACTCATGATCAAACAATTATCACGCAGATTATTGCGGTTACTGTGGGGCAGCATCATCGTTGTGGTGCTGGCCCTGGTGTTTATCGCCTATCTGCGTCCGTCTTTTGTACTTGACCTGGCGAATCGTTTTGTCATGTGTTGAAGACCCATTTTTGCTACGCACTTTTAGCGCCTCGGGGCGCTATTTTTTTGCCTGGCGTGAACGATATGGTAGAACTCATTTCATCAATAGGGTGAGATGCGTTTGCCTCATAACGTAACTTGGCAAGGCGGGCGAGGCGGTCAATATCGGTGCTATTGTTAACGAATCCAACGCAGTCAAGCACGCGTTATGAGACAAACCCTTCGGGAACTGACGATTTGGGCGCATTGCTGCGTTGTGCCGCTTGCTAAGGCGGACGCCTTAGCTGCGCGCCACGCCTTGCACTGCATCCCAAATCGCCTTGTTCGCACTCATCCTATTGATGAAATGAGTTCTAGCTTTACGGTCTGCTACACTGTGTTTCCTTTTGATCAAAGATTTTGGTAAAACTACATGAACAAACATCTACTGCTCATTTTGCTGGGTACTGCCCTGGCCAGTCCTGCCACTTATGTCACAGCCGCACCAGCTGATTCTGCCAGCTTCACGCCGAAGAAGACCGCTGGCAAACTGGCGAGCAATCCCTTTGCCAGTGCCAGCAAACTGCCTTACCACTATCCGGCTTTTGACCAGATCAAGAATGAACACTACGGTCCTGCCTTCACCGAGGGCATGCGCCAGCATGCTGCCGAAATCGCGCTCATCGCGGGCAGCCATGCCGCACCTACTTTTGACAATACCGTAGTCGCCATGGAACGTGCGGGCCAGATGCTGAACCGGGTTTCCATCGTCTTTTTCAGTCTGACTGGTGCGAATACCAACCCTACGCTGGAAGCGCTGTCACGCGACCTGGCACCCAAGCTGGCGGCCCATCAGGACCAGATTTTCCTGAATGCGCGCCTGTTCCAGCGCATCAGCAAATTATATGAAGCACGTCAGGCATTGAACCTGGATGCAGAATCCGGGCGCTTGCTGGAACGCTATTACACAGACTTTGTACGCGCAGGTGCCAAGCTGGGTGACAAGGATAAACAAAAACTCAAGAGTCTGAATGCGCAACTGGCCAGCCTGGCGACCAAGTTCAGCCAGAATGTACTGAAAGAAACCAATGCCTCGGCCATCATTGTTGATAGCAAGGCCGAGCTGCAAGGTTTGTCTGAAGAAGAAATCGCCAGCGCGGCTGAAGCAGCCAAAACACGCGGCCTGAAAGACAAATTCGTAATACCGCTCATGAATACCACCGGCCAGCCATTCGAGGCCAGCCTGGCAAACCGCGCCCTGCGCCAGCGCCTGCATGAAGCATCGGTCAACCGTGGCAGCCATGGTGGTGAGTTTGATAACCGTCAGGTAGCCATCGACCTGGCACGCCTGCGTGCTGAACGTGCGGCCCTGCTGGGTTATGCCAACCATGCCGCCTATGGCCTGGAAGATGAAACTGCCAAGACTACCACCGCAGTCAACAAGATGCTGGGCGAGCTGGCACCGGCAGCAGTCAATAACGCAAAAGCCGAAGGCGCAGAGCTGCAAAAAATCATCGATGCACAGCAAGGCAATTTCAAACTGGCGGCATGGGACTGGGCGTTTTATACCGAGCAATTACGCAAGGCAAAATACAGCTTTGACGACAGCCAGTTACGCCCTTATTTTGAATTGAAGAATGTGCTGGAAAACGGTGTCTTCTTTGCTGCCACCAAACTGTATGGCATCACTTTCAAAGAACGCACTGACTTGCCGGTGTATCACCCCAGCGTCAAGGTGTATGAGATATTTGATGCAGATGGCAAGAGAATGGCCTTGTTCATCGCCGACATGTATGCGCGCGACACCAAGCGCGGTGGTGCCTGGATGAATGCCTATGTGGAGCAATCCACGCTGTTTGGTACCCACCCTGTGCTTGCCAACCATCTCAATATCCCGCAACCACCAGCAGGCCAGCCTACCCTGCTGACCTTTGATGAAGTGCGCACCGCTTTCCATGAATTTGGTCATGCCTTGCACGGGCTATTCTCGAATGTGAAATACCCGCGTTTTTCTGGCACCAATGTACCGCGTGACTTTGTCGAATATCCATCCCAGGTTAACGAGATGTGGGCAACCTGGCCTGAGGTATTAAAAAACTATGCCAGACACTATCAAAATGGCGAAGTGATACCGCAGACCCTGGTGGATAAAATCACGGCAGCCAATAAATTCAATCAGGGTTTTGCAACCACGGAATATCTGGCAGCATCGCTGCTGGACCAACGCTGGCATCAATTGACACCTGCGCAGATACCAAAAGATGCGCTGGCCTTTGAAGCTGATGCATTGAAACAGGCGGGTGTCGATTTTGCACCCGTGCCACCGCGTTACCGCAGTACTTATTTCTCGCACATCTTTGGTGGTGGCTATTCAGCCGGTTACTACGCTTATCTGTGGAGTGAAGTGCTGGACGCCGAGAGCGTGGAATGGTTCAAGGAAAACGGCGGCCTGAACCGCAAGAATGGTGACTGGTTCCGCCAGCAATTATTGTCCAAGGGTGGCAGCATGGACCCGCTGGAGTCTTTCCGTAATTTCCGTGGACGCGAACCAAAGATAGAACCATTGCTGATACGTCGCGGCTTGCAATCAGGCTCTAAATAAGCAGTGTAGGCAGTGCTCGTTCAGTGATGAATAAGCGCTGGTTTTTCTCGCTGACGAGCCCGGTCAGTTTTCAGCAAAGAACTGGCTGGGTGTCTGGTCAAACTGTTTGCGGAACATGGTAGAGAAGGCACTGGGGCTGTCATAGCCCAGTGCCAGGGCGACGTCGATGATTTTCTCACCCGTCGCCAGCAATTCCAGCGCCCGCAGCAAGCGGGCCTGTTGCCGCCATTGACCAAAGGTCATGCCGGTTTCTTTCACGAACAGGCGCTGTATGGTCTTCACATCCACGGCCAGGCGTCGCGCCCAGTCCGCCATCGTAGAGGAATCATCGAGTTGCTGCTGGAGCAGCCCGCAAATCCTCAACAAACGCGGGTCGGATGGCATTTGCAGATGCAAGGGCAGCACAGGCAGGGCACGTATTTCATCAAGTATCAATCGCATGACACGGCCATCGCGGCTATCGGGTATATAGGGCAAATCGGGCTGACTTAATTCCATCGCAGCGCGGATCAGCTCGCGCAATAAGGGAGAGATACCGACTGCCTGGGTAAAGCCGGGTAAACCGGAGGCTGCATCCGTCGCCACAGTCACGCTGCGCATGTGCACTTCGCCTATACAGCGTATCTCATGCGTCATGCCAGCCACCATCCAGATGGCACGGGTAGGCGGCACCACCCAGCGACCGACTTCCGTCTGCACCACCATCACACCACGTACCGCATAAATCAGTTGATGCCTGGCATGCAGATGCGGCGCAATGTGCCAGTTGGCTGGATAGTCAGTAGCCCTGCCACTGACAGGTGAAGGCAGCTCATCAATCTCTTTGAGCGCTTGAGCCAGGGCCTTGGGCTTGCGGGATGTATCCATGTCCTTTTCTCAAGGGTTGTTGGCGGATTGGCGCGAGACAGGCTATCCAGTACGGGGGATAATTCTGCCATACCGGTACCAAGGCAGCAGTGCAGATAGTCAGTTTTACTATCGGCAGCCTGATCCCATTCTAAAGTGAAAGCCATCTCCATGACAATTTCCGCAACAACATCTGACACTGGCAAACCCACCGCGCCCCCTGCAAAGAGCAAACCTGCGTTCGGCATCCTGGGTGCCATCAGCAGTGCGCACATGATCAACGACATGATGCAATCGCTGATACTGGCGATGTATCCTATCTTGAAGGGTGAGTTCTCGCTGAGCTTCAGCCAGGTGGGGCTGATTACCCTGACCTATCAACTGACGGCCTCGCTGCTGCAACCGCTGGTGGGTGTTTTTACCGACCGCCGGCCACAACGATATTCACTGCCTTTCGGCATGACGTCGACGCTGATCGGGTTGATACTGCTGGCGTTTGCCCCCAGCTTTGGCTTCGTGCTGCTGGCCGCCGCCTTTGTCGGCATAGGATCATCCATCTTCCATCCCGAGTCTTCGCGCATTGCACGGCTGGCTTCGGGCGGGCAGCATGGGTTTGCGCAGTCGGTATTCCAGGTTGGCGGCAATATGGGCACGGCGATAGGGCCATTGCTGGCGGCCATCGTTATCGTACCTTATGGTCAGCGCAGTGTGGCCTGGTTCGGACTGGCCGCCATACTGGGCATAGGACTGCTGCTACAGGTGAGCCGCTGGTATGCAGCACACCACATTGCCTCTGCTGGCAGCAAGAAACCTGTCAACGTGGCACCGTATTCCCGCAAGGTGGTTATTGGCGCCATCGCAATCTTGCTGATACTGATTTTTTCAAAGTATTTCTACGTTGCAGGCATCAGCAGTTTTTACACCTTCTATCTGATGGAACGTTTTGGCCTGACGGTACAAAATGCGCAGTTGCATCTTTTTTTCTTCCTGTTTGCCTCTGCGCTTGGTACGGTGCTGGGTGGGCCTGTTGGTGACCGCATAGGCCGCAAGCCCGTTATCTGGGTGTCGATACTGGGAGTGGCGCCGTTCGCGCTGATGCTGCCGTATGCCAATCTGTTCTGGACAACGGCGCTGACCATCGTGATCGGACTGGTGCTGTCTTCAGCGTTCTCCGCTATCCTGGTGTATGCGCAGGAACTCATGCCTGGCAAGGTAGGCATGGTGTCTGGCCTGTTCTTCGGTTTTGCCTTCGGCATGGGGGGGCTGGGTGCTGCGGTGCTGGGTATCTTCGCTGACCGTACCAGCATTGCCTTTGTCTATCAGACCATAGCCTACCTGCCGCTACTGGGCGTGGTGGCTGCGCTGTTACCCAGGGAGGTACGGCGAGTCTGATAGGTGTGAACAGACTTGCGGTTTCAAAACCTGCCAGTTCGTAGAGCCTCAGAATCGGTTTTATTTGTCAGCCAGAGTGCATCTCAAATTTTGATTCATAAGCTTGATTCATAAAACAGGAAGGGGACACGATCATGTGTCCCCTTCCTGTTTGTATATTCTGGTTTGCTGTTCAGTTAATCAAGATACTGAACTTCAAACTGATTACTCAAGCTTCCAGACAAAATCGACCTTGGCCCATAATTGATCAGCTTTGCCATCCTTGGTGCCTGGTTTGAATTTGCATTGACTCAATGCCGTCAGTGCAGCCTTGTCCAGGCTCTTGGAGCCGCTGGACTTTTCTACTTTGGATTCAACGACCTTGCCATCTGCCGCAATCAGGAAACCCATGGTAACAGTGCCGGTTTCTTCATTCATCAATGCTGCTTTTGGATACTTGGGTGGTTCGCATGACTTGCTGTCCATGACTGGAGCAGTTTCTGCGGCCATGACGGAGGCACTGGCGCATAGCAACAAGGATGAGATGAGTAAGGATATTTGTGGTTTCATAGGACTCTTCTTATGCATTTTCTATTCAGTATAAAAAACTTCCAACAGATTTCAAGGCCAGACACTATTCGCAACAATTGAGGTTTTCAGTGACATGGATTGATCTCCTCATCACTGAAAACCGGCAACATCAGAATTCTTCCCATTCATCAGCGCTTGCAGAAGCCGCCTTTTTAGGAGTTGCCTTGGGTGAAGCTTTGATTACCGTTTTAGCGGCAGGCAATGATTTGACAGCGTTGCTTCTTGATTTGGTTTTGATCGAGGCCACAGGTTCGACACGGCGTAACGGCGCTTGTGCCATCGACGGAGCAATATACTGGCTGCGTTCACCTGCCTGCAGTTTGAAGACACTGACCACTTTCGCCAGTTCAGAAGCCTGATCCTGCAAGCTCTGGGCAGCTGCTGCAGCTTGTTCAACAAGGGCGGCATTTTGCTGGGTCATGCCGTCCATTTCTATGATGGCGTGATTAACGTGCTCAATACCCACGCTTTGTTCCTGGCTCGCTGCACTGATTTCGGCAATGATGTCTGTCACATGTTTAACACTGGAGACTACCTGGTCTATCGTAACGCCTGCCTGGCCCACCAGCTTGGTACCAATTTCGACTTTCTCCACCGAGGTACCGATCAGGGTTTTGATCTCTTTGGCGGCTGCAGCGCTGCGTTGTGCCAGGTTACGCACTTCTGCCGCAACCACGGCAAAACCACGGCCTTGTTCACCGGCGCGTGCGGCTTCTACCGCCGCATTCAAGGCCAGGATATTGGTCTGGAATGCAATGCCATCAATGACGCTGATGATATCGACAATTTTCTTCGAAGACTCATTGATGGAACCCATGGTATCCACCACCTGGGCAACTACTACACCACCCTGGCGCGCTACTTCAGATGCAGAGGCAGCCAGTTGATTTGCTTCACGTGCATTGTCGGCATTTTGTTTGACCGTGGTCGTCAGTTCTTTCATCGACGACGTGGTTTTTTCCAGCGAGCTGGCCTGCTGCTCAGTACGGGAAGACAAATCCAGGTTACCGGTCGTGATTTCACTCGATGCCGTGGCGATAGTGTCAGTACCATTGCGTACCTGGGCGACGATATTCACCAGGCTATCGCGCATGTTTTTCATTTCATACAGCAGGCTGGCATCGTCACCATGCTTCAATTCAATCGGCGCAGTCAAGTCACCAGCAGCAATCTGGCCAGCGATAGTGGCAGCATAATCTGGCTCGCCACCAAGTTGCCTGAGCAGGCTGCGGCTAATCACAAAGGCTGCAAAAACACCGGCAGCAACTGCCAGCACACCCAGTATTGTCATCATGCTGGTCGCGGCTTTAAAGGCTGAACTTGCCTCTTCTGCGGTCTGGGTATTGAGTTTATCTTCCAGCGTAACGAGTTCATCCAGCGTATCCAGCCATTTTTTCTGTACCGGACGCAGTTTCTTGATCAGGGTGATCGTCGCAGCCTCGGCATTATTTGCCAGGCCCAGTTCCTGCGCTTTGGCAGGCAGGGCAGCAGCAGCGGTTTCTGCCTCTTTCAACTTGGCCAGCAAGGTTTTTTTCTCTGCAGAGACGTTGCCTTCTTCAGCAGCCATCTTGCTTAATTTTTCATCAGCCGTTGCATATTGTTTGGATTGCTCGGCAATCTTTTTCAGTTCTGGCTCCATATCGCCAGCATCATTGAGCAGGGTCAGATTTCGCAGAGAAACCATGCGGTCATACACGATCGCACGCATGTCCAGTGCCAGACGGGTCTCGGCATTGCTGACGTTCACTATTTTTTCCAGCCGCCCCTGAATCTGCGACATTCTTGAAATGCCGACGAGGGTCACGGCAATTAAAAACGTCAAAACCAGAGCAAAGCCCAGTCCCAGACGCCTACTTACTGTCATTTTTGATAAATTCATTTGCTTGGCTGGTGTGAAAAATGGTTGAGGAAGGTGGGAACACAAGTGTTATGAAATACTACTCTGAATGCTTACATTTGCTAACAAAATTGCCGTCAGGACACTTTTTTTTACAAATACCTGACGAAGCCTGCATTTATTGAAAAAACGATGTTCAATCAAGGGAAAAGCAAACGACAAAGTTAGAAATATACTCGAATTTTGCTCACTAGCAAGGGCTTTTTACTGGTATTCATCCTCTGTGGAAACCAAATTCAGGCGAATTTATTTACATTTATGCAGCAATAAAAATTTGCTTATTTTTTATGCAGATTAACTATACTTGCCAGCTCCTGCAACTGACTAAATTTTGTTCACGTTTTTCCCGCTTTCCCCATGGCAATATCGTTTTGTTGGCAAATGACTCTCTTGCCAGAATAACCAGTGGTCTTATATGACAGTCAAGAAAATATATTTTCAAATTTTGTGGAAATCTGAAATTTTTTTGAAAAAAAACCCGGACGCATCCGGGTTTTTTGTTCATCTGCAAATATCAATACAATCAGTATCTTGATCAATATCTCAATCAATATTTGTATTGAGCTGTTACATAGAAGGTACGGCCCAGAGGGTCAGTATAGCGTCCATCGTAACCAACTTGATTACCACCACCAGTATTGCGGATAGTGAATGGAGGATCAACATTGAACAGGTTGCGGATACCGCCAGTGATGGTCAGGTTTTTGATGACCTTGGCTTGCAACTGGTAATCAAAAGTGGTGTAGTTGCTGACATCACGGTTCATATCTACATAGCCACCTACGCTGCCATCAGCATTGACGGAACGGACATAGCCATCATCAGCAGAGGCGACTTTGTCATGGTAACCAGAACGGTAGTTCATGGTCAGGCTATGTGTGTACTGATCCGACACTTTCAGAGAAGCAACCAGCCTGGAAATGATACGGAAAGTCACGTCATCATAAGAGTCAAAACGACCTATGCTGCTTTCTTTCTTGGCACCTGGCACATCTTTTTCTGCTGTGAGCATATAAGTACCAGACCAGTTCACGTTCAGCTTGCCGATAGGTGTTGCTGATTTGAGTGTCGCGTCCCAATCCACACCGGAATAACGGGAGCTGGCCAGATTCACAGGGCTACGGTTAGCCACCAGAACTTTGGATTTCTGGATAGGATCGTAATACAGGGAGATGTATTGATCAGCCAATGAAGGTGTCGTGAAAATCAAATCCTGAGACAATTTCTGGATCTGGTTTTTCAGTTTCACATCCCACCAGTCCAGCCCCAGGGACAGGTTGCTGGTTGGTTCAAGGCGGAAGCCGAATGCTGCCTGTTTGGACTCTTCTGCTTTCAGTGCATCTGCACCTGTACTTGGATTACCTTTTTTCAACAAGCCGTATTCAGAGGTACCACGGCAATATGGGAAGCGTGGGTCAGTTGCTTTGGTAATAGGGCAAGGGAAGAAATTTGAAGAACCATCATTTTTCAATGGATCAGAAATATCATTCAGCGTTGGTGCCTTGAAGCCTGTGCCATAAGAACCGCGCAGCATCAGGCTTTGGATAGGCTGATAACGTGCTGACAATTTGTAAGTTGCCTTGGAAACGGACACACCCTGAGTACCAGGCTGTGAAGCATTACCATTGACGTCATAGCTGACATTGTCTTTCTTGACAGCATCATAGCTGTCATAACGCACAGCAGCTGTCAGGTCCATGTTTTTGATGACAGGCATCAGCAATTCGCCGAAGGTACCCCAGCTCTTGCGGGACGCAACCAGACCTTGGGAACCGGTAGCACCACCAATGATGACGTCTGTCCAGGCAGGATGCTGAGGACCAGGACCTTGTACCAGTTCAGTAGGCGCATCATTGAATGACTGCTTGGTTGTGTCTGCACCCAGACCCAGTTGTGCCTTGCCGCCACTCATATCAAAGAGTTCTTTGGAGGCGTGAGCGCTCAGGACATCAATCTTGGATTTGGTGACACTGAGGTTTTCGTTCAACACTGCCGGTGCCAGGATGGCAGAAGCATTGGCATTGACGATGTAAGGATTGTAAGCACCGGATTTGACCAGAGCATCAAAACGGTTAGCACTCATGTAACCGGAAACAGCGTCATCTTTCTCTGTATTTTCGGAATGCGTATAGCTGGCGCTCAAATCCCAGCCCAGGTAATTGCTGTCTATGCCCAGAACCAGATGACGTGCTTCAGTTTTATATTCGTCGGCACGGCCACCTGCATCGCGCGCACGGAAATAAAAGAATGCATCCGTCACATCAGCAGGATTGATACCTTGTCCGGCCAGCAGTGGCACGACAGACTTATTATAGGCACCGATGTAGTTCGGGTTGATGACCTTCTGGCCTGTAACCGGATCTGTACTGAAAGTCGTTAAAGGCTGGGCTGGCGCTGCATAGCGTGCCTTGTTGGAGAAGTTGGACATGACCAGTTCACCGAACAGGGTAGTGTCCTTGCCTATCTTCAGGTTACCGGAAGCGAAGAAACTGTCACGTTTCAGTTCTGGCAGCAATTGCACGGTAGAGGCGTAGTCATAGCGGCAAACACCACCGCGCTCGAAAGTGTTAGGGCCATTACATTTGCCTGTGTTCACCAGATCAACCGAGAAGGTTGCGTTATTGCCCTTGGAATCATAGATATCGGCATTCGCAGGTATCGAGTTGATACTGGTCTGCCAGGTGGCGTACATCTTGCCATCCTTCATGAACTTCTGGACGCCGGAATTGGCGAAGCTGCGCTGTGTTGCTTCCAACGGTTTTTGTTCATCATGGCTATACGCAAACAAGACATTGAAGCCGTCTTTTTCAGGATCGCCAAAACCTTTGGAAATAGAGAAGTTACCGCTACGGCCACCGCTTTGTTGCGGGCTGGTCAGGGTGGCTTCTACATTCAGGTCAGTCTGGTTCTTTTTCAGGATGAAGTTGACGACACCGGCAATCGCATCAGAGCCATACAATGTGGAAGCACCGTCAGTCAGGATCTCGACGCGTTCTACTGCAGACAAAGGAATACTGCCAAGGTTGACGGCACTGCCTGTGCCATACGGTGCCATGCGGCGGCCATTCAACAATACCAGGGTGTAGTCAGTACCAATCGCGTGGATGGAGGCGGATTGACGACCGGCACCACCACCATTGACGGAAGTGGATGCAGTGATAAAGCCCTGCATGGCAGGGAGGGCAGCGACGAGGTCGGCAACATTATTGGCGCCACTTTGTTCGATATCTTTACGGCTCAGTGTTTGTACAGGCAATGCGCCTTCTTGTGCTATCCGTTTGATCGAGGAACCAGTGATTTCCACTTTTTGTACGTCTTGCGACATCGCTGGTTGTGCCAGCAAACCTGCACCGACCGCGACACCACCCAGGAACATCAGGCGTACTGATCGGGCCAACATTTTTTCTACCATGACTAAACCCCCAAAAATGTAACTAATGAGCGAGGCTGCCTGGACAAGATCCCGGTTGGTAACCAGAACCCCCTATTTGCCCAAAGCAGCCAGATTTCTTTTTTAGATTTTTTCTGCCGGAAAATGATCAAAAGCAATTCGTCGCAATTTGTTCATCATTTGTCTGTTTCAATTACCGCCGCATTTTCCGAAAAAAAATCTCCTTGTCATGGAACCATTTGAAAACTTTGATGTCAAGACCGCTCATTTCGTTTGGAAAACGTAAATTTTCTTGCCTTTAAGTGGAATTGTTAAAAATGTACATGTCATAAATTTACGCAAGATCAACTGTTGTGTAATAACGTCGGCCTGCGATATTTATATTTAATTTAGCCAATTATTCATATCCAAGAATTTGCACGCGGCTAAAAGCTGAAATGACAGGATAAAAAATGGGCGTTTATAGACCTTGCACCATTTTGGACTTAAAATGCCCTTGCTTTTTTCATCATCTGAAATTTGTATGTACAATTTCGACTGATTTCAGCAATTTGAGAAAGGGAACAATCTTTCCGACAAGTACTATAGAGAGCTTCATTCAATGACTTGAGCTGTCTCTTAATGACAACACGTTATGCTTCAGGCATGAAATGTTATGTGTTTTAGTAACAACTTTCTTTCCCTAGTCACCGTCATCAAATTGGAATACGCGTGCTTAAACTGGCAATAAGTCACCAAAAAGCCAGCAAATCCCGCACATGCTTAGTCAACAATATGTGCCTGCCTCAGCAATTGTGGAGGCGGCAAGTCGATGGGAGCGTTTGATACTCCGGGCAGATTTGTCAATCAACCGGTACTATTGCATTGCAAACTCAATGCGCGGTGTTGACCAGGTCATTCAAGTCATGCCGGTAGGCTGCAGGGGTATTACCGGTCCAGTCCTTAAATGCCCTGATAAAGGAATTCACTTCCTGAAATCCCAGGAGGTAAGCAATTTCTACCTGTGAGACAGAGGCGGTACTCAGGTAATGCTGCGCCAGTTGCTGGCGGGTGGCGTTGAGTACGTCCTTGAAACTGGTGGATTCCTCACTCAGTTGCCGCTGCAGGCTACGCTTGCTGAGGGCCAGATGTCTGGCGACAGCCCTCTATCGAATACTCGCCTGCCGGCAAGCCCTCGAGCAATACGGCCCTGACACGTTCACTGATCTTTGCCGTCGCATCCAGTGTAGATAGCCGCTTGCGCAAACCCGGCTCGAAATATCCCACATGGCTTCATTGGCAGTCAGGAAGGGTCTGGCTGCATCCCGGGCAGAAAATGTCAGCCGTATGAGCGCCCCTTTTTTTGGCGGGAGGCCAAAGTATGCGGCATAGTCGTCCAGGTTTGCAGGAACTTCCGGCAGCATCACCTCCAGTGGAATGACACGGTAGCGTGTGCCCAAGCGGATGAGTTGCGTCAGAAAGACCCGTTCTGTCATCGCCAGGCTCTTGGGAATATGGCCTTCATTGCCATAGCATTCCAGCGTTATGACAGTCTTGGCCTGCCCGGCCTGCACGTTCAGTGTCATTGGCCCGACCAGCTTCTTGAATGCAGACAAGCGCTGCATGGCGACATTCAGGTTGGGGCTGCACAAGCTCGCGAAAATCGGTGGGTCAAATGCTTCAACCGAGATGGCCGCGCCAACCAGCAGCGGCAGTGATGCTGCTCCAGCCGAGGCCTCTATGGCTTGCCACAAGCCGAAATACTGGGCTGCCGGCAACTGCGCCAGACGCAACAAGTGATCGGGGTTGAGACCCATGTCGCTGAGCAGCAGTCGCCAGCCAGGCTGGACTGCATATACATATACACATACGCATGCCGCAGGTCATAAACAAAAACCCCCACAAGCAAGCTTGTGGGGGTTTTGTCTTTCAACCTGCCTTGGTACTGGCATCATCAGTGCAAACTGGTGATGCCTGAACTCAGGCCATGCTGTCAGTTACGTCAACATTAGAATGTGTAACGTCCACCGATGTTCCAGTAACGGCCAACTGCGCCGGACTGATGCAGGGATGGGTTGTAGTTGATACGGCCATAAGTCTGGACGTCCAACGGTGCCATCTTGTCGAACAGGTTGGTGATGGATGCTGTGAATTCCAGGTTTTTGGAATATTTCCATTTACCGAACACGTCAACTGTCGTGAAGGAAGCAATACGGCAACCGAGGTAAGGCTTACCATTGGCATCAACGTCGAGGCAGTCACCACCGATTTCATTGGTGTCGCTGATACTGGACACATGGTTGACGTTACCGGACAATGTCCAAGGACCACGTTCCCAACCCAGGCTGACGCTGACTTTAGTACGTGGAGTACCGCCGTCACCAGACAAGTTCACGTCACCGTGAGTACCAGCAAATTCATGCGTAGTACCATCGGCATCAGTTCTCTTGAACTCGTTCATGTAAGTAACAACCATACCAGCATTCAACTTGCCATTGCTGCCCATGTCGTACTTCGCACGCATATCCAGATCCAGACCGGAAGTTTGTGTCTTACCAGCATTCAGGTAAGGCGCTTTCACCATCAGGATAGGACCAACCAGGCCAGGGAAGTTGGTAGTTGGTTCGCCACGGACAATTTGTGCATCTGGATAGCCAGCTGGATTGTTAACAATCGCACCTGGGTCAGAACCGCCAATTTCGCCATCACGAACAATTTTCCACCAGTCCAGAGAGATACTGAAGTTCTTGACTGGTTCTACAACAAAGCCAAGGCTATAGCTCTTGGATGTTTCAGGCTTGATGTTTTTGTTGCCGATTGTGATAGCACCAACTTGTTGTGATGAGCAATCAGCTGGCAATTTAGTTACCGCGCAACGGATAGGATCGCTGGCGATGTTGGTAAATGCAGCTACAGCGGAATCACCATTCTCTGCCGCGCTAGGAGCACGGAAACCTTCAGCATACGTACCACGGAATGCAATGGTATTGGTAGGCGTGAATTTGAAACCAGCTTTAGGTGTAGTGGAGCGGCCATAGTCAGAGTACTTGTCTGAACGGGCAGCCAGTTGGAATTCCAGGGATTTCAATACCGGGATCGCCAATTCTGTGTAGATCGCGCTAACGTTGCGTGAACCTTTGGCAGCAGAGTAACCCAGACCAGCGATGTCATTCGTGTTAGTGAATGGTGTTGCTTCGCTGTTGGTTTCTTCTTTACGGTACTCAGCACCTACCGCAATCGCCAATGGACCGCCTGGCAGTTGTGTCAGTTCACGGGTTGCCTTGAAATCGACAGAAGTGCTCTTCGTCACACCAGAGTTTTTCAACGTTGGAGAAACCAGTGCCAGTACTTCAGGTGTATTGACACGGCCTTGACCAATACGGAAAGTACCATTCGCCACGGCTGCTTTCAAAGCAGATTGACGGTAGTAACCATTTTGAGTCTTGTCTGTTTTGCTTTCAGCATACAGGAAGCCTGCATCATAATCCCACTCAGCAACGGTGCCTTTTACGCCAGCCAGGAAACGGGTAACAGTTGTTTCCAGATCGGCAGTACGTGGACGTGCAGCGTCAATCCAGCGTGGACGTGCGCGCGCATCAGCAAATGGATTGTCTGGATGGCCGATAGGCAGCAACAACTGGTCAGGACCTGTACCAGTATTGTTGACACGTGCATTGACCAGATCGAAACCAGCACCAGTCAGGCCAGATGGTGTAGTCTGTGTTTTTGCCTTGCTATTGAACAAACCGAGTTCTGTGTAAGCTGTAGTTTTGTCATTGATGGCAAAAGTACCGCGTGCGTACAGATTCAGGTTTTGTGTTTCTGGCTGAATAGTCTGGTAGGCAACTGGATCAAACAAGCAACCGCCGCCAGCATTATCCAGGGACGTGCCGCCGACTGGATCCAGGTTTGTAGCAGAGCAAGTACCTGGCAATTGCTGAACGCCACGGCCAGCGATAGTACCGCCAGCAGCATTTACAGGACGCACTGTACCCAGCATATTGCTACCACCGGCATTACCGGAAGTGATGAAGCCACCGCGTTGATCACGGCCACCCCATGGACGTGCATCAGCCTGGCCGATGTAGTCACTGCGGTCTTTTTGCCAGATTTTTTCTTGTTTCTTCGCATCAATCGTCATGAAGACGTTGTACTTGTCTTGTTGCAGATTACCGAAACCGATCGCAGCGGAAGCGCTCAGGTTGCGGCCATCGCCACGGGAAGACTGGCCGATATTGGCGGCAACAGATTGACCAACGTAGTTTTGACGCAGGATCACGTTAACCACGCCAGCGATAGCGTCAGAACCGTAAATCGCGGATGCGCCATCTTTCAGGATCTCGATACGATCAACTGCATCCAGAGGGATAGAGTTCAGATCGACGAAGCTGCGTTGACCGTCATCACCGAAACCATACGGTGCTGTGCGGCGGCCATTGATCAGCACCAGAGTGGAGCTGACGCTCAGACCACGCAGGGAAACACCGGAAGCACTACCAGCGAAACCGTTAGTGAAAGAGCCACTGATACTACCGTTATTGTCGGCAGAGATACTGCGGACCACATCAGCGATAGAAGTTTTGCCTGTTTGTTCGATGTCTTTGCGGCTCAGGATTTGAGTCGTTGCAACACCTTCTGTTTCAGTACGTTTAATACTGGAACCGGTAATTTCAACTTTCTGTACGCCTTCTTGTGCGAAAGTTGGCTGAGCCATCATACCCATGCTCAACAACAAACCACTGGAACAGATCAGTCTTACCGATCTTGAAATTGTTTTTTCTTTTATCACTATTGCGCTCCGTTCTTTATATGTTCTAAACAAAATCCGGCAAAAACCAAACAAACTTTGCCAGATTGCAAAATTACCAAATAATATGGAAATTTTTTTTTACGCGTGGGAAATTCTGAGAAATTACTTTCAAAAAATTTGCCTCAGCATGAGAACATCTAAGAGATTCCATTGTCAATATTGATAGAATGCATGCAGCAAAAAAACAACAATATGGAAATATGACAAGCTACAGACATAGCGCAGCGTCTGCTTTTGACTATGGAAACAGAGGGAAGTTCCACAGAAAGCTGAAATTTTTAAATTAATAGTGATCAATGGAAACATTGCCGCCAAAGAAATATTTTCCGAATATCCCATCCTTTTTGGAATGGGAATAATCAGGGAAAATTTTGCACCAAAATGTATCAAAATAAAACAGTTTGTACCACTGAATAGTTTATTTTGACTATATTTAACTGAAATTCCTGCAACTTTCTCATCTAAACGACTGCTCAATACAGGAAATACAAACAAAAAACCCCGGCGCACCGGGGTTTTTTGTTTGCCTGAGCTACCGGCGAATACGGAAAACTTATTTTGCCGAGGCTTCTGCAGAAGCTGCTGCTGGAGCAGCTGCCTTGACTTCAGGTTCCTTGAACTTGGCACCACCGGCATTGGCCAGATGAACAACGGCACGGGCAACTTCAATATCATCCAGGTCAGGATTACCGCCTTTGGCCGGCATGGCACGCAGGCCACCCAAAGCATTGGCAACTACCTTGTCATAACCCTGGGCAATGCGTGGGCCCCAGGCAGCAGCATCGCCAAATTTCGGAGCGCCAGCGGCACCGCTGTCATGGCATGCAGCGCAAATCGTTTTATAGACGGTTTCGCCAGATTGCAGAGTTTTAGGACCATTGGCATCCTTGAAATTGAAACCCTGGTCAGCCACTGGGGCGATACGGGCAGCAACAGCCTCTGGCGTCAGTGCAGACGAACCTGCGCCGACTTTTTTGTCATTCGATACATACTGTACCAGCAAGACAATGGCGATAATGGGGACCAGGAATCCGGCAAGAACTGCAACGATGAGTTGCTTAGGGGTCTTGATCGCTGATTCGTGTTCGTCGTGCGCGTCGCTCATGGTTTCCTCAATGCAAATAAATTAGATACAGAAAATCTGTTTGCCTATGCTGGCAGGCAAGTTAAACCGCAGATGCCAAAGCTTGGGATTATAGTGCGAAAGCATCGTGTTTGGAATGAAAAGCAGCCTGTACCAGTCAAGATTCGGGAAAATCTGGCTGCTTTAACGACAATTTCCCTGCTTTGATACGCAAGGTCTGGCTCAATTTGGGTTAGAATGTTGCCCTTGCATCACCCTGTATCACTTGTGCATATCCATGCATAATTTACGCGCCAGTAGCTCAGTTGGATAGAGTACAGCCCTCCGAAGGCTGGGGTCGCACGTTCGATTCGTGTCTGGCGCGCCATCATTTCTCTCTCATTTCCCCGCCCTGTACCCGGCATCTTTGCACGTCCCAGTTGCTTTTCTTGATATATTTGTACTAAGCTTGACTGCTTTGGGTTTGAGCCAGGCCTGATTTGGTGGTCTGAACTCCGGCATCGTCCTTACCTGGTATTTACTATGTTCATCATAAAGGTCACTACATGAAATCATCGCGCATGCAACTCAGCAGCTTGAGTCTGTCCCTGGCACTGGCTTTCACTACCCTGGTGCATATCCCGCCCGCCATCGCGGCAGAAAACGCGGCAACGGCCAAAGCCGCGCTGCCAGCAGGAGTGCAGTTTGTGCGTCAGGTTGAGGGCATAGATGAATACCAGTTGGCGAATGGCATGCGTGTCTTGCTGGTACAGGACGCCAGCAAACCAACCACGACCGTTAACATTACCTACCGCGTTGGCTCGCGCCATGAGAATTATGGCGAAACCGGCATGGCGCATTTGCTCGAACATCTGATGTTCAAAGGCAGCAAGGCCCATCCCCGCCTATGGGAAGAAATGTCGCAACGCGGCGTGCAATTCAATGGTACAACCTGGCTGGACCGCACTAATTACTATGAAACCTTTGCGGCCAAGCCTGAAACCCTGGCCTGGGCCATCAGCATGGAAGCTGACCGCATGGTCAATTCCCGCATTTCTGGTGAAGACTTGAAGACAGAATTCTCGGTCGTTCGCAATGAAATGGAAAAGAATGAGAATTCCGGCGTCGGCATCCTCATGCAGCGCATCATGTCAGCCGCCCATCAATGGCATAACTATGGCAAGGACACCATAGGCGCGCGCACTGACGTCGAGAATGTCAATATCCCGCACCTGCAAGCCTTCTGGCGTAAATACTACCAACCTGACAATGCCACCCTGATCGTGGCGGGTGCCTTTGATGCCAAACAGGCGCTGCAATTGATTGCCACCCAGTTTGGCAAAATACCTAAGCCAAAACGTGCGCTGGAAACCACGTATACATTAGACCCTGTGCAGGATGGCGAACGCGATGTCATCGTGCGCCGCGTCGGTGATTCACAAGTGATCGCCGCGCTGTATCACACCGTGCCTGCAGCCCACCCAGATTATGCCGCGACAGAAGCGCTGGCCCTGATCCTCGGTGACACACCGAATGGCCGTCTGTATAAAGCCCTGGTTGAAACCAAGAAAACTGCGGATGTCTTCCCCTGGGCAGCCAATCTCGAAGAACCAGGCTTTTTGATGTTGGGGGCAAACTTGCGTACCGAGCAAAACCTGCCAGAAGCCAAGAAGATCTTGCTGGAAACCATAGAAAGCTTCGACAAGTCACCAGTCACTGAAGCAGAACTGGCAAGGGCAAAAGCCAAGCTGGATTCAGACATTGCCCAGGTCTTCAATGATCCTGAAAAATTTGCAGTATCCCTGTCTGAAAACATCGCCTCTGGCGACTGGCGCTTGTTCTTCCTGTTCCGTGACCGCGTCAAGGCACTTAAAGTGGACGATGTGCAACGCGTTGCCACTACCTGGCTCAAATCCAGCAACCGCACCTCGGGCAGTTTTATTCCTACCGAGAAACCTGACCGCTCTCCAGCGCCTGCCAAGGTTGCAGTGGATGAGCAGATCAAGCAATTCAAACCCGGCGTAGCAATCGCCCAGGCAGAAAACTTTGTCGCCTCTGCCGACAATATCGATAAACGTACTGTGACAGGCGCACTTAGCAATGGCTTGAAGTATGCGCTGTTGCCTAAGACCACACGCGGTAATACTGTCGTGCTGTCCATGCATATCAACCTGGGTGATGAAAATAGTTTGAAGGGCAAAGCCGGTGCCGCCGAGCTGGCTGCGGCCATGCTCAGCCGTGGTACAGAAAAACTGAGTCATCAGCAATTTACCGAAGAACTCGACAAGCTCAAGGCCAAGCTGCAAATCAATGGCAATGCGACAATGGTTAATGTCCAGGTAGAAACCATACGCGACAATCTGCCACGCGTACTGGAACTGGTGCGCGATGCCCTGCGCCAGCCTGCTTTCAATGAAGCTGAATTCACGCAACTGCTGAATTCGCAACTGGCACAACTGGAAGAGTCCCGCAAAGAACCGCAGTCAGTCGCTGTTGATGCCGGTAAAAAAGCCCAAAACATTTATTCCAGCGATGACCCGCGCTACTATCGCAGCATCGATGAACAGATTGCCTACCTGAAAACGGCCAAACTGGCCGATGCCAAGGCATTCTGGAAAGAGTTCTATGGTGCCAATCATCCAGGCCAGGCGCAAATTGCCGTCGTGGGTGAGTTTGATGCCAACAAAGTAAAAGCAGAATTGCAAACTGCCTTTGGCGACTGGAATACGCAGAAAAAATTCACCCGAGTTGCCCGAACTTATCAGGCCACCAAGGCAGATGATAAACAAATCATCACACCGGACAAGGCAAACGCCTTCTTCTATGCTGGCATGCAACTGCCGCTGGGCATCAAGCACCCTGATTATCCTGCGCTGGTTTTGGGTAACTACCTGCTGGGTGGCAGCGCTAACTCACGTATTTTGAACCGTATCCGTCAAAAAGATGGTGTCAGCTATGGTGGTGGTTCTGGTTTCAATGCTTCTGCCCTCGATGAAGTGGCTACTTTTTCCGTAGGCGCTATTTATGCACCGCAAAACCGTGCCAAGCTGGAAACCGGCATACGCGAAGAAATCAACCGGGTACTGACTGAAGGCTACACACAGGCAGAACTGGAAGATGGCAAGAAGAGCCTGATCCAGCAATATCAACTCGAACGCAGCCAGGACGCCGCGCTGGCACCAACACTGGCGAACAATCTCTACCTGGGCCGCAATATGCAATACCGTGCTGAAGTAGAGAAAAAAATACAGGCATTGACCGTGACACAGGTAAAAGAAGCCATGGCCAGACACCTAGGATATGAAAAAACCGTGCGCGTGTTTGCGGGTGATTTTAAATAATCAGTTTTAGTAGTTTTTAAAAAGTGGGCTTGCACGTGATTCTGTGCAAGCCTTTTTTATTAGAACTCATTTCATAAATATGAATGAGATGCGTTTGCCTCATAACACGGACCGGTAACACGTTTGTGGTTGTCAATTGTGGCACTATTTTTAATAAATCCAATGTTGTCTGATACGTGTTATGAGGCGAACCCTTCGGGAACTGACGATTTGGGTGCATTGCTGCGTTGCGTCCTTTGCTAAGGCATGAGCCTTAGCAAAGGCCACACCTTGCACTGCATCCCAAATCGCCTTGTTCGCACTCATCCCTATTTATGAAATGAGTTCTACCCATCCTCACTGCTCATCATGCTCAACACCACCACTGACGCTTACCAGTTGCTGTCAAAACTTGGCGCAACAGAACGCCTGCTTACCCATGTCAAACTGGTCGGTGAAGCGGCAGATTTGCTGATCGCACAATTTGAAGACATGGACCTGACATTCGATGCAAATCTGATACGTCTAGGTGCCGCCATCCATGACGCCGGGAAAATCCTGCATCCCCATGAGCTGGATGGCCCTGGCTCACAGCATGAGCCTGCTGGTGAAAAAATGCTGCTGGAACAAGGCGTGCAGAGTATCGTCGCCCGCTGCTGTGTAACTCACGCACAATGGCAGGGAGAAGGCTTGAGCCTGGAAGAATTAGCCGTCGCTACAGCAGACAAGTTATGGAAGGGCAAGCGCGAGGCTGAGCTCGAAATGAAACTGATACAGGCTATCGCACTACAAAAGCAAGTCGATCACTGGGATATTTTCACCACGCTTGACGACGCATTTGAAACCATAGCCGCTGGGGCAGTGACAGACTGGAACGCAGCAGGTATGTAACTGGCTCTTAACATTGTCCCACCCCGAATTACCGTTCACAAATATCAGAGATCATCAAACAGCATGCCCTGGCTGACTTGTCGCTCATTGCTGACATCGGCCTCTCTGACCAGGGCACTGGCCCTGACGCCTAACAGGCGAAAGCGGTGTTCCAGCGCCACCCGGCGCAGGCATTCCCCGGCCGTCCTGCGTATGACAGCAGGATCAGCCGTTGCAACAGGAATGGTGATGTCACGCGTAGAGATACGAAAATCGGTATAACGAATCTTGATACCAACGGTTTTGCAGCGGTAACCCTTTTTTGTTAAATCCCTCGCCAGGCGCGTGCAGAGATCAGTAAAAATCTCGGTCAATACCGCCCTGTCATGCACGGCATGCAAGTCGCGGTCAAAGGTGGTTTCCCTGCTGATGACCTTGGGCTCTGACTCTGTAGAAATCTCCCTGTCATCAATGCCACGCGCGGCGTTATATAGCCAGCCAGCATAATTACTGCCAAAAGTCGTTTGCAGCAACCCAAGGTCCGCATTGAACAGTTCGCCCACGGTGTTAATACCCAGGCTTGCCAGGCGCTCGGTTGCTTTTGGCCCTATGCCATTCACTTTTTTTACCGGTAAGGGCCATATCCGAGTTGGCACGTCTTCCATATTCAATATGGTAAGACCGTCAGGTTTGTCCAGGTCAGAGCCTATCTTTGCCAACAGCTTGTTAGGAGCGACACAAATTGAGCAGGTCAGACCGGTTGCCTCAGCAACGGCCCGCTTCAGGCTATTTGCCAGTTCGCGCGTTTCTTGCGGATGGTCGCTCAGGTCAATATAGATTTCATCTATGCCGCGATTTTCAATTTTGGGTGCAATCTTGCCGACCGCTTCTTTAAACAGCCGGGAATAATGACGATAGGAATCAAAATCTGTCGGCAGCAAATACACATCCGGTGCCAGCTTTGCTGCTTTCATGATACCCATCGCAGAAAATATACCGAGCGCCCGTGCTGCATAGGTCGAGGTAGTAGCGACACCGCGCCCTACATAGTCTTTGATGCGCGAAAACTCATGCGTGCCATCCCCTTTGGGAATCGGACGATGTGAAGAACCGCCGCCTATGAGTACAGCCTGGCCTTTGAGTTCTGGATAACGCAACAATTCCACAGATGCATAAAAAGCATCCATGTCCAGATGGGCAATCCTGCGTGGTTTAGTATTCATGGCAATCAAGCATTGCCTTGCAATGCATCATGGTCTGCGTCGTGCGACTGATCATTAGCTGCCACTGGGTAGCAAGAACGTCACACTGTATAAACATTTTCAAGAACGGCGCCACTTAAAGAATTAATAAAATGAAAAGCAAGATCAAAAACTGGATTAAAACAGGAACAAGCTATTTTATCCTGAATTGCGCAAATAACTGAACATCCATACAGCAAAACCCGATTTTTCATCAAACAGAGAATTACAGCCACATACTGTTTAAGCTAAGATAGACTCATCCTGCATTTGTCGCTTTTTCCTGCGTTTTCTAATGGATTAATGATGAAAAAACTGCTTTCCCTGCTTTTTGCATTCAGTCTGGTACTGGCTGTCAGCCCGGCCAGTGCTGCCCCACCTCAGGCTTATGATGAAACTGCCGACGCCCAGGCAGCGATCAACAAGGCCCTGGCAGAAGCCAAAAAAGTCGATAAAAAAGTCCTTGTCATCTTTGGTGCCAACTGGTGCAAGGATTGCCTGGAGCTCGACAAATCCATGCATGGCAAGAATGAGCCTCTGCTGGCCACCAAGTTCATCACCGTTAAAGTGAACGTGGGCCAGTTTGACAAGAACAAAGAGCTGGTGGATTTCTATGGCAATCCTACCAAGAAAGGCATACCCGCTGCTGTCTTGCTGAGGCCGGACAATAGCGTACTGTTCGCCTCCAAAGGTGGCGAATTGTCGAATGCACGCAAGATGAGTGAACAGGGCGTGTATGATTTTTTTGACGAAATCACTGCCCTTTACCGCTGAATAGCGTAGACAGATATGGAAAAGACTACCGGACATGTCTGAGTTACCTGCAATGTCAGCCGAGCTTGCACCAGAAGAAACCGAGCTGGCGGCATTGCAACGCAGCCACGCCTTGCTGTCCAATTTCTCGCGCTGCCTGCCGGGCATGTTTTATCAATTCCGCCGCTATCCGGACGCCCGCTTTTGCCTGCCCTATGCCAGTGAAGCGGTAGAAACTTTTTTTGGTGTCAAGGCTGAGCAATTGCGTGAAGATGCCAGCTTCATGTTTGCCAAAATCCATCCCGATGACTTGCCAAAGATGATCGCGGCCGTGCGCAAGTCCTTTGTCGAACTCAGCCCCTGGCACCAGGAATACCGCATCATTGCAGATGGCCAACCCGATCGCTGGGTAGTAGGCGACGCCACACCGGAACGCCTGCCTGATGGCAGTGTACTCTGGCATGGCTTCCTGAGTGACAATACCGAACGCAAACTGACCGAGCAAAGACTGCTGGCCGCAGAGCGCCAGCGCAGCCTGGTCATGAAAGCCTCGAACCAGGGTTTGTATGACATCAACCTGCAAACCGGCGAAGGCAGCTTCAGCCCTGAATATTTGCAGATGCTGGGCTATGAACCTGGCGACTTTAGCCATCCACAACAGTTCTGGGATTATTTCTGGGGTACGGGCGTCCATCCCGATGATGTCGCGAATCTCAAACACGCTTACAAAGCCCATGCAGCGGCACAAGGCGGGGCAGACTATCACGCCGAGTTCAGGCAAAAAAACAAGGCGGGCGAATGGCGCTGGATCATGTCTCTAGGCAGCATTGTTGAGTGGGACAGCAAGGGCAAGCCCTTGCGCATGGTTGGCACCCACATCGATATCACCGAGCGCAAACAGACCGAGGAAATGCTGAGGCAAAACCAGGAGCTGCTCGAGTCCAACAAAAACCGTTATAAGGAACTTGCCAGGGAACTGGAAATCCTCATCACCAATGCCCCGGTGGGCATCATGTTTGTCAGCGATGGTGTCATCGTCAGGGCCAACAAGGCACTGGCAGAGCTATGCCGCTTCCCTGATGCCCAAGCCATGATAGGTGTCAAAACCACTTTCCTGTATCAGGGGCCAGAGGATTATCAAGCCTTCAGTGCCCAGGTCACGCCTGGCTTGCTGGCTGATGAGCTGGTGGAACTTGAATGGCATTTGCGCCGCTTCAATGGCGAATCTTTCACTGGCCGCGTGGCCGGACGTGCCCTGCCGACCGAGAGCTATGTGCGCGGTGCCGTGTGGATGATAGAAGATGTGACTGAACAAAGGGCAACTCTGGACGCCTTGCGCACCAGCGAACAGCGCCTGCAAAGGTTGATGAATTCCAGCCTGATCGGCATTATCCAGGGTAACGAAGCAGGCCAGATACTGGAGGTGAATGATGTATTTACCCAGTTCAGCGGCTATGACAGGGATTACCTGCTGACCCAGGACAGCGCCTGGGCAACCCTGTTGTCACCACAGGATTTGAAGATCTGCCAGCAAGCCTATAAAGACCTGATACATACCGGCACCACCGCCCCTTTCGAAATCATGCTGCTGCAAAGCGGGAATACCGGCGTACCCATCCTGGTCGGTCTCAGCCATCTGGAAAATTCTGAGCGTGGCTGGGTCGCCTTTGCGATGGATATCAGTGACAGGCTGCGCATGAACCGTTTGAAGACGGAATTCATTTCCGTCGTCAGCCATGAATTGCGCACCCCGCTGACTTCGATACGTGGGTCCCTGAGTTTGCTGGAATCCGGCGTCAGCGGCGTCTTGCCCAAACAGGCCGAGCACCTGATACGCATCGCCCACAATAACAGCAAACGCCTGATCACCCTGGTCAATGACATCCTGGACATGGACAAGCTGGCCAGCGGCAAAATGATCTTCCGCTCAGAAGCACTGGACCTCGTTGCACTGGTACAAAATGCGCTGGAACTGCATACATCGTATGCCAGCTCACTCAAGGTCAACCTGGTACTCGACCACCACCCGCAACAAGCCTGGATACTGGCTGACCATGACAGGCTCATGCAAGTCATGGCCAACCTGATTTCCAATGCCGCCAAGTTTTCCCGTGAAGGTGAAACAGTGTTATTGCGTGTGTTTGGCAAAGGCCCGCGTTACCGTGTTGAAGTCCGGGACAGAGGCGTAGGCATCGCCCCGGAATTCCAGGAACACCTGTTCGAACCATTCACCCAGGCCGATGGTACCGACACCCGGCAAAAAGGCGGCACAGGTCTGGGCCTGTCCATCACCAAAGCCATGCTGGAAAAAATGCACGGACAAATCGGCTTTGTCAGCACAGCGGGTCAGGGCTCAACGTTCTGGTTTGAGTTTGATGTGTATCGTTGATTAGATAAGATTATTCAGTCTGAATTCTGAAGGCGTCAGATTTACTGCCCGCTTAAAAGCGCGGCGAAAACTGCGGCTGTCTGAATAATGTAATTGTGCGGCGATGTCGTCCAGGCTCATGTCGGTGTTACGCAAATAATGCCTGGCTTTTTCCATGCGCAGGCTTTCTGCGATCTGGAAGTAAGAGCAGCCTTCACGCGCCAGCAATCTATGCAGGGAACGCTCGCTAATGCCCAATGCGCTCGCCAGTTCCGGCACACTGCGGTAATCACATTGCAGGCTGACCAGTTTGTGCAAAAGGCTTTGCCTGCCTGTCAGGCCGACTGCGGCCAGCTCTGCATCGCAGCGCATTTTGCTGTTGGCGGCGAGGCCAGGGTCAGGGTTGATCAAGAAGGTATCGAGTACCTTGTTGCTGACGATGACACGGCTGACATCGGCACCATAGACGACGGGACATCCAAAGAAACCTTCGGCAACAGAACGACTGGCTTGCCTGTTACCACGCAACTCCACTCTGTCGATGTGCAGGGCCGCGCCACACAGGGCACGGCTGACGTTGATGGCGGTTGCCAGGTGATCTGCATCCAGGAAATCCTGTAACTCGCTATCATCAAACAGGGGTTGCGCTGTCAATACCGATGTGTGTTCACCAGGCTCCAGTTGCAATTGCACCATGGCACCGGCGATCAACTGGTACTCCAGGCCAAAATGCATGGCCTCTGACAATGTCGCTTGTGCCAGCATGCCGCTCGCCATCGCACCGAGTGCTGGCAGGGACTTGCGGGCACCGGATAATATTCCCAGATCTGCGCCACCATGATGCCGTGCCTGCAGCAAACTCTCCCTGGCTTGCGCATAGCTGATGCGTACATCCTCAGGCGGGCGGCCTTCTGCATTGAGGCCCAGCGCCGGGAACATGTCCTGCAAACGCCAGTCACGCTCACGGCCTATCGCCAGCAGACCCGAAAACGGGTGAGCCGGAAATACTGCGTCCTGTACTGAGAGCACTTTGTTGTTCATCTGCGCATTCGCTGCAAGCTGGCAGGATTTGTCCTTACGTTCTGGAGTCTGAAGATTTAATATCCTAAGCTACACCGGAACTCAGATTTCGGCAATATAGTGTGAACCACAATAATATTAAGAGACAATATGACAACTACTACACCCGACTACATCGTCGTCGGTGGCGGCTCCGGCGCTTGTGCCGTGGCTGGCCGCCTGACGGAAGACCCGAATCTGCATGTGACCATCCTCGAATCCGGTGGCAAGGGGGATAGCTGGGTAGTCAATACCCCGACGGGTGTAGTGGCGATGCTGCCGACCAAGTTGAATAACTGGGCCTTTGAAACCGTGCCACAACCCGGCCTGAATGGCAGGCGTGGTTACCAGCCACGCGGCAAGATGCTTGGTGGCTCGTCGGGCATCAATGCCATGGTGTATATCCGTGGTCACAAGCAGGATTATGACCAGTGGGCAGCGCTCGGCAATACTGGCTGGTCTTATGATGAAGTCTTGCCCTACTTCAAAAAATCAGAAAACAATGAAACCCATGGCGGCCATTACCATGGTCAGTCTGGCCCGCTGCATGTCAGTGAACTGCGCAGCGATAATCCCTACCAGCAAATTTATCTCGAAGCGGCCCGCCAGGCTGGCTTCAATATCAATACGGATTTCAACGGTGAAGAGCAGGAAGGCGTGGGCATCTACCAGGTCACCCAGCATAATGGGGAACGTTGGACTGCGGCACGTGGCTACCTGCATCCGCACATGGGCAAGCGCAGTAATCTGCAAGTGGAAACCGGCTGCCATGTGACGCGCATATTGTTTGAAGGAAAACGTGCCGTTGGTGTGGAATACCGGCAAGGCGGACAGACCAAGACCCTGAAGGCAGGCAAGGAAGTCTTGCTGGCGGCAGGTGCTTTCCAGACGCCACAATTGCTGATGCTGTCTGGCGTGGGTGATGGCAAGTCCTTGCAAGCGCTGGGGATACCCGTGGTACATGACTTGCCTGGCGTCGGCCAGAATTTGCAGGATCACCCGGATTTCGTTTTTAAATACCGCGCCAAAAGCCTGGACTTGCTCGGTGTATCCGCTGGCGGCAGCCTGCGTATGGTGAAAGAGTTCCGCCGCTATCAAAGCCAACGACGTGGCTTGCTGACTTCAAACGGAGCTGAAGGCGGTGGCTTTTTGAAGACTGATCCCAGTCTGAGCGCGCCTGACATACAACTGCATTTTGTGCTCGCCATGCTGGATGACCATGCACGCAAATTGCATCTGGGTCATGGCTATTCCTGTCATATGTGCCTGTTACGCCCTAAGAGTGTCGGTGAAGTGACGCTAGACAGCAAAGACCCCATGGCTGCGCCGCTGATCAACCCACGCTTCCTGGAGCATCCGGATGATATAGAAAACATGGTCAAGGGCTTTAAACTGACGCGCAAACTCATGGATGCACCGGCTCTGGTAGCAGCCCGCACCAGTGACTTCCAGACGGCGAATGTGCATACTGATGATGAGATACGTGCAGTCCTTCGCCAGACCAGCGATACCGTGTATCACCCCATAGGCACTTGCAAGATGGGTGTGGATGCGATGGCCGTGGTCGATCCGCAATTGCGCGTACATGGCATGACAGGTTTGCGCGTCGTTGATGCGTCCATCATGCCCACCCTGATCGGCGGCAATACCAATGCCCCTACCATGATGATAGGGGAAAAGGCGGCGGATATGATCAGGGCTGCCTTGTAGTCAAAAAAGGCAGGCTATTTATTTGCAGCCGTTGCTGTAGTTGCCAGGCTGGGCGCGGGCAGGGCTGGTCTGGCCTGCTCAAAGGCATAGCCCATGTTCAGCAATTTTGCTTCTGACCAGGCACCGGCAAACAGTGACAAGCCAACCGGCAAACCCCTGACTGTCCCCATGGGTACGGTCAGGTGTGGGTAACCGGCGATTGCTGCCGGGCTGCTGGCACTGCCTTCGAGCACGTCACCGGCCTTGTAGTCGATGAGCCAGGCGGTACCGGTCGTTGGCGCAATCAGGGCATCGAGCTTGTATTTTTTGAGTACGGCATCTATGCCCTGCTTGCCAGCGCGCAGCTTGATGCGGGCACTGGCCTGGCGATAGGCGGCATCACTGAGCTTGCCTTTGGCTTGAGCCTGCTCCATCAGTTCCTGCGCGAAATAGGGCATTACGGTGTCTGCATGTTGTTTATTGAAGGCAATTACGTCTTCCATGCTGCGAGTTTTGACGGTGGCTGGGGTTTTAGCCAGGTAGGCGTTCAGGTCTGCCTTGAATTCATACAGCAAGACCGTCAATTCATCTTTATCCAGTTCTTCGAGATAAGGCAGGTCTATCTGATCTACGACGGTAGCGCCTTGCGCAATCAGGGTGACCAGGGTCTGGTCGAACAACATCTTGGTCGCGGTGTCATAACCATCTACCAGTTTGCGTACTATGCCCAGGCGCTTGCCTTGCAAGGCGCTGGTGTGCAAGCCTGCGGTATAGTCCTTGCTGCGGTGGCGGTTGGCAGCGCGGGTGGCCGGGTCTTGCGCATCGCTGCCAGCCATGACATTCAATAACATCGCCGCATCGCGCACGTTCAGGGTCATGGGGCCAGCCGTATCCTGGCTATGGCTGAGCGGGACGATGCCGGTGCGGCTGACCAGGCCTATGGTGGGTTTCAAACCGACCAGACCATTCACCGATGCCGGGCAAACGATGGAACCATCGGTTTCTGTACCGATGGCAGCAGGGATCAAACGCGCAGCTACCGCAGCACCTGAACCAGCGCTGGAACCGCAGGGGCTACGCTCAGGTGCATAGGGGTTGCGGGTTTGTCCGCCGGCACTGCTCCAGCCACTGGTTGATTGGGATGAACGCAGATTCGCCCATTCACTGAGATTGGCCTTGCCAAGAATGATGGCTCCGGCGGCGCGCAAACGGGCTACCACAGGTGCATCCTGCACTGCCAGATTGTCTGCCAGCGCCAGTGAACCGGCGGTGGTCACCATGCCGCGCGCGGCGATATTATCTTTCAAAAGCAAGGGCAAACCCGCCAGGCTGCCACGTGGTGTTTTTTGCAGATCTACTGCCAATGCGTCTGCCCGGGCTTGCGGATTACGTGTGGTCACCGCCTGTATGCCCTGGTTATATATTTGTATGCGCGCATCATAGCTATCAAAAATCTGCTGTGCCGTGGTTTTACCGGCCTGCAAATCTTGCGCCAGTTCATGCAGGGTCTCGCTGGCAAAGACTTGCTGACCATATAGCAGGGGCAGAGCAGCAAGCAGGCTGAGACTGAACTTTGGTTTGCAAAAATAGATGCTCATGAAAAATATCTCTTACGTCTCATTGATCAGAATGGTATGACTTGCTTGCTCAGGGCAACGCTGATGATATAAGCAAAAACCAGGACGGCAGCGATGAAAGCAGCAGTGCGTATGGCGGGTGTCTTGCCACGTTTCAAGGCGACTGTGCCAAGAACGATATACAGTATCAGGGCAAATAATTTTGCGGTCAGCCAGTTTTGCTGGAAGGGATATTGCCCGCTCAATACTGCCAGCGTCAGGGCGCTGGCCAGCAAGAGCGTATCTATCACATGCGGCAACACTTTTACCCAGCGCTTATCCAGCATCGCAGAGTCACGCATTTTCCAGATGCCGCGTAGCAGGAACAAGCTGCCGCTCAATCCCACACAAGTCAGATGCAGGTGTTTAATGGCGAGATAGTTGATGGACATGGTGGGTCTGGTTTCCGTGGTAGATTTTTGTGTCTGCCATACTAACCGAAAGCCAGCTTTTTTTGTCGTGTCAGGACGTATGCAAAACCGCCTCAACCGCGTTGCAGCTCCTAGCCGTACTAAAGTACTGTCGTCGTCGCTGCGGTGTAGTTGGAGTTTCATACAGCATGCTGTATGCCAACGAAACGAACCGCCCTTGCAAGGGCGGTTTCCTAAATGCGTTAGCCTCGTTGGGACAATTTTGCATAAGTCCTGTATTGGAAGATGGCAAACTCATACCATTTGCGCAACTATCCATTACACTGATGCATGTCAACATTTACTGAAAGAAAACCTGCATGAATTTCCTCAGCCTCACATCCCAAGACGGTGCCACCGCAAAAATTGCCAGCCAGGGCGCGCATCTGTGTTCCTGGATACCTGCGGGCGGGGTTGAGCAATTATTCATGAGCCAGACCTCGGCCTTTCAGGATGGTGTCGCCATCCGTGGTGGTGTGCCGGTGGTGTTCCCGCAGTTTTCCAATCAAGGTACTTTACCCAAGCATGGTTTTGCCCGCACTTCTGAATGGAAGCTCTTGCAGTCTGGCTTGCTGGAAAGCGGTGCGGCCCAGGCCGTCTATGAGCTCAAAGAAAACATCGCCCGACTGACTATCTGGCCTTATGTCTTTCGCGCAGAATTGCGGGTCAGCATACTGGGCAATAGCCTGCAAATCGTGTTGGACATACACAACACGGGCGACACCAATTTCAGCTTCAGCACGGCTCTGCATACCTACCTGGCGGTGCAGGACATTGCGGATGTCAGCCTGCATGGCCTGCAGGGTCTGTATTACCGCGATACCGTTACAGGGGCAGATCATTGCCTGGAAGCGGAGCCCAGCCTGCACATCACCCGCGAAACCGACCGCATCTATGGTCAGGTCCCGGCCCAGCTTGAATTGCGTCAGCCACAACAAAGCACCCTTATACGCAGCAGCGGTTTTGCTGATGCCGTGGTCTGGAATCCCGGTGCAGGCGCTGCCAAGATCAATGACCTGCATGCTGGCGGTGAAAACAATATGCTGTGTGTGGAGGCAGCGACGATATTACGCCCCATCATGCTGGCACCAGGTGATAGCTGGAGTGGCAGCCAGACGCTGGAAGTGAAGTCCACGCACAATCCAGCACACAATTGACAAATGACTATATTTAACACATAGTTACAATTCGACTAGTGTAGAGTCATTTAGTGCTGGTCGGCAAATGTCGTCTATCTTTATTACAAAATAGCTGCAACTTTACCTATTTTCATAAATCATATCCGTCAGGTGTAATCCGCCCGGCGGATTTATTATTTTTGTACCCTGAAATCATAGAAGGATTTTATGCAACAACTACGCTCTGGCATGCAGCTTACTCTCAAACCCGTCTTGCGCGCTTTGGTACTGGGCGGCGCTATCCTGTTTACCGCCCCGGTCACCCTGGCAGACACTCTGCCCAAAGGTGTCAGCCAGGTGACCAGTGTTGAGGGAATCACGGAATACCGTCTGCCCAATGGCCTGCGCGTATTGCTGATGCCAGATGCATCCAAACCGACAGTGACGGTGAATGTCACCTATCTGGTTGGTTCACGCCATGAAAACTATGGCGAAACCGGCATGGCGCATTTGCTGGAACATCTGATGTTCAAGGGCACACCTACCAATCCTAAAATTACGGAAGATTTCAATAAGCGTGGCATGCGCATCAATGGCACCACCTCACTGGACCGCACCAATTATTTTGAACTGTTCCAGGCCAGTGATGACAACCTGAAATGGGCACTGGAGATGGAAGCTGACCGCATGGTCAATTCCAATATTGCCAGAAAAGACCTCGACACCGAGATGACGGTCGTGCGCAATGAATATGAACGCGGTGAGAACTCACCCGGAGCTGTACTCATGAAACGCATGCAAAGCGTGGCCTTTGACTGGCATAACTATGGCAATTCGACCATAGGTAACCGCAGCGATATAGAAAACGTCAAGATAGAAAACCTGCAAGCCTTTTATCGCAACTACTACCAGCCAGACAATGCCGTGCTGCTGGTAGCCGGTAAGTTTGAAGCTGAAAAAGCCCTGCAATGGATCAATGCCTCCTTTGGCAAGATCGCCAAACCAACGCGCAGCCTGCCACAGTTCTGGACTACAGAACCAACTCAGGATGGCGAACGCAGCTTTGTCGTGCGCCGCAAGGGTGACAGCCAGATGGTCATGATCGCCTATAAAGTACCGGCTGGCCTGCACCATGACCGTGATGCCCTGAGTTATGCAGGCAGCATACTGGCTGGCGCACCACATGGCCGCCTGCATAAACAACTGGTGGAAACCGGCAAGCTGGTACAAGTATTTTCCAGCAGCATGGGCCATGTAGAGCCTGGCCTGAAGATCATTGGTGCCGTGGTCAAGAAAGGCGAATCCGTCGATGCGGCGAGAGATATGCTGCTGGCAGGTATAGAAGAGTTCAAGAATAATCCACCGACCAGGGAAGAGCTGGAACGCATCAAACGCGATAATGCCAACTACTATGAAAAACTGCTGAACAACCACGAATCCATAGGGATCAGCATGTCTGAATATATCGCCATGGGTGACTGGCGCTATCTGTTCAAGGACAGGGATGATGCAGGCAAAGTCACTGCCGAAGAAGTCACTGCTGCCGTGAAAAAATATCTGGTGCGTGACAACCGTACCGTAGGCAGCTTTATCCCGGAAGATAATCCACAGCGTGCCGAAATACCGACGGCTCCTGGTATTGCTGAAGTCATGAAAGACTTTAAACCCAAAGAAGCAACACTGACGGCAGAAGTATTTGACCCATCCCCGGCGAATATCGACAAGCGCACGCAAGTGAGCAACATAGGCAATCTGCAGGTAGCCCTATTACCTAAAAAGACCAGGGGCGAAACCGTAAATGTCTCGCTGAGTTTGCATTGGGGTGATGAAAAAACCCTGTTCGGTAAAGCCAGTGTCTTGGGCTTTACCGGTGGTTTGTTGAGCACAGGCACCAGCAAATATTCCCGCGCACAACTGTCTGATGAGATGTCCAAGCTGAAAATGAGTGGCGGCCTGTATTCATTCCAGACCACCAAGGCAAATTTGCCTGCGGCACTGGAACTGGTGGCGCATGTCCTGAAGGAAGCCAATTTCCCGGAAAGCGAATTCAAACAATTGAAAGAAAAAGCCCTGGTCGGCATAGAGGCATCCCGCAATGAGCCATCTGCGGTCGCGAGCCGCGCCCTGGCCCAGCATTTCAATACCTATCCAAAAGGCGATGTACGTGCATCCATGACACTGGATGAATCGCTGAAAGCCATACGCGATCTCAAGCTGGAAGACATCAAGGCTTTCCATAAGGATTTCTATGGCGTATCCAAGGGTGAATTGTCCATCGTCGGTGATTTTGATGTAGATAGCACGAAACAGACGGTTGCCAAAGTGTTTGATGGCTGGACCAGCAAGTCTCCTTACACCCGCCTGGCCAGCAAGCGTCAGGAGGTCAGTGTGGTGCGCCAAACCTTCAATACACCTGACAAGGAAAATGGCGTTTATTCCAGCCGCATGAACCTGACTTTGCGTGAAGACGATGCCGACTTCCCTGCTCTGCGTGTGGCCAATTATATTTTTGGTGGCGGTGCCGGCATGAACTCGCGCGTCATGGAGCGCATACGTCAAAAAGATGGTCTGTCTTATGGCGGCGGTTCCAGCCTGACTGCCGGGGAAATTGATCCGGTCGGTAGCTTCAGTATCAACGCCACGGCGGCACCACAGAATTTGGAAAAACTGGAAATCGCCGTCAAGGAAGAACTGGCACGCGCCCTCAAAGAAGGCTTCACTGCCGATGAACTGGCCAAAGCCAAATCCGGGCTCTTGCAGCAAAGAGTACAAGGGCGCAGCAGCGATGGTGCAGTAGCCAGCGGCTGGAACAGCAATCTGTACCTGAAGCGCACCTGGGCCTGGTCACAAGCCATGGACGACAAGATACAGGCGCTGACACTGGAACAGGTGAACGATGCCTTCCGCCGGTATATAGACCCGGCCAAAATGAGTGTCTTTATTGCTGCGGACGAAGCCAAGGCCAAGGCGGCTGTGGCGAAATAATTTTGTTTTTTCATCAAACCGGAAATGCCAGATTTCCGGTTTGACAGAAGGATGGCAGCTCAGCCCTTCCAGCTTCTTTGCAGGCCAGTGTCAGTATGTATCCAGCCACCCTGGGCGGTCTGGCGGTAATAAAAGCCGACGCCGCCCTGGCGGAAGCTTTGTATCAGTTCACCCAGGATTTCTTCATGTAGCTGGGGGATGCGGATGTCGGCGGCCTTGCCTTCCATGTGCAGGGATTTGCGGGCTGCGGGCACGCCTTGCTCTATGAGACGGGTATTCGAAGCCTGGGTACGGTAGCCAGACAGGATTTCCAGCGGTCTGGTCATGCCAAAACGGGCGATATAAGCCTGGGTGGCCCACAGGGTTTCCAGCAGTTTGGGGTCTATGGGTGCAGTCTCCTTGCCATTGACGTCGCGCAGGATGTGGCACAGTTGCTGGTAGGCGGATTCCAGCACTTCGCCGTCTTTCCAGTACAGTATCTTGCTGCGCTCGCCTGTGGCAGGGCGTATCAGGTCCATGGTGCGGGGCTTGACCCAGAATTCTATGTCCAGCGCCTGTGAGTCAAACAGATCAGGCGGTGGAGTTGGTTGCGCATGTTTTTCAGTGCCAGCGTTGGTAATGTCAGCCGCATGCAGGATGGCATGCGGACCAGCTAATGCGGTACTGCCGAGCAAGAGCCCATTCTTTAGTAATTGGCGGCGCGTTAACGTCATTCTATGATTTCAGGATTGATAAAATAAAAACCAGCTTAGTGTATATCGCCATAATAATCAAAGCCCTGCGGTTTATCCGGCAAATTTACGCTTGGTCACACAGAATTTGCATTCTGTCTTTTTGCCTTGTGATCTCCATACAAAACAACATTACACTAGAAGCATCCAATAACTCTTATTACAAAACGATATCATGATCAAATCTTTAGGATGTCTGGCGCTGTTGACAGTCTTGCTCGGCGGCTGCGAAGTCAGGGTCAATGGCGATGCCATCAAGGGTAGTGGCAAACAGCTTACCGAGAAGCGTGCGGTGACTGAGTTCAGCGCCATAGAAAATTCCGGTTTTTTTGATGTGGTGGTCACAAATGGTTCTACCCCGTCGCTGGAAGTCAGCGGTGACGACAATCTGGTGCCGGAAATTGAAACCGTGGTGGAAAACAAGGTCCTGATCATACGCAGCAAGCGTAAATCCTATAGTTTTACCTGGACCAACCGACCCGGCACGATCAGGGTCACTGCCAGTGGCCTGAACCGTATCAATAATAATGGCAGCGGTGATATAGAGGTACGTGACCTGCAGGCAGACAGCCTGGCCGTGAACCTGAACGGCTCCGGCGACCTGAAGATCACCGGCAAGGTGAATGCCCTGAAATTGATGTCCAACGGCAGTGGCGACATGGATTTGCAGCAACTGCAGGCCGGCAAGGCTGAGGTCGAATTCCATGGTTCTGGTGATACGCACATGAATATTGTGAGCCAGTCACTGGATGCCAGCATCAACGGCAGCGGCGGCTTAAGTGTTGATAATCTGCAATCTGTTCCCGTCAAGCTCGTGCAGCATGGTTCTGCTGACGTGAAACTGGGAGGAACGATCAAGGCGCTGGAACTGGACATGTCTGGCTCTGGCGATATCCAGATCGAGGACATCAGGGCAGAACAGGCCAGCATACGCAGCAATGGCCCGGGTGAGCTGAGTCTGAGTGGTGAGATTACTGTCCTGACCCTGACCAGCAGCGGCTCTGGCGATGTCAATGCAGATCATTTGAAAATCAGGGATTTACAGATCATCAACAATGGTCCGTCGAACCAGAGTTATCGCGGCATTACAGGCATATTCAAGCTGGAAAATTCCGGTTCTGGTGATTTTGATGTGGAATTGCAATCGGAAGCCGCGCTGGAAGTCATGATGAACGGCCCGGGTGAAACCCGCCTGAAAGGCACAGCCAAAAGCCTGAGCGCCAGACTGACTGGCAGTGGTGACTTGCATGCCCGTGATTTATTGCTCGACAGTGCCAGTATCAAGGTCACCGGCCCAGGCGAGGCTGAAGTGAATGTCAAGAAAGCAGGTGGCTCACGCATCGTCAAGATAGACAGGAATGGCGTAGCGAATTAAACAAACTGACCTGAGTTCAAAAGGGGTTCATGCATGGCATGGACCCTTTTTTTGTTTTTGGAGGCGCAACAATGATTTGCCATATTTAACAAGCTTTACACTCCCGACCGGCTTTTGCGCACAGCCGCCAACAGTCAAAGCAGATAATTTGCGCTAAGATAAAGCGTATGCTTTAAAGCCCTGTCGATCATGCCAAGTTATACACGCTTATTGTGTTGCCTCTTGCTGGTTTGCTCTGGCTGGCTCAGTGTGGCACATGCACAAACAAAGTCTGGCGTGGTGTTATTGATGAGCGAAGAACTGGATGGCAAAGGCAATGTCATTCCGCTTTCTGCAGAGGTTGTGGAATTGCTGCGCTACCTTGAGCAACATACCAGGCTCAAATTTGAAGTGCGGCGCTACCCCTGGAAAAGAGCAGTGGAAAATGCGGCAATGGGTGAAGGCCTGATCTTTGGTATGTCCAAAACCCGTGAACGCCAGCGCAACTTCAAGTTCAGCGCGCCCATCTTTAGCGACCAGGCGCTGCTGGTGACACTCTGCAATGCCAGGTTTACTTTTAATTCTATCAACGACCTGAAAGGCAAGACCATAGGCATAGTACGTGGCACCAGCTATGGAGAAGAATTTGACCGCCTCAGCAATGACTTGTTCAAGGTCGAGGATGACACCAGCAATAACCTGGGGCGTTTCAGGAAACTGAGCATGCACCGCATGGATGCCTTCTTGCTGTATAGCGCAAGTGGCAATATAGGCAGGCTGGAAAACCATATCAACCAGCAATACGCGGCAGAATATGGTGACAAAAAAATAAACAGCAAAGAAAACGGCAAGTTGTTTTGCATATTGCCGAGACCAGTGTCATCGGTAGATATCCATATTGCCATGCGAGCTGATGGTAACGCCAGCCTGCTGCAAAAAATCGACAAGGCCATCATGCAGGGTCGCCAGAGTGGTGAACTGGCACGTATTTATACACCAAGGTGAGTGCGGAGATGAGTGCAGAAGTGGGTGCTCTCAGGCTATGCGGGCACCCTTGTATTGATGGCGTAATACCAGACGGCTGCTGGAGATCAGGCTATTCAAACCCAATATCAGTTGTATCAGTACATGTCCTGGCAAACCCCAGACTTGTCCATTCGGTGGCGTACTGCGGGTCACGGCTGTCAGCACCGGCGTTATCCATTGTGCTTCTTCTGTCAGATCCAGCATGACATCGCCGTCAGAATTGGTATGCAGGTAGAGTTCGCCGCCATGTAGCAGCGTCAGGCAGATGCCTTGGCCAGTAGTTGGCTTGTCACCCAAGGCCTGCTGTAATTCGCGGTGCTGCAAATCCATCCAGGCGTCAACATCCAGTGCAGTTTCAAGAGATACCCACGGATGCTCTGGCAAATCTTGCGCCAGATCAGATTGCTGCTTGTCATTTAACATCATTTTGCTGTATTCGTTTCCATGCCATGAGGCTGAAACAGCATTCTGACACAAATACCCGCAACTGATTTCATCAACAGCAAGGGTACGCTTGCGCAAGCCAATGAAGCAATGAAGCCCTGCGCAAGCTCTCAGGCAATGAATGCAATTATTTCAGCGTCCAGGCGAATGCCAGGGTGTTCCAGCCTGGTGTTGCACCGACCTGGAAGCGGCATGCCTTCAGCGCACGCAAGGATGCCTTGTCGAGTTTGCGAAAACCGCTGGAGTCAATAATTTTTGCATCGATCACAGCACCCTTGTCGTTGAGCAGGTAGTTGAGCTTGACCAGGCCCTGCTCTTCATCATTCAATGCACGTTGATCGTAGCTCGGTGCCTCGCAACCAGATGCGGCAAACGCCTCATTGGCTTCCATGGCAAAGGCAGGCAAGGTGACCAGGGCAAAAGCCAGGGTAGTGACGAAGGCATACAGGCGGAAATGTGGGGACATAATAAACTCCTCAGGTTATGAATGAATTTGCAACTGCATCATGATATTTGCTGCGTTTTCACTACGATGTGTGCATCGCTGAATTGAGCTGATCATGGGCAGATGGATGCAATATACGTCGCCAGCACTTCGCTAAAAAATCAATAATTCGTATAGGCATTATTTCCAAAAAACATAATGCTCATGACGCATTTATTTAGTGCAGCAAGCTGGTTTGATTTGCTACCGAAATTCTCCACGCTTGTGCAAATTCTGCCGAAAAGCCCGCCAATATTGCGTTTTCTCTTCATGCTGGTGCAAATAAATTTATTTGATCCCAGTAAAATATTTTTCATATTTTTTGTAACAGATACACATTTTCCTCACTTTTTTCATTTTTTATACCCGGCTGGATGTTGTACAGACTTCTCGCGCGCTGTAGTATTTATTTTCCCTTTTCTTCAAAAAACTGCTCTTACGAAGCACTTACGCTGATGCGATAAAGTCACTTTTTTTAACATCCTTTGCGCTTTCATTTTCAGGTCGTTGAACTATTCTGCATAGTGGCGTCAGGCGACGCCTGCTCAAAGCTGCAGACTCCAGACTTACCCAGATTTTGGCACCAGGTCACAGTGAGAAAAAGGTGCACGACCTGACCGCAACGATGATTTTTTATCCCAACTATAAGGAATAACATCATGGCTGGCACCGTCTCAACACAAGTAAATACCGTCATCGTCAATCCCTACAGCGGCGACTACAGGATAGATGTGCTGCTGCCTTCAGCGACGGCGCGCTGGAATAATGGCAGCCCGGTGGGCACGGCAGTTGAAGTCAGTTACAGCTTCATGAGTACCGCCCCGGATTATGCGCAAGACTCTGACAAGAAGGGTTTCAGCACTTTCACCGATGAACAGAAAGTCGCTACCCGCAAAATCTTTGATTTGATTTCCCAGCAATTTGGCATCACCTTCAAGGAGGTGACGGATACCAACAGCAGCTATGGTTTCATCAGGCTGGGCAATAATGCCCAGGGTTCTACCAGTGCCGGTTATGCGACTTACCCAGATACTGCAGATACCAAGGCCAGCGGCGACATTTATCTCAATAATGAAGTCAGCGACAATCTCAGTAATATCGTTCCCGGCACCAATAGCTGGGCCACGCTGGTACATGAAATAGGCCACGCAATCGGACTCAAGCATCCTGGTAACTACAATGCGGGTGAACCAGCGTCAACCACAGCAGACAATTTCCTGGCGGCGGCAGAAGACAGCGAAGCCAATACTGTGATGTCTTATGTGAAAGCACCACAAGGCCAGGAGAGGGATTTCTTTGGCAAGTTTGATTACCTCGCCCTGAAATACCTGTATGGCGGCAAGGCTTATAACGCTGATGCAACTACCTATAATCTGACTGACGCCGACGGCATACTGCTCAAAATCATCAACGATACTGGTGGCGTGGATACCATCAATTTATCGGCCCTGACGGTTGCGGCGACGATCAATCTCACACCCGGCTCCAGCAGCTCGGTGGGCAGGCTGGCCAGCGATACGGTATCGCAAAACAATTTGTCGATTGCCTTCGATACAGTCATTGAAAACGTGGTTGGCACACGTTTCAGCGATGTCATGACAGGTAATAGCGCGAACAACAGGTTTGAAAGCAATGGCGGTGGTGATACCGTGGATGGGGGTGCAGGTTTTGACCTGCTCGTCATCAAGGACAACCGCGCCAACTTCACGATACAGAAAAATGCGACGGACATCAGCTTGCGCAACATGGTAAGCAGCGACATCACCTCTATCTTGAATGTGGAAAGAGTGCAACTGAACGACAAGATGATTGCATTTGATATTGAAGGTGTCGCCGGACAGATGTACCGGCTGTATCAGGCAGCGTTTGACCGCAAACCCGATGCGGCAGGTCTGGGTTACTGGATAGCGGACATGGACAAGGGTTCCAGCCTGCTGACGGTGGCTGCCGGGTTCTTCCAGTCACCGGAATTTCAAAAGCTGTATGGTGCAACCCCGTCCACAACGACGCTGATTACAAATTTTTACCAGAATGTATTGCACAGGGCACCTGACCAGGCTGGCTTTGATTACTGGAATAAGGAACTCAGTTCCGGCGTCAGCACTCCTGCCAGTGCACTCGCGAGCTTTTGTGAAAGTGCAGAGAACAAGGCACAGGTGCTGGGCTCCATACAAAACGGCATAGAATATAATTTGTGGCTGGGCTAACAACACACCTATAAAAACAAAAGGCGCAGAGCTCACGCCCTGCGCCTTTTGCAAATTGGATGTAGCAGTTTATTTGATCTGCTTCACTTCCAGGCCCTGCTTTTCCAGCAATTCGATAATGCTGTTGGCACCTGACAAATGCCCTGCGCCGACCACGATAAAGAGTTTCTTGCCTTCTTCCAGCAAGCCCAGGATTTTTTTTGCCATGCCCTGATTGCGGTCATCGAGCAATAATTTCATGAGTTTTTTCGAACCGACATCCTTGCTGGCTGCCTCTTGCAGGATTTTTGCCAGACCTTCTGCATCGCCACTTTTCCAGGCGGCGATCATGCCCGCAGTTTCACGCAGGGTATCGCCACTTTTCAAGCCCTCCAGGGTTTGTGCCAGCATGGCGTCTGCATCTTCATCGGAGAGACCACCCAGCACACTGGCTTGAAATGCCGTGCTTTCGAGTTCGATGATATTTTTCTTGTCCTGCTTGGCACGCAAGACATAATGCAGATCGACCCCTTTGGAAGCGTCATAGCCTTGCTGCCTGAATACGCCTATGCTCAGTGCAGTGGCGACTATCGTGGGTTTCAGGCTCTGGAACTGCGCAGCCGCCGGGCCGACCATGGATTGCAGGCTTTCAAAGGTGCTCTTCCTGATATGGTTTTCCAGTTTGTCTGGTGCTGCATAGGTAAAGAAAGGCATTGCTTTCTCTGCTGCCTTGGTATCAGTCGTATCAACTTCCACGACCAGAGTGTCGGCCTGCTTATAGGCGGCATCGACAGCCTCTGGCAAGGGATAGAAACTGGCTTTGGCTAGGTGGATGGAACCAAACAGATAGGCGGTATTTTTGTCGGATTTCACTTCCCAGAAAACACCTTTGGCAGGCGTCTCTGCCTGGGCAAAGGCACTGCTGGCGGCAATCGCCAGCCCACATGCGGTCAGGCATTTGAGCATTAACTGAGTAAGCGTAGGCTTGAATTTCATTATCATAAGTTCCATGTAATTATTTGGTCTGGCCCTGAGCTGGTTCTGAGCTGGTGACGATATTGCGCCAGGCGGCACAGGATACCAGAAAGCTTGCGCACTACTAATAAACACGATTTTAAACTCAATCGATTACTGGAAAGGAGTTACGCAAAATTGTCCCAGCAAGGTTATCACTTTTAGGAAACCTCCCTTGCAGGGGAGGTTCATTTCGTCGGCAGACAACATGTTGTCTGAAACCCGACTACACCGTCAGCGACGAAGACAGTACTTTAGTACGGCAAGGAGCTGCAACGCAGCTGGGGCGGTTTTGCGTAAGTCCGGCTTAATACAAAGTGGCACGCTGCCTTGCAGGCAGCTCCCTATCATATTTATCGCCATCAACTTCAGCATTGCTCAGTGCAGCCAGTATTGTGCCCGGGCTGGGTAAGCCGGGCGTTTTTTCACCGGCACTTTGCCACAAGTGTGAGCGGATAATCGCGCGTGCGCATTGAAAGTAAACGGTATCAACAGCGATGCGCAGCACGCATTTGGGTGCTTTGCCATCAACGGCAAACCTGTCCAGTAAAGCAGGCTCAACAGAAATGCTGGCCTTGCCGTTGACGCGCAAAGTCTCGCCCACACCGGGAATTAAAAACAATAGCGCGACCTGTGGGTCAAACAGGATATTGCGCAGGCTATCAACGCGGTTATTGCCACGACGCTCAGGCAATAACAAGGTTTTTTCATCTTCAACCACGATGAAACCAGGTGCATCTCCACGGGGTGAAGCGTCCAGTCCATCAGGGCCACGTGTCGCCAATACCGCAAAGGGTGAGGCTACTATCATGGCCTGATAATGAGGGTGAATATATGGCACTTCCTTTTTGATGGATGCCGCACCAACGGCATCAAACAAGGCTTGCAGTTGTTCGCTCGTGGTGATCAGGTGGGACGTGGGTGATGATGATATTGATGGTGAGTTCGGCATGAAATCAGTTTTTTCCTATGACGGGTGCTTTGCGCCAGTCGGCGCGGGCCTGCAGCAAAACACGTTCAATGAAACCTTCTTTATGCAGTTTCTCCAGTTGCCTGTTGAATGCAGGCAGGTGAACGGCACATGGGCTTTGCGCAACAAAACCAAACAGGTTTTGCGATTCGATCAAAAAGGGTTGCAAGGGAACGAGTTTGTCATCGATATTCGCCGATGCCATGTAAGCCTGGCCAACATGGTAACCCGTGATCACATAGTCAAAACGGTTTGCCAGCAACATCGTGAAGGCGGTTTCCAGGTTGTCTGTCTCGCTGACATGCAGGCGGCTGTCCATGTATTCATCAAATGCAGAACCAAAACGGTTGCCGCGCGCAATGCCGCCACGCAAACCCGTGAGATCGTCCCATTTTGCATAGGGCATAGGACGGTCTTTTTTTACAAAGGCAGCCACAGGATTGTTCATCACCAGTTCACTGAACAATAAAAAACTGCGGCGCTCAGGGGTACTTTTGAGAGTGGTGATGATGTCTATGCTGCCATTCTGGGCAGCATGCAATACCCGCTTCCACGGCCCAAGGTAGCGCAGCTCATAAGGCAAACCAATCTCATCAAGGATACGGGTAATGATGGCGATACTGGCACCGCGAAACTGCTTGCCATCATACCAATGCAGGGGAGGGTAAGCAGGATCTGCCGACACTATGACGCGCTCACAAGTGCTGCCAGCCTGTGCGGGCAGCACGAACATAGTGCAGAGCATGGCAATGAGCAAGGCAAGCAAACGGCGCATAAATCCCTTTTGCAAAATATCTGGCCATCAGGGTATCCTGGCATGACTGTCGGGGCACTGAAGATACATGCCCCTGCAGCAATATTAGCATTTTTGCCCACCCAGAGGCTCAATATGCACCAATTTAGTACCCCTTAGTAGCCATTTACCCCGGACAGTGCATTTACTCCCTGGGTTTGTTCAACAAGGCTTTCAAGCCTGCCAACCTTTCTTTGGGTGTCATGACTTCTGCTTCGGTGGGCGGGGCATCTCCCTCATCGAGTTTCATTTCCTTGATGAAGCGTGAAGGGTCGCAATGCACCTGCACGCCTGCACGTTTGCGTTTTTTGCACCAGGTGATGTGCAGGCTGCGCTGGGCACGGGTAATGCCCACATACATCAGGCGGCGTTCTTCTTCTATGCGGGCGGCATAGGTCTCGGGCGGCGCATCAGGGTCGCCCTTGTGCGGCAAGATACCCTCTTCGACGCCAACCAGAAACACATGTGGATACTCAAGCCCCTTGGATGCATGCAGCGTGGACATGCGCACGGCATCCGGTTCTTCGTCCTTGCCTTCCATCATGGTCATCAGGGCCACCATCTGGGTCAGGTCGAGCAGGCTACGGTGATCGTCCGTACCATCCTTGCCCCCGCTGCCCTTGGTTTTCAGCCACTGGGTAAAGTCGAGCACATTCTGCCATTTGTTTTGCGCAGCACGGTCTTCAAAGCTGTCGTAGAGATAGCCTTCGTAATTAATTTCTTTCATCAAGTCGTCCAGCAATTCGCTGGCATGCCCTTCCCTGTGGGCATGCGCTTCAACCTGGTTGATGAAGGTACAAAAATTTCGCAGGGGCCGTAACTGTTTGTCAGGCAACTTAGCTTCTATGCCACCTTTGAAGACGGCGGCAAATAGCGAGCATTGCCATTGCCCGGCAAAGGCCCCCAGCACTTCCAGCGTGGCCTGGCCTACACCGCGTTTGGGCGTAGTGATGGCACGGATGAAAGCCGGGTCATCATCTTCATTGGCAATCAGGCGCAGATAGGCGATGATGTCCTTGATCTCGGCGCGGTCAAAGAAACTCTGGCCACCGGAGATGGAGTAGGGAATACGTTCGCGTCGCAAAGCCTGCTCAATCACGCGTGCCTGGTGATTGCCACGGTACAAAATCGCGTAATCCGAATACTTGGCCTGGCGCTCGAAGCGATGCGCAGAAATCATGATGGCGACTTGCTCGGCCTCTTGTTCATCATCCTGCATGCCCAGTACCTTGACCGGATCACCGAGGCCATGTTCAGACCACAGCGATTTTTCAAACAGCTTGGGATTATTGCCGATGACGGAATTGGCAGCCTGCAGGATACGGGTGCTGGAACGGTAATTTTGTTCCAGCTTGATGATTTCCAGATTGGGGAAATCCACCTGCAGGGTCGTCAGGTTTTCTATGGTCGCACCACGCCAGGCATAGATGGCCTGATCATCATCACCGACGGCAGTAAACATCGGTTTTTTGCCTATGCCTGTGACCAGCAGTTTGACCAGCTCATACTGGCAGGTATTGGTGTCCTGGTATTCATCGACGAGCAGATAATGCAGGCGGCGCTGCCATTTGTCGCGCACCTGTTCATTGCTGCGGAACAGTTCTACCGGCAGGCGTATCAGGTCATCAAAATCCACCGCCTGATAAGCTGACAGGGTGGCAACATAGCTGCGATAGACCCGGGCGGCAATCGCCTCGTCCTCGTCTTTCGCCTGTTGCAAGGCGAGCTCAGGGTCAACCAGGCCATTCTTCCACAAGGACATGGCTGTCTGTATGCGGCGTATCAATTGTTTGTCAGTGGTAATCGCCAGATCCTGCACCAGAGAAAAACAGTCATCGCTGTCCATGATGGAAAAACGGTCTTTCAGGCCCAGGGCCTGGGCTTCCTGCCTGAGTATCTTGACACCCAGCGAATGGAAGGTGGAGACCGTCAACTGCTTTGCCTGGCGCGGCTCGGCCAGCAGTTTGCCTATGCGCTCCTGCATTTCCAGCGCGGCCTTGTTAGTGAAGGTCAGGGCGGCAATATGCTTTGGATCATAGCCATGCAGTTCGATGAGGTTGACGATCTTCTGGGTAATCACGCGCGTCTTGCCCGAGCCAGCCCCGGCCAGCACCAGGCAGGGGCCGTCCATATAGTTGACTGCATTACGTTGGGGGGTGTTCAGGCCATGCGACATAGGGGGTGAAAATATGGGGAAACAATAAGGGGCGACGGTTTGATCCGCACAAACTTGCAGGCGCTATTGTAGCCTGCAATAGGCAGGTAACCTTCGCCAGCGGGCTAATAAGTGAGAGTCCGCACAGATAAACTCACCATACCCTGCGACTATCGATCACATAAGCAGATCATAAGAGCCGGAATTTTGTTGCCAAAAAGATAGAAATAAAGGCTAGACAATTGGATAAGCTCAGACTATTCTTTCACTCAGGAGGGTGCCTTTTATGAAAGACCTTAAATCTGCTCGTATCCTGCTGGTGGACGACGAAGAAAGAAATATACGCTTGCTGGAAGTACTCTTGCATGCCGAAGGTTATTCTACCCTGAGCGCCAATAATGGGCGCGATGCGCTCAAAGTCGCGGCTTTTGCGCAACCTGACCTCATACTGCTCGACATCATGATGCCGGCCATGGATGGTTTTGCCACAGTGGCAGAACTTAAGGCCAATCCCCTGACCCAGCCTGTACCTGTCATCATGCTGACCGCGCTGGATGACCGCAATTCCAAGCTGCGCGCCCTGGAAGCTGGTGCCGAGGAATTTTTGACCAAGCCCATAGACCGGGCTGATCTCAGCGTACGGGTACGCAATCTCTTGCGTCTCAAGGAATATGGCGATTTCCTGACTGACCATAACCGCATACTGGAAAGCCAGGTCGTACAGCGTACGGCACAACTGGAAGATGCCTATCGCGATACAGTATTCACCCTGGTACGTGCTGCCGAGCACAAGGATGAAGAAACCGGCCATCATGTGCGGCGCATCAGTTACTACTGCCGTGCACTGGCAGAAGCCATGGATTTGCCCGGCGAGTTTCATGATGCGATCTTCCAGGCCAGCCCCATGCATGACATAGGCAAGATAGGCATACCCGATCATGTGCTGTTAAAACCCGGCAGCTTCAATCATGACGAGTGGAATATCATGCGCACCCACTGTGCGCTGGGTGCCAGCATACTCTCCAGTGGCACCTCGCCGTATACCGAAATGGGCGCAGAAATCGCCCTGAACCATCATGAACGCTGGGATGGCAGCGGCTATCCAAATGGGCTCAAGGGCGATGCCATTCCTATCGCTGCCAGAGTCATGCAGATTTGCGACGTATATGACGCCCTGCGCAGTCGTCGTCCTTACAAGCCTGCGCTGGATCATGAACGCAGCATGAATATCATCATCGAAGGTGATAGCCGCACACAACCTGAACATTTCGATCCTGCAGTATTGTCCTGCTTTGTTGCGGAGGCGGGGCGCTTTGCAGCTATTTTCGACCAGCATGCCGATGCCTGAAACCCAACGTCCAGCCATCCTGCTGATCGACGATGATGTCGGTCTGCTACAAGCCCTGTCACGATTGCTGAGACCTTTGCAACACCCCTTAGTGAGCGCCAGAGATGCCAGCGAAGCGCAGGCCATTATTGCGGAACACCATGTTGGGGTATTGATATGCGAGCCGCGTAACCAACTTGCTGCTGCTTTTTTGATCACTGCCAGGGAAAAATATCCTGACATCGTGCGCCTGATATTGACGGGCTATCCTGACCTCGACAGTGTACTGAGGGCGGTCAACCAGGCCCATCCGTTCAAGTTGCTGGTCAAACCCTGGCTCAATGAAGAATTGCTGACAACCGTTAATCTGGCACTGACACAGTATCTGGCGAACCGCGAGCGTGAGCGCCTGTTAAAAGAATACAACGGTATTCTCAGCAATGCAGAGACTGCCCATGCCTTTCGCACACTGGATGCGCTCATGCATTCGATACACAAAGACATGGTTGCAGAAGCCATAGATAATCTTCCCATGGGTGCCTGCCTGCTGGCAGATGGTGTGGTCAGCCGTTTTAACCGCACGGCACTGCGCATACTTGGGGATCTCGCCCAGGCATTACCCAGCACAGGAATGCCGGTCTCAGGATTAGCGCCCGTATTGCAGGAGGCCTACGGTGCAGCACGCAAACGGCGGGTGCAAACCCGTCTTGATGAGCAACAGCGACTAGATTATTTTGTGCTGGACCTGAGCGTTGGTACCCTGATCGCATTTGCACCGGAGCCCAGGCTGGGCAGGCCACCTGATCATTAAAGCCTGCAGTGAAGCACTTTATAAATTTCAGTACAGCTTTGTTTGCAAGAAAGTTCACCGGTAGTTTTGCCACGCATGTGTTTACCACGGAAAATGCACCATGAAAAAACTCAGCACCGAATTCAGACTGCTCGCAGGGCTTATGTTCGGGCTGCTACTGCTCTTGTCGGCTGGCTGGCAACTATACCGTTCACTGCAGGATTATCGTGAAAACTCATTATGGGTAACCCATACCTATCAGGTGCTGGATCAATTAAATGACGTCAGGTCAGGTGTACTGGAACTGGAGAGCATACAGCGCCTGTATTTCATCACTGGCGAAGATGTTTTCACCGGCCAGCGTGACAGCAAATCAGCACAGATAAGCCAGGCATCAAAAAAACTGGCCGAACTGATTACGGATAATCCGCGTCAACACCTGCTGTATAAAAACCTTGCACAAAAACTGGAAGAACGCTTGAGTGCCCTGGACAAGACTCTGCAGGTCTATCAGACCGAAGGTTATCCAGCAGTACGCAAACATCTGATCAGCGGTACACCGCGCATCATCATGGAAGCCTTGCTGATGCAGATCAACAACATGGAAGAGGAAGAGCGTGTCTTGCTGCAACAACGCAAGACCCAGGTCGAAAACAATTTTGTCCAGGCACGCAATATAGGCCTACTGGTTTTATTCATTACACTGGCAGGCGGTGCCTTGCTGTGGTGGCAATTCAAGCGCGATGTCGATCAGCGTACCAGCGCAGAAGCCGCCGTACGTGACAGCGAAGCCCTGCTCAAACAGGTGCTGGATATCTTGCCGGTAGGTGTTTTTATCTGTGACCGCAATGGTTCATTGACCAAGATCAACCCGGGCGCCAAGGCGATCTGGGGCGGTTCACGCATGGTCAACCTGGAACAGTATGGTGAATATGCAGGCTGGTGGCCAGACACAGGCAAGCGCATAGAGGCTGACGAATGGGGCCTGGCCCGCACCCTGAAATCCGGTGAAACCATACTCAATGAGCTGGCAGATATACGCTGTTTTGATGGCAGCCGCAAAACCATTTCGAATAACACGGCCCCCTTGCACGACAATAATGGGCAACTGGTCGGCGGTGTGTCAGTCAATGTCGATGTTACCGAATTCACCCTGACCGAGCGCAAACTGAGGACTGCTGCGCACTATGATGAAACCCAGGTCAAGGCACAAAACCTGTTTGCCGCTAGTTTTGAACGGCACAAGATTTTCGATGGTTTGCTGACTTTACTGGCAGAACGGCATGGCTACCTGATGTCGGCGCTTTACAGCTACGATGAATGGTATGCACGCTTCCGTTGTGATGCCAGTTATGGCCTGGGCCACGATATACCACGTGAATTTGAACTGGGCGAAGGTTTGCTGGGCCAGGTTGCCCTGACCGGCAAAAGCAATTCACTTGATGCCAGCCGCCTGAGTCTGCAGACTGGACTGGCAAACTTCAGTCCCAAGCATGTACTGATGATACCTGTGCTTTACCAGGAACACCGGCTGGCCGTGATGGTGCTGGCCACGACCAATAATGTGATTACTGGTGAACAGGCTTTTCTGGAAAGACTGGCCAACCAGCTCGGCGTTGCCCTGCATAATCTGCGTCAATACAATGACCTGAAACTGCTGGCAGAGCAATTACGCAGCAGCAGTGAAGAGATCGCTGCCAAGAACCAGCAACTGGAACAGGCCAGCCGCATGAAGTCTGAGTTCCTGGCCAATATGTCCCATGAATTGCGCACACCACTCAATGCCATCGTCGGTTTTTCAGAGATACTCAAGGATGGCCTGATGGGCAGTTTATCGAGCCAGCAGAAAGACGCCTCGGTCGATATCTTCAATAGCGGAAAGCACTTGCTGGCGCTGATCAATGACATCCTTGACCTGTCCAAGATAGAAGCAGGCAAGATGCAGATCAACCTGGAACCCACCAATATCAACGCACTGGTGCAATCGAGCATGCAGGTAGTGCGTGAACAGGCGAGCCTGCAAAACTTGCAGGTGTCGGCCAAAATCCAGGAAAACCTCGGTGACATCTGGCTTGATGAAGTCAAGGTCAAGCAAATCATTTATAACCTTTTGTCAAATGCCGTCAAATTCACCCCGGCAGGTGGCCGCGTGCATATCTCAGTACGCAAGATCGAAGGCTACCAGGTCACCGGAGGGCGCTTTGAACACTACCTGGAAATCATGGTTTCTGACAGCGGCATAGGCATACCGGAAGAAGCTCAGGCTGAGCTCTTCAAGCCCTTTACCCAGATAGATAATAGCCTGTCACGCAAGCATCAGGGCACCGGCCTGGGGCTGGCCATGGTCAAACGCATGGCAGAGCTGCATGAGGGCAGTGTCAGCCTGAACAGCATCACTGACAAGGGTTCCACCTTCACTGTGCTGCTACCCTGGCGTACCGCCAACCTGCCCGGCAAGCTCAGGACGGCAAGCAATACCGACAGCGGCATCACCGGGAATTCTCATGCCCATGTTGCCGAAAAAACTACCGACAGCAGCCATCACCACTCCAATGGCGAGTTGCTGGCCCTGATCATAGAGGATGATGACCAGGCCGCAGAAGTCTTGCGGGTACAGCTGGAAAGCGAAGGCTTTCGCATCGTCCGTGCCAGTACCGCAGAAGCTGCACTGGCGATGGCAGGCAAAGAGCACCCCGACCTGATTACCCTGGATATTTTATTGCCAGGCATGGATGGCTGGGAATTTCTTGAGCATTTCAAACAACATCCGCTATTTGCCTCTACCCCTGTGGTCATCATCTCCATCGTGGCTGATCGTGGCCGTGGTCTGTCTCTGGGAGCAGCCCATGTCATGCAAAAACCGATAGCAAGAGAAAACCTGACCACCGCCCTGAGTGTGCTGGGATTTTGCAATGACCCGTCGGCAATACAAAAAACTGCCCTGGTCGTCGATGATGATCCCAAGGCAGTGAAACTGGTCACTGCGCAACTGGATTCCTTTGGTTATAAAACCCTGGCGGCCCTGGGAGGACAGGATGGCATCAACATGGCAAGGCAATACAAGCCAGACCTGATTGTGCTGGACTTGATGATGCCTGAAATTAATGGTTTTGATGTGGTGGAAGCGCTGAAAAGTGATACAGTCACTGCAAGTATTCCGATTATTGTCCTGACCGCCAAGCAAATTACGGCAGACGACAGGATACGCCTGAATGGTGATGTCAAAAAAGTCATGGAAAAATCTGATTTCAATCACGGTCGTTTCATTGGTGAAGTAAGGCGGGCCATGGCAGGCAGGGGTAAGTGAGATGGCGCGTGTACTGATCATTGAAGACAACCCGGTCAATATGAAGCTGGCGGCATTCCTGTTGCAAAATGCCGGTTATGAAGTGCTGCAGGCGGTCGATGCCGAAGCCGGTTTGCAAGTTGCCAGAATAGAACTGCCCGACCTGATACTGATGGACATGCAATTGCCAGGCATAGACGGAATGACTGCCACCCGGCAGCTCAAGGCTGCCGCAGCGACTGCCCATATCAAGATAGTCGCCCTGACTGCCTTTGCCATGAGTGGTGATGAAGAACGCTTCCGCGCTGCTGGCTGTGATGCCTATATGGCAAAACCGATACGCTACCAGGCATTTTTAACTCTGGTTGATTCCATACTCAAGGCCTGAATCCACGTTCATGGACCAGGGAAAGCAAGAGCAGGCAAGGGCAAGCTGGAGTAAACTGGCGGCATCAGAAAAAAGGTGCTCCATGAAATTTGAACATTTAGTAGAAATCAATGACCTCGGCAATCCTGCGGTAGAGGTGATCACTCGCGAACAATTATGGCGTGGCCTGGTCTTGCGGGCAGAAATGCCAAGGTTGTTTGTCTCTTATCTCGATGACGCCAGCATCATGGACCGCAATGAAGCCAGCATGACGCGTACCCTCAAATATGGCACGCTGGAAATCACCGACCACGTCAGCCTCGTCCATCTTGAGCATGTGCATTATGATGTCGCAGCGCAGAAAGACATCCCGCAATCTTCGTTACGCATGAGCATAGAAGAACCACAACCAGATGCGCTGTTTGTCCGTTTCGCCTATGACAGTGGCAGTGCTGAAGCAGAAGATGCTGAAGCGAAAATGTATAACGAATACCGCAAATCGGCCTATCAGGAAGCTGACGTCGAAACTGTACGCATCATCCGCGAACTGGCAGAAAGCGGACGGCTGGATGCTCTGCCGTCCTGACAACATGTGATGGATTGCTGAGCCACCAGCATTTCGGGGATAATGCGGCTCTATAATCTCATTCGTCTCATTCATCCCATTCCTGATTTAACCCATCTATCAACTATTCCAAGGTTCCCATGACCAAGCGCACTACTCCTGCAACAAAGAAGCCTGTCCTGGCTGCTCTGGACTTGCCTGCCCCGGTACAAACCACACGTTTGAAACGCAAGCAATTTGCCAGCACGGGTGACGTGCATATCCAGGGTGATGCAGTGATTGCCACCCAGTTCATCGTTGGCGGTGATTGCCTGATTGATGGAGATTTGGAGGCAGAAGAGGTGTTTTGCCTCGGCAAGCTGACGGTTACGGGTGATATCCGCGTGCAATCCCTGTATGTGGGCCATGCGCTGGATGCCGGTGGCAATATCGATGTTGAATACCTCATCAAAACCGGTTGCAGCGCCGACTGGATGGCACGCATGCTGGAACTCGACCAGCGCAAACCAGCCGCCGATGGCAGCAGCTATATGGACATTCTGGTGCACCCTGCCATCTTGAAGCGCTATGATCATCATGATGCCTTTGGCGGTTTTGGCGATATTCAGGCGCTCGGTTATGTCGCCTGTGCCGACCTCGATTGCCATGGCAATGTACAGCTGGATGATGTGCTGGAAGTTGGTGAAATCCAGTTTGTTGGCGGCCATTTGTCGGCAGCTGCCATCCACGTTGCAGGTGATTGTAATTGCCAGGGTGAGTTGTTCAGTGAAACTGATATCCAGGTTGAGGGAGCGCTGTTTGCCGCGAATCTGATATGTCAGGGTAACCTTGATGTTGCCAGTATCCATAGCCAGGGCGATATCAGTACCTGGGGTTATCTGCGCGCCACTGGCGAAGTCAGCAGCCTGCGCGGTGAAATCCACAGTGGCCGCTGGATTGCTACCAAGGGCAGCATCTATGCCGCCAAATACATCAAGACTGGCGAATCCCTGGTTGCTGAAAAAGGCATCAGTTGCGGCGCTGACTATGGCATCCTGGCTGCCACCAGCCTGCCACGCTCACGCTGGGCCACGCATGGCATGGTGTCTGCGGTCAGCAAACCACGCCTGCTCTTATCCGGCCAATTCGTTGAAGGCAAAAAACTCAAGCATATCGATGCGCTGGAAAAAAAGCGTGAAACCGAACTTGACTGGGAAGTACCACGCCGCCTGAAGCGTGAAATGCAGCCAGTCTGATTTTCACACCACCTGCCCCGGTATTTTGTTGATCTTGCTTATCTGCACAGCAGCCGGACAGGCTGCTGTGCCTGTAGCAAGTTCTAGCTCAGGTCTTTCACGACCAGCATGCGCCTTAACAGGTAAATACCTATGCTGGTAGATACCAGGGCCGTAATACAAAGCGCTGTCGATGGATGCCAGCTGCCGCTGATACCTCGCGCCGCTGCCCATCTGTAGGCATAGAGGGCAACGCCATTCGAACCTGCATGCAAAGCAATGCCCGGCCACAAGGAGCGCGTTTTATCATATAGCCAGGCACAGACCAGGCCCAGCAGCGAAGCACACAGGAATTGATAGATATTCATGTGGGCCATGCCAAACAGCAGCGCTGAAGCCAGAAAAGCCAGCTTGCGCGAATATTGCTGCAAAAAACTGCGCAAGACCAGGCCACGGAACAGCATTTCTTCCAGTACAGGCGCAACCAGGCAGGCAATGATGATGGAATGCACACCATTGCTCATCATCTCATCGAATATTCTTTGCTGGCCAGCGGGCACAGGTTGCCATTCCTCCAGCATGCCGCCGATGAAACTCAAGGACAATTCCAGCCCCGGTATCAACAGCATGACCGGCACCATGATCAGGCAGAGACGGGCAGGCGTGACCGCTGCGGCGGAATGGAATAGCTCGCTATAGCTCATGCCCTTGTAATGCAGCACCGCCGTAAACAGTATGGCATTCGCCAATACCATAATGACACCATCGACTTCTTCCATGCTGACACCCGTGAAGAACATGCTGTCGTGTACCAGCATATTCAGCAAGACCTCGGCTCCGAGCAGAAAAACGATCAGGAAGAAGGCTTCCAGGGCAGTCGGAAAATTCTCATGCTTTTGATTCATTGCTGTAGCGTATAAATCCAGGCTGCACCTAGAGGCTGGACAGGTCCATATCTTGTGAAAATTCACCATCCACTTCCTTGATGATGGCTTGTCCGGCGATGGTTTGCTGACCATTAAAACTCAGCGTAGGGCCGCCATACAGGATCCAGCCCTGGTTCAAGGCCGCTGTGACACGCAGGCAAAAGTTCTTGTCGTCCGGGCCGGTCAGGTAACGGTAGAGTTTCATGAAGAGTGCACTCCAAACTGCGGGATCATAAGTGAGGCACATTATATTCGATGACGCCTGCCTGGCCGGGTCTGCGCAAAAAAGTGGCAACACATATTTGCCATGTATCACTTTTTTTCAATACGGCAATATTAATCTTCAGGTTACAATTACTCACAATTAGCTTTCTGCAAGCCTCCTCAATCAAACTGGTTTACTTCACTGAAATTTGTTGAATTTGTGCAAACATTACAAAAATTTTTACAGCGATGGCAACAGCGAGGAGTGTATACCCGTTTATTCCTGCCCCTTTTTTTCCTGATCATCGCCGTCAGCGCCCTGCGCTACTACCTGATGATCAACAGCGAAGTCGCCGATGCCAGACAAAGAATAGCGACAGAACTAAGGCATAGCAGCCACTTCCTCATCCCTGCACTGAGCAGCCTGTCTGAACGTAGCGATACTGAGTCCATGCGCCAGCTCCTGGCACAGGAAGTAGAATCCAGCCCGGTACTGTGGCGTATCACCTGGCAATATAAACAAGGGCAGATACAGAAACAAATTCAGGGTCAGGACCAGACCGCACCTGCGGCAAGCTCACCAGCCTGGTTTAACCGCCTGTTGTCCCTGCATACAGAAAGCATGGCCCGGCAAGTCAGGCTGGCAAATGGCGACATCGGTACGCTGAGCCTGGAAACCAGCATCGCCAGTGAAAATAGCCACATCTGGCAAAAAGTCATGAGCCAGGGCAAGATTTCACTGGCCATTATTTTCACTATATATTTTTTGCTGGGCCTGATCCTGCGCTCGAACGTCAACACCCTGCGCAGGCTGGCAGATGCTACGGACAAATTCAAGAAAGGCCAGCATTCGATACGCATGTCGGTCACCGGCACGGCAGAAGCGCGCGCACTGGCAACCACCTTCAATGGCATGGCCAACGAGGTACAGACCCTGCTCACGACCCTGCAACGCAGCCAGCGCGCCAATAGCGAGCAATTGCATTTCACCTGGCAATTGCTGCATGCCTTGCCCATCCCTATATTTTTTCAGGACCAGTACGGTATCTGTCAGCGCATCAACCGCGCCTGGGAAGAATTGTTTGCCCTGAATGCTGCCGATGTCGTGGGCCGCCCCATGCCTGTGCTGGCACTGGGCAATGACGCCGCGCCATCCCTGCAAAATGAACATGGCAAGCTGGTCAGGGAAATCCAGATACAGGCTGCCGGTCAGATACTGGATGTAATTTATTACCAGGCCAGTTTCACCAATGTCGATGGCGAAGCCACAGGCAGCATAGGTGCCCTGATTGACATCAGTGAACGCAACCAGGCACAGGCCACGCTGGCGGCGGCAAATGAAAGAGTGGAAACTACCCTGGCATCTATCGGTGACGCCGTCATCAGTACGGATGTCGATGGACGCATACTGATGCTCAACAAGGTAGCGCAGCAAATTTGTGGGTGGAACCGCAAGGAAGCACAGGCGCATGAACTGGCCGATGTGTTTGCTTTAAGCGATGTACTGCAGCGCGACAAGCTGAGAGAATTTTTGCAGCAGATTTGCCAGAGCAGCGAAATCCTGCAAGCGAATAATCAATTGTTGACCGCACGCAGCGGTCAACAGTTTGAAGTTGATTACACGGCAGCGCCGATCAGGCAAAGAGACGGCACGGTCACAGGCTGTGTCCTGGTATTCCGCGATGTCAGTGAAAAACGCCAGTTGATGCAACAACTGAACTGGCAGGCAGGGCACGATATCCTGACCGGCCTGGAAAACCGTGCGGCGCTGGCAGAACGCTTCAGCACGGCGATACAAACTGCCCACGACCAGGAAACATGGCTGGCAGTTTGCCTGCTCGACCTTGACCACTTCCAGGCCATCAATGAAAGCCATGGCCAGGAATTTGCCAACAAATTATTGCAGCAGGTTGCACGCCGCCTGGAAGACAATGCAGGCAGCGAACATCATGTGGCGCGCCTGGGTGGTGACGAGTTTGTCGTACTGCTGCAAAACCAGCGTGACATCGCTGGTGTCGAACTGAACCTGGCATTATTGCTGGCAGTACTGGCGCAACCTTACGAAATAGAACAGCAAGGCATCAGCCTGTCGGCCAGCATAGGCGTGGCAATTTATCCGCGTGATGATGTGAATGCCGATACCCTGTTGCGTTGTGCCGACCAGGCCATGTACCAGGCCAAGCTGAACGGACGCAATCAATTCCATTTATTCGACGCCGAGCAAGACCAGCAATTGCGTACCCACCACAACCAGCGCGCCCGCGTGCGCCAGGCTTTGCAACAAGGCGAGATGCGCTTGTATTTCCAGCCCAAGGTCAATATGCGCCAGGGCCGCATCATCGGCATGGAAGCGCTGTTGCGCTGGCAACATCCTGAGCAGGGCATCGTTGGGCCTTTGAATTTCTTGCCGTTGATAGAACATACTGACCTGATCATCGATGTTGGTGATTTTGTCTTGCAACAGGCCATGGAACAATTGCGCGCATGGACACATCAGCATGTGGACTGGGTCATCAGTGTGAATATCGCGGCGCGCCATTTCCAGTGCAAGGACTTTGTCGAGCGCCTGCGTGCGGTGCTGGCAGCCTACCCGGATGTCGCCCCCGAACGCCTGGAAATAGAAATACTCGAATCTGCTGCCATCAAGGATATACAGCATGTACGCGAAGTCATGCTGGCCTGCCAGCAAATCGGTGTCAGCTTTGCACTTGATGATTTTGGTACCGGTTATTCTTCATTGTCATACCTGAAACGCCTGCCCGCCGATACCCTGAAAATCGACCAGAGCTTTGTCCGTGATATGCTGGAAGACAAAGACGACCTGGCCGTCATCAGCGCCGTCATCGGCCTGGCACGCGCCTTTAACCGTGGCGTGATTGCAGAAGGCGTGGAAAGTGCCGAACATGGCGTAGCCCTCATGCGCCTGGGTTGCGAACTGGCGCAAGGTTACGGCGTCGCCCGCCCCATGCCAGCGGGCCAGGTCGAGGCCTGGGCAGACAGCTATGTCGCCCCGCTGATCTGGGGACATGGCAAAGGCCTGGAATGGGAAGGTGCCTGAGCTCGAATAAATAATAAATTGGAGACACCATGCAAACAATCAGCGGTCAATGCAGTTGCGGAAAAATTGCCTATCACTACCCGGCCCCCGCATTGCAAATCGTCGCCTGCCATTGCGGCCTGTGCCGCCGCATGACAGGAGCAGCATTATCATCTTATGTCGTGGTCAAGGAAGCTGAGCTGGCATTCACCCAGGGTCAGGAACTGCTGAAAAGCTATACCGTCACATCGCGTACCCAGCGCCATTTTTGTACTGATTGCGGCACGCCCCTGTACAACTCGAATCATGAAACGTATGCAGGTCTCAGCATGCTGTATCTGGGCACAGTCAATCAACATGAAAGCCTGGCCCCGCGCATGGATATTTATTGTGAGAATAAATTATCCTGGCTAGAGACTTCTGACAGCTGCAGGCATTTTGAGCAAATGCCACGCAAATCCTGAGAGATAAAAAAAGCGTGTCCCACTTTCAGGAACACGCTTTTTACATGAGTCAAGCAGCTTACTTCGCCGGATACCTGATCGTCATTTCCTTCAACAGATTATCGGCATGATCAACTTCTTTCATGACCCATAACATGTAACGGATGTCGACATGAATGGCGCGGGTGATGGCAGTGTCGAAGTACCAGTCCTTGGTAATCGATTCATAGGTCGAATCAAAATTCAAACCCACCAGTTCACCATTTTTATTCAAGACAGCAGAGCCGGAATTGCCACCGGTTGTATCAGCACTGGACAGGAAATTGACAGGCACGGTTTGCAGGACATTGTCCTTGAATACGCCGTAGCGTTTTTCCTTCACGGCTGTCAATAAATTTTCCTGCATATTGAACGGCGCTTTGCCCGTGTGTTTTTCTACTATGCCTTCGACTGTCGTGAACGGGCCTTTGATGACGCCATCACGCGGTGAATAAGGTGCTACCGTGCCATAGGTCACGCGCAGGGTGGAGTTGGCATCTGGATAGACTGGCTTGCCCTGGGATTTTTTCCATTCTATGACGGCTTGCATGTATTGCGGAATCACCCGTTCCAGATTGCCATCGAGCTCTTTGCGGCGGTCTTCGAGTGACATGGCAGTGTCATGCAGTTTCACGGCCAGACGCACAAAAGCATCGTCGGATTGTTCAAAAGCCTTGCGGTCCTTGCCCATCCAGGCCAGTCGTTTGGAGGTTTCACCCAGGCCGCTTTGCTGATACAGGCTGGCCACACTCTCTGGTGTCGGCAACAATACATCCAGACCCTTTGGATGGGATGCTGCTGGTAATTTACTATATCTTTGCAGCGCTGCAGTGAACCTGGCCTGATCGACATTTTGCAGATAGGATTGTTCCAGGCGGCTGAGTTTGCCAGCGATGATATTCATGTCGCGCTGCTGGTAACCGGGCTGGCGCTCTGCATCCGGTTTTGTGCTTTCCACCGCCAGGCGGTAGAGCGTGCGTGCACTCTTCAGCATTTCGCTGGTGCTGGCAACTGACCAGGCAAATTCTTCTTCTGACATCGCCATGTCGGCAGCGATGACGGTATCAAGCTCTTTCAACAAATCCTTGTTGCTGCCATGCTGGGCATACCAGCGGCGAAACTCTGCATCCTGGCCATCCTTGATGGCAGCGATGTCCTTGCGGGCAAAGCCTTCCAGCAAGCCCTCTGTTTTCTTCAAACCATTGTTGAGGCCTTTGGCTACGCTGGCATAACGTACACCAGCACCAGCATTGCCTGAAGTTGCAGCGGCAATGACGGCGAGATCAGCTTTGGTTTCTGCCACTTTGGCAGGGTAGCTGACATCACGGGCATAGCGTATTTCTGCCGGCAGTTTGTAGCGGCTGGTGCGGCCCGGGTAACCTGCCAGCAAGATAGGGTCACCATTCTTCAAACCCTGGGCAGATACGACGAGAAAGTCTTTTGACTGATACGGCACGTTCTCGACAGACAGATCGGCAGGGCGGCCATTCCTTCCTACATAGGCACGCAGAAAGGCATAGTCACCGGTATGACGCGGCCATTCAAAATTATCGACCTCGCCACCAAAATTGCCTATCTTGTCTGACGGTGCATATACCAGGCGCACGTCACGTATCATGATCTGGCGTATGCGGTAATACTCAAGACCACGATGGAAACTCGGTACCGAGCAACGGTAGGCCTTGTCTTGCTCACATTCAGCAATCAGCGCCTTGATACGGTTTTCCACATGCTCAGCCCTGGCGCGGCCAGACATGGCGGCGGTCAGCCCCTTGTTGATCTGCTCAGTGACATTCTCGACTTTTTCAGTGATATACATGCGCGCATCGGGGCCTGCGGGCAATTCATCTGCCAGTGTCTTGGCCAGAAAACCATTTGCAATATAATTTTTTTCTGCTGTCGAATTTCTTTGTACGGCACCATAAGCGCAATGATGATTGGTTACCACCAGGCCGGTATTCGATACAAAAGAAGCCGAGCAACCGCCGAGCGATACCATCGCTGACATCGGGTGTTTTTGCAAATCCGCCAGTTTTTCTGCAGGCACATTGATGCCTATGCGCTTCAGTTCAGATTTTAGTTGTGGCAACTGGTAGGGTTGCCACTGACCTTCGTCAGCATAAGCAGAGGAAACAACACCAGCCAGGGCCAGCGGAAGAGCAAGGGTTTTAAACAAAATACACTCCAAATTAAATTCTTAAGTCATACGCATGATTTGCTAATTGCTTCATAACAAAACGATTCATAGCAAATTGACTAATTACCATGAAATACAAGCAATTAGGCGCAAATACAGACATATCTTAGCTGAAATAGTTCCTGCATTTCTCGAAGGGAAGATGGCAAACTTTAAATTATTCCATTTACCGGAATAATTAATTTAGGATTTAGTCTATTCCTATATTTCCATGAAACATACAAACTGTGGTTCATGCCATTGCATATCAATACCGTTACCTCAACCTCAATTGAATGGAAATATCATGAGCCGCATCAATCTCGTCACCAAAGAAACTGCCAATGCTGAGCAACTGGCCCTGCTGGAAGCGATACAAACCAAACTGGGCATGGTTCCGAATTTTTTGAAAGCCTTTGCCAATTCCCCTGCCGCCTTGCGCGCATTTCTGGGCTTGCATGGCATCACCGGTGAAGGCAGCCTGGACCCGCAAACCCGCGAGCGTATTGCCCTGGCAGTCGCGCAAAAAAATTCCTGTGAATATTGCGTCTCTGCCCATACTGCCATAGGCCGTGGCACTGGCCTGGACAATGAAGAAATGGCTGCCAACCGTGCAGGCAGCAGCCAGGACGCGAAAGCCGCGGTTGCCGTGAAATTTGCGCGCTCACTGGTCGAACATGCAGGTGAAGTGAGCACGACAGAAATTCTGGAAATGCGCGACCACGGTTACAGCGATGCCGACATTATCGAAGTCATCACCCATGTGGGCATGAATATCCTGACGAATATCCTGGGCAAGGCCACTCGTCTGGAAATCGACTTCCCTAAAGTCAGCCTCTAAGTCCAGAAATCTGTCCCGTCACAGCGAGGAGATCATCATGTCACGCGCATTTGCCGATATCAGTTTTACCCCAAGCGTCAAAGCCGCACAAAGCCTGTATGGCAGCCGCGAAGCCAATCGTGGTTTTGAACTGGTGGAAGAAAAACGCGATTCCCTGCTGGCGCAGGACATGGAATTCATCGCTGCCCGCGACAGCTTTTACCAGGCGACGATTTCAGAAAACGGCTGGCCCTACGTGCAACACCGCGGTGGCCCAGCCGGTTTCCTTAAAATCCTCGATAACAAGACCATCGCTTATGCAGATTTTTCTGGTAATGCCCAGTACCTTAGCGTGGGCAATCTGCTTGCCAGCGACAGGGTATCCTTGATACTCATGGACTATGCCCGCCGCCGCCGCATGAAGATATGGGGCCATGCCAAAATCGTTCATGAAGAGGATGATGTGCGCCTGATCGCCAGGCTGGAAATGCCTGGCTACCGCGCCCGTGTCGAGCGTGCCATTGTCATCACGGTAGAAGCCGTAGAGTGGAATTGCCCGCAACATATCACGCCCAGGTTTAGCGAAAAGGAAGTGCAGGGCATGCTGGCGAAGCTGCTGACTGAGAAGCACCAACTGGAAGAACAGTTAACACAAAAGACTGCACCGGCAAAACCCAGCAGCCTTGGTAATGGCCCACTGGAACTGGTGATCACAGGCGTACGCCAACTCAGTCCACGCATACGCGCTTATGAACTGCGTGACCCTGCAGGCAAGGATTTGCCTGCGGTGAGCGCAGGCGCACATTTGCGGGTACCCGTCTTGCTGGCAGACGGGCAGGCGGCTACACGTCAATACTCCATCAGTTCTGCTGGTGGACCAGCTGACTGTTACGAAATTGCCGTGCTTGCCGCACCCGAGGGCCGCGGAGGCTCCATAGCAGTCCACGATCTTTATGCGCTGGGCATGCACCTGCATTGTGATTTGCCACGTAATGACTTTTCATTGCATGCGCATGCGGCACCAGCCGTGCTGATCGCCGGAGGCATAGGTATCACCGCTATCAAACCCATGGCTGGACAATTGTCAGCGCAGGGGCGGCCATGCACTTTGCACTATGCTGGCCGCACGCTCAATGCGATGGCCTATCGTGCAGAGTTGCAAATGCAACTGGGTGCCTCATTGCATCTGTATGCGGCAGATCTGCAGCAACGCATGGATATACACAACATCATGGAAGAAGCCGGTCAGGACAGCCTGTTCTATATCTGCGGCCCAACCAGCATGATCGCTGCCGCGCAAAGTACTGCGGCGGCTTTGGGCATAGACCCGCAAAGAGTACGCTATGAAAGATTTGCGGTACAAAAATCAAATAAGGACGAAGAGATACGGGTGGAGCTGGCACGCAGTAAAAAAGTCATCCATGTCCGCGCTGATCAGACCATTCTGCAAGCCGTGCGCGCCCATGGGGTAGTAGCACAGGCAGAATGCGAAACCGGTAATTGCGGCACTTGCGCAGTAAAATTGCTGGGCGGGCAGGCACTGCACAGGGATGCGGTGTTGACAGAAGCAGAGCAAAAAGACCGCATCTGCATCTGTGTCTCGCGTGCACAAGCGGGTGAACTGGTGCTTGATCTGTAAAGCTATTATTGCAAAGACAGGAAGATGTCCGTCACCATCAGGTGTTCAGGCACATCAGGGAAGAAGCTGATGCGCTGGAAGAACAGGGGAAAGTCGCGCAAATTGCGCTCGCTTTGTGGCAGCCAGCTGTTATACAAAAAGCGCACGACATTTCCGAGCTCAGCATCACTGCCAGTATGCCTTATTACCGCACATTCTCCAGCGGGGATAGTCTTGTTGACGATGCCATGCTCGTTCTCTGCTACTGGCGCAGTGACTGCCGCTGCGAGGTCAAAGCGAAAATCGGCAGCGGGCGTTTGCTCAGGGTCGTCATAGATAAGATTAAATGTCGCGCTGACGCTGGGCGGCAGTTTGTTAAGCTTGCGCCAGGCAATGAAGCGCTGGATGCTGTTGGGCAGCAAGCCGGGCGCGCCGCGATGTTCCAGCACGGCGATACGGGTTTCAGGGAAGGCGACGATGCGTACATCGCCGTGTTGATAAGTCATGGGCATATGCTGTTCTCTCAATTGGATCAAGGTTGAATTGCTGTCTTGCCAGTTGTCCCACTGAGGCTGTTTCCTGAATTGCACCGGGCTCAGTCCCAGGCTTTTTTTAAAAGCACGGGAAAAAGCTTCACTGCTTTCATAGCCATTATCCAGCGCGATATGAATCACCTGTTTATGGCTACGGAATGCCAGTTCATACATGGCTTTTTTAAGTCTCAATAGCTGCACATAGCGAAATGCCGCCAGACCAAAATATTCAGAAAACTGCCGGTGAAAATGAAATTTTGAGAAAGCCGCAACTGCACTTAAACGCTCCACCGATAAGTCTTCATCCAGATGGGTATCGATGTACTGCAACACACGCAGCATGCGCTGTTGGTAATTGGATTCACTCAATGATTTCTCCCTGACAGACTGCAGAATAAACAGCCTCCAGCGATGCTGCATGATAGTTCTTGCTCAGTTCTGTCTTTCTGCGTCAGTCATGCCGGTGGCGCAAGCGTTCCAGCAAAGCCTGTTCACAGAGTTTGAATAGCATGTAGGCAGCCATGGCAGCGCAGGCTGACAAGATAAGTTCGAGCAATTGTTGCAAGCCACCTTCGACCAGGCCTATCCAGCCATTGTCGAGCAGATACTCAGCATTGGCACTGAACAGGTGGACAATGTCGAAAGACAGTTTGCCAAACACAACGAAGCTCAGGGTCAGCAGCAAAAAACTGGCAAGACTATGCTGGCATAACCAGGTATAGAATTTTCGCTGTCTTGCCATGTGCTGTCCTTTCAAAATTGCTGCTCTTACGGTAAGTCTGTTCAGTTTTTTTCGACGATATTATTGATGCTATGCAGACCCTCATCAAATTTGCCACCCACCATTTTATCCATGCTGAAAAACAGACTCATGAGTTTGGACATGAAGTTGCAAGGACCAAACATGGCATGACTGACGACCGTGCCGCCATCTTTTTCTTCAAGACGGAACTCTATGGTATTTTGCGCAGCAAATGGCTTGTAGAAATTGATTTGCAGGCGCAGGTAATCATGAGGCCGGGTTTCCAGGATTTCCATCTTGCCTTCGCCAAGGTCTTTGTTCCCCTTCCACGCATAAACCGCTCCCTGCCCCTGCGCAGCACCGCTATAGGTGCGCTGCACAGCCGGGTCGGCCTTTTCCCAGGGAGACCAGGCTTCCCATTCGTGAAAGTCATTAATCAGGGGGGAAATCTGTTCAGGCCTGGCCTGGAATGCGAGAGATCGCTCGACACGAAAATGATCCGGCAAGCTGGCGACATACAATAAGAAGGCAGCGAACAAAAGCACGACAATGGCAATGATCATGAGACGTCTCCTCAATGTTAAGCTAATAGCTTAATTTGCCTGAGGCCTATTTACCAGCATTGCATGCAAGCCCTAGTATATTTTGCTTACAAAATTTACTGTCAAAGTGAAATCCAGGACCAGCGCTTGCTGTTTTTCAGGCAACAAACTGGCTATACTAAGGCCATTCTCCATTAATTTATCCATATTCCTATGCCATTACCGAGCGATGCAGGCCAGACCACCAACTTTACGCTAACCGGCGTCACGCTGATTGATGCGCTGCTCCATGGGATCAAATGGGGTGGCCTGAATGGTGCAGTTGTGACTTACAGCTTCCCATGGACTGCGGGCGAATCCTATTTTTATGGGCGCAACAGTTCCAGCAGCTACACCTCGGACAATGAACCGGGTGCCAGCCACATGGCGCTCAGCCTGGAACAGCAAACCGCCACCAAGGCTGCCATGCAGGCCTGGGCCAATGTCGCTGACATACAGTTTGTACAGGTTGCTGACAACAACAACAGTGCAGGAAATATCCGCGTTGCCTGGACTTCATTCGCAGACACCACATCAACAGGCGATAAGGCCTGGGGCTGGGCATACAGACCAAGCAGTGTCAGCCCTTCTGGCGGGGACATCTGGCTGTCTGGCAATGGCAATAAAACCAATACCAACTGGAGCGTGGGTTCATTCAATTATTCATCATTGATACATGAGCTTGGTCATGCGCTCGGGCTCAAGCACCCTTTCGAGGGTGATGTGGTCTTGCCTACGGCCTTTGATACGGCACAATATTCCATCATGTCTTACACGGAACAAGCCAATGACATGTTCAGGACCATCACTTACGATGCCTCAGGCAAGCCTTCATTCAGTTTCAAGTACATCGTGCCAGAAACACCGATGGTGCTGGATATCGCTGCCATGCAATATGCGTATGGTGCCAACAATAGTTACCGGACGGGCAACGACGTGTATACTTTCGACCCGAATACCCCTTTCCTGAAAACCATCTGGGATGCTGGTGGTAATGACACAATTTCTGTCGCCAACTTTACTCTGGGTTGCATGATCGACCTCAGCCCCGGTAGTTATTCTGACATACGCATGGTGTCTGCGCCCAATCCGCCTGGCTATACCGGTGGCACGGTACCAACTTACGATGGCAGGCAAAATCTCGGCATCGCCTATGGTGCCTATATAGAGAATGCGATAGGCGGTGCTGGCAATGACACTTTGTATGGCAACAAGCTCAACAACAGTTTTACAGGCAATGGCGGCAACGATGCAATTGATGGTGACCTGGGCCTCGATACCGCCATCTACAACGGTCTGCACACAAATTACAGTGTCAGCGTCAAAGGGGGCACTGCGGTAGTCGCTGCTAAAACTGGTACTGAAGGCACGGATACCCTAGTCAACGTAGAACGCCTGCATTTCACCGATGAAAACATCGCCCTTGATATCAATGGCATTGCCGGGCAGGCTTACCGCCTGTACCAGGCGGCCTTTGACCGCAAGCCAGACTTGAAAGGCCTGGGTTACTGGATCAATGATATGGACCAGGGTTCCAGTCTGACAACGGTAGCGGCGGGCTTCATGTTGTCGGCTGAATTCCAGAAACTGTATGGCACTAAACCCACGAATACCGTGCTGGTCACCAATTTCTACCAGAATGTCTTGCACCGTACACCAGACCAGGCTGGCTTCAATTACTGGCTGGATCAGCTCAACACCAATAAAATCACTGCCGCCGGTGCCCTCGCCAGCTTTTGTGAAAGCGCCGAAAACCAGGCTCTGGTCATAGGTTCTATACAAAATGGCATTGAATACCTGGTCTGGCCTGCATAAACACGCAGTAATAGCCACTTTCAGTCTTTCATACCTCAAA